>NZ_CAXSLG010000001.1:0-467243 GCF_964238185.1 Lachnoclostridium sp. Marseille-P6806
TTACCTCACCAACTAGCTAATCAGACGCGGGTCCATCTCATACCACCGGAGTTTTTCACACTGCATCATGCGATGCTGTGCGCTTATGCGGTATTAGCAGTCATTTCTAACTGTTATCCCCCTGTATGAGGCAGGTTACCCACGCGTTACTCACCCGTCCGCCGCTCAGTCAATTTAACTTCCATCCGAAAACTTCCGCTAAATCGCTTCGCTCGACTTGCATGTGTTAGGCACGCCGCCAGCGTTCATCCTGAGCCAGGATCAAACTCTCAATAAAAAGTTTGTGTCCCGATTCAAAATTAACTACTAGCAAATTTTAAACCGTTCTACTGTTGTTTGGTTTGTTTTTGTTCTGAATACTCTGATTCAAAGATGTCCAACCAGGACTCTTTTTTATTAGAATTTTCAGGGTTTTAAACACTGTTCAATCTTTCATTTTCAAGGTTCATGTTGTTGTTTGTTCTCAGCAGCAACTTTTTAAGTATATCACAGTTGCTTTTGTTTGTCAACAACTTTTTTATTTTTCTTTTGAACTTTTTGAAGTTCGTTGCCGCCGTTTTCAGCGGCGAGTTATATAATATCAAACCTTCCAACAAATGTCAACAGTTTTTTTCAATTTTTTTATTTTTTCGTTTTTTCCTGTTTTATGCTGCTTTTCCATATTTTTTGTATCTGCCTCCTTTCTCATTTTTCCTCTCCCCAATCCGCCCGACTCTCTTCTCTCCCTTATGATTCTCTTTTTTCTTCGCAGTTTCTTCTATTATATTTTATAGAAATAACAGGTGTTGTACTTTTTCATAGACAATGCTTCCACGGATTGTATAATCTTTTTTTCCATGTTAAGATGATATAAAGGAATCGTAACCGTTCAGGACGGGGCATCTTCTTGTCCGGCAAAGCCGGACAAGAAGCGTCGGAGATTCCTCCGATGTGAGAACTGGAAGAAAGCCCCGCTTACAAGCAAGCTTGACACGGATTTTTCTTCCAATTCTCCCGCCGTCCTGAATAGTTACAAGAAATCAACAAGTCTGCTGCGGGGAAAATTCATTCTGCGGCATCATTTTTAGGGGAGCAGGTTTACAAATGAAAATAAAAAAATTTAACAACAGTCAGATCATTAACGGAATCGCTTTTGGCTTTTCTGCCGCATTTCTGATTTCCGCTTTTATTGCAGCAATTTATACTGGTGAATGGGGATCCGTATTTCAGAACTGGTACAGGATTCTTATTACGCCATGTCCTCTGGTGACTGATTATTTTGCCATAGGCGGCCTGGCCAGCGCCATGTTAAATGCCGGCGTATGCGGTATGGTCTGCTTTTTGTTTATGATCGGCCTTCCAGGCAATTCTCATACCAATACCTTATCTGGATACTTTCTTGTAGTTGCCCATTGTTTCTACGGACTGAACCTGCTGAATATGATGCCCTGCTTTCTGGCTCCTTTTGTATATCTTCACCGCCAGAAACTGGATTATAAAGATAATCTCCATATTTGTATGTATACAACCTCCTTTGCACCATTTATCAGCGAATTTCTCTTCCGCTATACCCAGAGAGATACCTTTCTGTTCGGTCAGGCTCAGCTGGAATTAAAGGGTGTGATTCTGGCTGTCTGCTTCTGCCTGATGATGGGCTACGTCACTCCGGCTATTTTGCCGGGAGCCCGGGCATGGCATAAGGGCTATAATCTGTACAATGGTGGGCTGGCTTTCGGAGTTTTTGGCTTTTTCGTTTTCAACCTGATGTATCGGACCATGGGAATTGTCCCACCGGAGATTATCACTGTAGAAAACCCCATTTATATCCGTTTTGGAGAAAGCTATCGGCTTTATGGAAACTGTTTCTATCTGCTGATTTTTTTATTTTGTTTTCTTACAGGTTATTTTTTAAATGGACGAAGCCTGAAGGGTCTTTCTCATTTGTTAAAGGATACCGGCTTTCGAAGTGATTTTGCAGAAAAATACGGAATGTCTGTATGTCTGATGAATATTGGAATTTATGGTTCTCTGTTTTTACTATATTTGAATCTGGTAATTCTCTTTACAAATGGAGCCGGATTCACCGGCCCCACCTTTGGTATTATGCTGGCAGCTCTTACCTTTTCTGCCATGGGACAGCATCCCCGAAATGTACTTCCTATCCTGATCGGATATCAGATGCTTTATCTTGTTACAGGATTTTTCTGTCACATGAACGGCCGTGAGCTGACCTGGTCCCTTTCTACCCAGGGATACTTAAATGGTGTTGCCTTTGCAACGGGAATGAGCCCCTTAGTTGGCCATTACGGCTTCCGCGTAGGCATTTTAAGTGGTTTTCTCTGTGCCTCCATGTGTACCGCAACCAGCGCGGTTCACGGTGGTTTTGTTTTGTACAACGGAGGCTTTACTGCAGGAATCACCGTTCTGATCCTCCTTCCCATTCTGGAGCATTATCTGCCTGGTACCAGAAGTGAAATGAAGGATCAGCGGCTGAATATGCAGGAGCTGCTGGCACTCGTTCAAAATAAGAAGAATTCCTCCCAATCAGAGAAACAACCCTGACAAAGCCTATGCCAGATAAGGCTTTGCCAGATTCTCCAGCATATCCGGATTTTTCTGACGCCACTCATGGAATTCCATGCCGCTTTCAGCCACATGCCGTCCCAGAGTTACCAGAAATTCCGGAATTTTTGTTTCTTCAATAGTTCCCAGCTGTTGTCCCATTGTCTCTTTTCCCTGGTAGTCACAGCCGCCTACATACAGTACAAAGGCTGGCCAAACCTTTCCGTCTACTTTTTTCACTCCACCGCGGAATCCCATTTCTCCTGTCTGATGGGTTCCGCAGGAAGACGGACAGCCGGAAATATGGATTTTCGGCAGAGCAGAAGCTGGAAGCTGTGCTTGCCGAACCGCCTCCACACATGCTGTCAGAAGTCCCTGAGAGTCACGGGCTCCTACCTGACAAATCGATGCACCAATACAGCTGACAGAAGCCTCAAACGGAGTTTTTGCACTGTCATCTGTCAATTCCAGAATCTGCTTTGCCTCACTGCCGGTAAGATTGATAATATAAGCAGTCTCGTCAGGAGCCAGTCGCATTTCTGCGCCGTCTATTTTCTGCAGTGCATCATTCAGCGCACAGAATTTTTCCGTGGAAGCCAGACCTCCGATCGGATGCCACATGACTGTATACAGTCCCTCCTGCTTCTGAGGTGTTACACGAACATCTGAAATTTCACTTCCGTCTCCTTTTTTCTCTATCTCCGTCACAACAGCCTGAACCGTCAGATCCTCACCAGACTCCCGAACCTGCTGAAGCTTTTCTAAAAATGCGTTTTTATATGCCTCAGGACCACCGAGAGACTCCTGCATATACCGGGTACGGGCCTTTGCACGATTTTCGTAATTCCCGTAAGCCCGGAAAGTCAGCCACATGGCCTTTATATAATAGCAAATCTCCTCTGGCTTGATTCCCTCTGCCACCAGAACGCCAAAACAGGGATTATTTCCCAGTCCGCCTGCACTATATACGTCAAAGAGTCCATCTGGACGGGCTGCAAATCCCAAATCTCTGTAAGTGGCATGGGTCATGTTTTTTGGGGAATTGGAAAATCCCACCTTCAGCTTTCTCGGCATTTTTTCTGCCTTAATAAAGGTCAACAGATATTCTCCTGCTTCTCTGGCCCATGGCAGTACATCAAAATATTCATCTTTTTCGGTTCCGGAAAGAGGAGAGCACATCACATTACGCGGGTAATCTCCGCCTCCTCCCATGGTAATAATCCCTGCATCCAGAGCCTGCTCCATCACACCAAAAACCTGTTCCTGATTCAGATCATGAAACTGAATCGTCTGACAGGTAGTAAAATGCATTTTCTTTACCTGATACTCCTGAATCATTCTGGCTACAAATGCCATTTTTTCCTTTGTAACCTGTCCGGCAGTCATTCTCAGCCGCAGCATACTGGCTGTTCCGCCTTTCTGTGCATAGCTTCCATAGTAGCCGGAAAATCCCTTATACGCGCCCTTATCCATTTCTCCTGCATAAAATGCGGCTGTTTTTTCCCGAAATTCGGGAAGATCCTGCTTCCAGTTTTCCTGATTTTTTTTCATGCTTTCTCTTTCCTTTCGTTATTTTGGGTTCATTTTTCCGCCGGACCCTTTCCTATGCAAAATCCGGCATTTCCCCTCTATGTTCTTCCTGTTATGGCAGTTCCATCACAGGCTTCCCTTCTGTATCATTTCCCGTGAATCATCCTCTTTGGTCTGCGCCATAGCCAGTGTAAACCAGAACTCTACTCCATTTTCCTTATTAACCACACCGCAATCCTGATGATGAGCATCCATAATAGCTTTAACAATTGATAGCCCAATGCCGCTTCCGCCATAAGAACGGGTTCTTGCCTTATCTACTTTGTAAAATTTGGTCCACAGATTCGGCAAGTCTTCCTCTGGAATCGGGTTTCCTGTATTGAACACTCGAATCACAGCCTGTCCTGTTTCTTTTCTGACTTCTGCACGGATCCGAATCAGCCGTTCTCCGTCCAGATGATGAATGGCATTTGTCAGATAGTTTGTCACCACCTCTTCGATTTTAAACTCATCTCCTAAAACCTCCAGATGCTCAGGAACAGAAACCTCTACCTGGGCCTCATTCTGCTGAAGCAGAATGCTGGAGGAATTTACCAGATCACGAATGAGCTCCGCCCCGTCAAAAGGCTCTATGACCGGCATATCTCTTCCAAATTCCAATGCTGTCAGAGTGAGCAGCTGCTTTACCATTTTATTCATCTTATTAGCTTCGTCCATAATGACCTCGCAGTAATAGCTCCGGCTCTCCTCATCCTCACACATTCCCTCTGTCAGTCCCTCTGCATATCCCTGAATCAGGGCAATGGGCGTTTTCAGTTCATGGGAAACATTGGCAATAAACTCCTTTCGCATTTCATCGATCTGGATTTTTTCGTCAATATCATGCTGAAGCTGCTGATTGGCCTCCTGAAGCGCTCCTATGGTTTCCTTCAGTTTATCCGAAAGAGTATTCATACTGCGTCCCAAAACTCCGATTTCATCCAAACGGCTGTCGTCGCAGCTTACGTCAAAATTCAGTTCTGACATCTGCTCTGACAAAGATGCCAGCTTCAAAATCGGTCTTGTAACCTGGTTCGTTGCAAAATACATAAGAACACTTCCGGCAACCAGCACGATAAGACCCGCATACGTAATAAAACGGTTTGACAGACCAACGCTTTCCCGGATACTGTCCAGAGGCATAGACATAATAAACAGAGTCTTATTGTCAGAAAAATATCCCCAGCTCTCCACATAGGTTGCGTTCGTTCGGGAATCGTAATTCATTTCAATGACGTAATTTTCCCCCTGTTTTAAAACCTTGGACCTGTCGGCATCCATTCCCAGCACATACTGCTGAACCTTCCTGGCCAGAAAATCTGTTTCCCAATCTGAACGCAGAAGAATAGTTCCTGTGTAGCTGTCAATCAGCACCGTGGTAATGTTGTTATGGTCCCCATAAGTTCGAATGGTACCCAAAAGCGTTTTTTTTCTGCTTTCGGGGGAAGCTTTTGGAAGGCTCTCTGAATCATTTCCCCAGGAACCGGACTGTTTTCTGTCCTCAACCCAATTTTCCCACTCCTGATGCTGTTCCTCCGTGATGATATCGCTGACGCTTTTTCCTGCCTGAACCTGCTCCATTACTACACAGTTAATATCCAGGTAAGCTTGCTCCATCACCTCCTGCTTCTGGGACACA
Source organism: Lachnoclostridium sp. Marseille-P6806 (assembly GCF_964238185.1). Taxonomy (NCBI): domain Bacteria; kingdom Bacillati; phylum Bacillota; class Clostridia; order Lachnospirales; family Lachnospiraceae; genus Lachnoclostridium; species Lachnoclostridium sp. Marseille-P6806. The sequence goes on from NZ_CAXSLG010000001.1 coordinate 5,750, forward strand.
TAATAGCGTTCCAGCCAGAAATTGTTAATCGCCCAGACAGCCAGAAGCATACTGGCCATGAGGCCAATAAAAATCACCATAATCCGGCGGCGAATGGAATGCCTCAGGCTGAACCGCTGCCTGAGCCTGCTGAAATATGACTGATTATTCATTGATCTACCTCAAATTTATACCCCATTCCCCAGATGGTTTTAATATAGTTTCCCTTTTCTCCCATCTTGCTGCGGAGCTTTTTCACATGGGTATCAATGGTTCTCGCATCACCAAAATAGTCATAATTCCACACATTATTTAAAATCTTTTCCCTGGAAAGAGCAATTCCCTGATTGTCCGCAAAATATGCCAGCAATTCAAATTCCTTATAGCTCAAATCTACCGGCTGTCCGTCAATCGTTACCTGATGGGCTGCTTTATCAATGCGGATGCCGCCTATATCTGTCACGTCTGACACTGCCATATTGCTGCGTCTGAGAATCGCCTCTACCCGAGCAACCAGAATTTTGGGGCTGAAGGGCTTGGAAATATATTCGTCTACTCCCAGCTGAAAGCCCTGGAGCTCATCCCTCTCCTCGCTTCTTGCTGTCAGCATGATAATCGGAACTCTGGAATACTGGCGAATAGTTTTGCACACATCCCAGCCATTCATTTTCGGCATCATCACATCCAGAATAATCAGAGCGATATCCTTCTGCTTAAAAAACAGATCGACTGCCTGCTCTCCATTTTCTGCTTCAAGCACATAAAAGCCTTTTACTGTAAGAAAGTCCCGGACCAGCTTTCTCATTCTCGCTTCATCATCTACAACGAGTACCTTTAAACCATCTGTTCCCATATAGGAATCCTCTCTCTCTGCTTCAATTTCTGCTCAACATTTCTGTCTTCTATAGATATCTTCATTAGTAACTGTTCAGTTCTCCCGCCGTCCTGAATAGTTACCCTCATTGTATCAAATTAAAGTCCGTTTTTCCATGTTTTCACATACTTTTCACAGATCATGTCCAGAAAATTTGTCTCCAAAAGACGCAGAGAACCGCCATGTTTTTCACACGACGGTTCTCCATTTTCCGCTTCTCTCTATTCTGCTGTAATTTTGCTTTTATTCAGCATCCGCTGCCTCAGGGGAAATCTCAATGCCAAGCTCTTCCAGCTGCTTGGGATCTACCGGAGTCGGAGCCTCTGTCATCAGACAGGACGCATCCTTTACCTTCGGGAAAGCGATCACCTCACGAATGCTGTCGCAGCCGCCCATCAGCATAGCCACACGGTCCAGACCATAAGCCAGACCTGCGTGAGGCGGAACTCCATACTTAAATGCCTCTAACAGGAAACCGAACTGCTCCTGTGCTTTTTCCGGAGTAAAGCCCAGTACCTCAAACATTTTGGACTGGATATCGCTCTGGTGAATCCGGACAGAACCACCGCCCAGCTCTGTTCCGTTTAATACAATGTCGTAAGCCTTTGCACGAACAGCGCCTGGATCAGAATCAATCAGATGCCAGTCCTCATCCATCGGCATGGTGAATGGATGGTGCATAGCTACGAAACGTCCCTGCTCCTCAGAATACTCTAACAGCGGGAACTCCGTTACCCACAGGAATTTGAAATCATCCTTTTTCAGGAGATCCAGCTGACGGGCCAGTTCCAGACGCAGAGCACCCAGCACTGCCCATACAACCTGCTTCTTATCTGCCGCAAACAGCAGCAGATCGCCAGGCTTTCCGTCCATAGCGGCCACCAGAGCAGCCATCTGCTCCTCTGTCATGAATTTTGCGAAGGAGGATTTCAGGGTTCCATCCTCCTGAATTGCTACATAAGCCAGTCCCTTTGCGCCGTAATCCTTTGCAAAGGAAACCAGAGCGTCAATTTTCTTTCTGGGCATTCCTCCCTGTCCCTCGGCATTGATGCCGCGAACCGTTCCGCCATTTTCCAGAGCGCCCTTAAATACAACGAATTCACAGTCTTTTACTACTTCGGAAACATCTTTCAGTTCCATACCAAAACGAATATCCGGTTTATCGGAACCATAGCGATCCATAGCCTCCTGCCAGGTCATTCTCGGAATCGGCTGAGGAATCTCCACATTCAAAAGCTCCTTAAACAGCTTGTAAAGCAGACGTTCATTGACATCAATTACATCGTCCACATCTACAAAGGACATCTCCAGATCGATCTGGGTAAACTCCGGCTGACGGTCTGCCCGCAGATCTTCATCTCGGTAGCAGCGAGCCAGCTGGAAATAACGGTCATAGCCAGAGCACATCAACAGCTGCTTAAACAGCTGCGGAGACTGCGGCAGTGCATAGAAGGATCCCGGGTGTACACGGCTGGGAACCAGATAGTCTCTTGCACCTTCTGGAGTACTCTTAATCAGAGTAGGAGTCTCAATCTCCAGGAAGCCTTCCTCAGCCAGGAACTGTCTGGTGAGAATGGCAATCTTACTGCGAAGGATCAGGTTTCTCTGAATATCCGGTCTTCTCAGATCCAGGAAACGGTATTTTAAGCGAAGCTCCTCTTTTGTCTTGGAATTTTCCTCAATGGGGAATGGAGGAGTCTCAGACTCTGAAAGGATACGCAGACTTTCTGCGCGAACCTCAATTCCTCCGGTAGCCAGATTTTCATTGACACCGCCGGAACGGGCCTCTACTTTTCCTGTTACTGCAATGACAAATTCACTTCTCAGCTTCTCTGCCTTTGCAAAGCTTTCCTCTCCACAGTTATTTTCCTCAAAAATAATCTGCAGAATTCCGGAACGATCCCGTAAATCCACAAAAATAATTCCGCCTTTGTTTCTGCTTTTCTGCACCCAGCCCATAACCGTTACCTGTTCACCGATATTGGCTGTGCCAAGCTCTGTACAGCGATGGGACCGTTTCAGCCCCAGCATAGACTCTGCCATGATCATAATCTCCTTTTATTTATCTCCCGGCGGAACCTGCCGCCGTTATTTGCATCTCTCTAAAATCCTGCCTATTTTAATGCTTCCCGGTAGAACTCTACAAATTCTGTGTAACCTTCTTTTCCAAGCTGTTCCTTCTGGAACTTTTTATTCTTGTTCATCTGGGAAACCAGTACCTGAACACCGGCCCGGCGCTCGTCCATGGCCTGCTTCATAATCTGGCTGAACCGGCCAGAATCCATTCCCTTTTCCACCAGATATGCTTTTCTCACAATACCGTCCTCAACACGGCCGCCCTGCTCCATCAAAATCGTAACAATCCGCTCAAAACCAATGGAAAATCCGCAGGCCGGGGTATCCTGACCAGTAAATTTGCCGATCATCTTATCGTAGCGGCCGCCGCCTGCCACGGAACCACCAAAGCCCTCCATGGAAACCTCGAAAATCGTTCCTGTATAGTAAGACATTCCGCGAACCAGAGTGGGATCAAAAGCCAGCTTAAAATCTGTCTCTGCCACCTCTGTCACCGTATCCATAATAGAAGCCAGATTCTCTGTCACAGCCACAGGAAGTACCTGAGACAGCTTCTCACCGAGGCTTCGGACAGCTGCCGCATCATCGCCAAGCTCTGCCAGAAGACCTGTATACTTCTCCACACTCTCTGACTCATATCCCAGCTCCAAAAGCTCTGCGCTGACTCCCTCCAAACCAATTTTGTCCATCTTATCCAGTGTAATAAACACCTGATCCAGCCCATTCTCCGGGAATCCGCAGTATAAAGCCATTCCCTTCAGAATTTCTCTGTCATTGATCCGCACGGTAAAACCATTGTCCGGACAGATCCTTCCCAGAGCTGTGGTAGTAGCCAGAATCAGCTCAATCTCAGCCATATTGGTGGCATCTCCCAGAATATCAATATCACACTGGGTAAACTGACGGAACCGCCCTCTCTGAGGACGATCGGCGCGCCATACGCTTCCCATCTGAAGTGCCTTAAAGGGGCTGGGAAGCTGGGCTCCGTTATTAGAATAATATCTGGAAAGGGGCAGGGTCAGATCATAGCGCAGACCGCTGTCCGCCAGATCATTCTCTGTCTCTGCTGTCTCCAGATTCAGCTTCTCTCCCCTCTTTAAAATCTTAAAAATCAGCTTTTCATTGTCCCCGCCCTGCTTGCTGGTCAGGTTCTCAATGTGCTCTACACAGGGAGTTTCCATCTGCGTAAATCCAAAGCTTCGATACGTTTCCTTAATCTGGTTCATTACATATTCCCGTACCTGCATTTCTGCAGGCAGAATATCTCTCATGCCGGTAACCGGCTTTTTCTTCAATGCCATGATATCCTTTCTCCGTTCCTCTTCTGCATCTGCCGCCCTGCGGCAAGTGCGTTTGCTTATCGATTATACTATTCTCACAGTTAAATAGCAATGGTTTTTTCCGAGAGCAGGCGCCTTTTCCTCTCAATCATTTCATCAATTCGGCTGATATACTGCTCCACGTCTTTTACATTTTCCGCCCGCTCAATGCGGTTTTCCTCTGGAAACAGACGCTTGGTCGTAGTCCCCGCGCCGCAGCCGATAATGGTCTGCTGCTCCTCCATAATCAGCACATTGTAAATACATGCCTTTCCTGGAGCCGCGTAGCCTACGTTTTCAAAATTTCCGGCCATATTTTTCTGCCGGTACAGATAATAAGGCTCAAGCCCCATCTCCCGGGCATACTGCGCTGTCAGATCAATCATTTCCTGCGTATTGGTAATTTTTAAATCCTTATAAACTTCCTTCATGGTATTCAGCCGTGCTGCCCGCTTAATTGCCAGAGAATGAACGGTTACACTGTCCGGCGCCAGAGCCTTCACCTCTTCCATGGTCGTCCGCACATCCTCCAGCCCTTCCTCCGGAAGTCCGATAATCAGATCCATATTGATATTGTCAAATCCCATCTCCCGGGCCATTTGGAACCGTTCCTTCACATCCTCAACCGTATGGCGGCGTCCAATCAACTTTAAGGTTTCCTCCTTCATAGTCTGAGGGTTGATGGAAATTCTGGTTACTCCATGATTTTTCAGCACCTGAAGCTTTTCCCTGGTAATGCTGTCCGGTCTTCCCGCTTCTACCGTAAATTCCTGAACGGTGGAAAAATCAAAGGTTTTCTTCAGCCGGGTAATCAAAATATCCAGATCCTCCGGAGAGAGAGAGGTCGGTGTTCCTCCGCCAAAATATACCGTATCCAGCGTGCAGCCGCGCTTTTCTTCTGCCACATAATCCATTTCCCGGAACAAAGCCTCCAGATATTCCCCTGTTCTCTCTTTCCATTTTCCAATGGGGTAAGAGGTGAAGGAGCAGTACAAACAAGTGGTCGGGCAGAAGGGAATACCGATATATAAGCTGTAGCCATTTTTATAATCAATGGCTGACAAAAGCTGGCGCTCTCTCTGAGCAATCTCAATGCTGAGACGTATTTTCTCATCACTGGTAAAATACGTTTCCTTCATGTAGCGGAAAATCTCCTCCGGCAAAGCCCCCTCGGCCAGCTTTGTCATAGCAATTTTCGTGGGGCGGATTCCAGTCAAAGTTCCCCAGGGAAGCTGCTTTCCTGTCTCCCCCATTAAAAGCACATACAGTCGCCGCTTGATCCTGTTTTTTGTTTCAAACCGATCCTCATAATCCACGGAAATCTCCGTGCTTTCACTGGCTGCTTCCCACTCTTTTCTGACCTCCGGCTCCAGATCCTCTGGCACATAAAACCGGGAAGCTCCCGGAAAACGCAAAGACAGAGAAAATACCTGTCTTTCCTGATTTACCTCTCCCTCTGCATAAAAGCGCACATGTTCCTGGTCATCCTGCTCTTCATGAACAAAGGTCTCTCCCGGATAAAATGCCATCAAAAGCTCGCGGATATCCTGCTCATATCCATTATCATTTAATAAAATTCCTATCATTTTATATTATCCTCACAGATGTTTTCCTCTGAAACAGTTTTCAGCGGTTTTTCTTCCAGTACGGCACAACCGGATTGTATATTTTTTCATGGCCAATGGTTGTGGGATCTCCGTGCCCCGGATAAACCATGGTATCATCGGGAAGCTCAAACAACCGCTCTGCAATGGACCGGACAATCTGCTGAACACTTCCTGTCGGAAGATCCGTTCTTCCCAGGGACTCTGCAAATAAGGTATCCCCACTGAAGAGCACCTCCTCAGAAGCAAGGTAGTAGCAGACAGAGCCCTTTGTATGCCCCGGCGTAGCCATCACCTTCCAGTCACAGTCCAGAAGCTTTACGATCTGTCCATCGCGAAGCAGCTCATCTGCCTCCACAGAAAACTGTTCTGTTCCCATGGTTCCTGACAGATTCATAGACGGATCTCTCAGCAGTTCTGTTTCATCCATGTGAGCATATACCTTACAATGAAATGCCCGCCGGATATCATCAACTGCCATAATATGATCAAAATGTCCGTGGGTCAAAAGCACTGCCTCCGGCTCCACCTGAAGCTCCCGGCATTTGTTCAGAATATAAGCTCCATTGTCTGCCGGATCTACGATCACCGCAGACTTTCCGCCCTTTCTGTAAACAATATAGCAATTCGTGCTGACCATCCCCATCACACAGGTCTGTATCCGAAAATCACTCATGATGTTTCCCCTTCTTCTCTTCTTATATAATTTGAACAGAAGCAAATATCCTCTATCTGCCTCTGTTCTCTCTTTTCTGCGCTCCTATCAAATGCGGCTGCAACTATCTAACCTGCAGTTCGCTCAATATCCAGAACGCCCTCTATCTGTCTTAATTTATCCGTCAAACGGTTCAGCTCCTCAATCCCTTGGATATCAAAGGTCATGATAATCGTAGCCTTCCCCTGCTTGCTGGTGCGTACATTCATAGAAGTAATATCAATCTGACGCTCCGTAAACACCTTGGAAATGTCTACGAACATTCCAATTCGGTTGTTGGCATAAATCTGGATTTCCGTGGAATACCGCTCCTTATTGCCTTCTCCCTCCGGCTGCTGCCATTCTGCATCAATCAGACGAACCCGCTCATCGCTGGGAAGATTAATAATGTTGATACAATCTGTTCTATGAATAGAAATTCCGCGGCCTCTGGTAACAAAACCAACAATCTCATCTCCTGGAACCGGACTGCAGCAGCGCGAAAAACGCACAGCCACATCGTGGATTCCCTTAACGACAATTCCGCTTTTGGATTTTTTATTTTCAGGAGCTTTTCCTGTCATCTCCTCAATGCCGTCCAGAATCGCCTTGTCCGTTACCTCTTTTTTCTGCTTCTTGGCCTTTTCATCCAGCATCTTGTTGATGACCTGACCTTCTTTTAATCCGCCATGTCCAATGGAAGCCAGAACAGAATCCCAATCCTTAAAAGCATACCGGGCCATAACCTTTTCCTGAAACTCCGGCTTGTTAATCTCCGGATAGTTAATACCCTTGGCCTTACAATACCGGTCAATCATCTCTTTGCCCTTGGTAATATTGTCTTCCTTAAGCTCTGTCTTAAACCACTGATTGATCTTATTTCTTGCCTGTGTGCTCTTGACCAGAGACAGCCAGTCCCGGCTGGGACCTTTGGAATTCTGGGAAGTAATAATCTCAATTCGATCGCCGTTCTGGATCACATAATCAATGTTCACTAGCTTTCCGTTGACCCTGGCTCCTACCATTTTATTGCCTACAGCGCTGTGGATGGAATAGGCAAAGTCAATCGGCGTAGAACCGCTGGGCAGGTTCTTCACATCTCCAGTAGGTGTAAAGCAGTACACGCTGTCAGAAAACAGATCCAGGTCGCCCTTAACCATATTCAAAAATTCTTTGGAGTTATCTGCCTCTCTCTGCCACTCCAGAATCTGACGCAGCCAGGACAGCTTGGCAGCCTCATCTCCTGCTGCAATCTTACCGCTTCCGCTTTCCTTATACTTCCAGTGAGCTGCAATACCATATTCTGCCGTCCGGTGCATCTCATAAGTCCGAATCTGAATCTCAAAGGGCTGGCCGGTACTGCCGATCAGAGTCGTGTGCAGCGACTGATACATATTGGGCTTGGGCATGGCAATATAATCCTTAAACCGGCCCGGTATGGGCTTGTAAAGCTCATGGATCACACCCAGAGCCGCATAGCAGTCCTTCACTGTCTCCACAATAATCCGGACTGCAAACAAATCGTAAATCTGATCCAGGGTTTTGTCCTGGTTTACCATCTTTTTGTAAATGCTGAAGAAATGCTTCACTCTTCCGTCTACCCGAGCTTCAATCCCGGCCTCGCGGATATGAGCAGACACCTCGTCTACAATACTCTGTACAAAGGCTTCTCTGGCATCCTTGCGCAGGGAAATCTTCTCTGCCAGATCATAATAAACCTCTGGCTTCAAATACTTCAGAGACAGATCATCCAGCTCCACCTTGATCTTGGAAATACCCAGCCTGTGAGCAATAGGTGCATAAATGTCCATGGTCTCACGAGCCTTTTCCTTCTGCTTCTCCGGCTTCATATACTGAAGAGTACGCATATTGTGAAGGCGGTCCGCCAGCTTAATCAGGATCACACGGATATCCTTGGCCATGGCCAAAAACATCTTTCGCAGATTCTCAGCCTGAATCTCCACCTTATCCATGGACCAGGACAGCTGAGTCAGCTTTGTAACTCCATCTACCAGAAGAGCCACCTCAGCACCGAATTCCTTCTCCACCTCATCCAGAGTCATAATGGTATCCTCTACCACATCGTGAAGAATTCCGGCAATAATAGTTTCTTTGTCCAGCTCCAGATCTGCCAGAATAATAGCAACACAAAGAGGGTGAATAATATATGGTTCACCCGACTTTCGCTTCTGATCCTTATGCGCCTCTCTGGCGATTTTGTATGCTTTTTCAATTTGGGAAATATCATCAGACGGATGGTACTTCCTGATACTTCTGATCAAATCCTGATACAATACTTCCGGACTGGTAAAGTCCGCAGGATTTTCCAGTTCAATATCCACTCCCGTTTCCAATTGTTTTTCTGCCATAGAAAAGCCACCTTTTTATACGCATAGTTATTGAATCATTATAATTATTTTTGTCGAAAAAAGCAAGAAAAAAAAGGTTTTTCGCAAACTTCCTTCCCCTTTGTCAGCCTCTGGTCAGCTGATACATCAGGGCATTGCAGACAGCTGCCGCAATATTGCTTCCCCCTTTGCGCCCTTTTGCCACAATACAGGGTGCCGGATCTGCCGCAATCAGCTCCTTCGATTCTACTACATTTACGAAGCCTACCGGAACTGCAATAATAAAATCCGGATGAATGCTTCCCTCTTCCATCATTTCATGAAGACGGATCAGAGCCGTGGGGGCATTTCCAATGGCGAATACTAAAGGGCCTGTAAGCCTTGCTGCATATTCCATGCTGACAAGAGCTCTTGTTACCTCCCGTTTCTTTGCCTCCTCTGCTACCTTCGGATCTGCCATAAAGCATACTGCATGGCCGTCCAGCGTTTCCAGGGCTCGTTTATTAATGCCTGATGCCGCCATATTCGTATCTGTCACAATGATAAATCCGCCCTTTCTGAAGATTTCCAGAGCTTTTTCTACAGCATGATCAGAAAAATACAGATTTTCTGCATAATCAAAATCTGCCGAGGTATGAATACACCGCTTCACTACTGCCAGTTCTCCGGGGCTCCAGCTTCCCTGGGGCATTTCTGATTCAATGATTTCCATACTGCGGGCTTCGATCTCCTCTGGCCGAATCCACTGCATTTGTTCTTTCATACTGTCAACTCTCCTTCTGCCTGTTTCGTCTCATCTGTGTTTTTCGCATCCATTCCCATGATTTCATATATCTTCTTCATATCCAGGTTTTCCCGCACCAGCTGGGCCAGCCTGTCATACTGTCTCTCCTTATAAGCCCTGCGGCTTTCCTCTGGGCTACTCCACAGAATTCCCTTTTTCTCTGCCAGGCCAGACAGCAGCTTCCCTGTCCATTCTTCATTATCAAACAGTCCGTGAAGATAGGTTCCAAATACCAGGCCATCCTCCCTGCAAAGGCCGTCTCTTCGTCCGTCCTCCAGAAAAACTGCTGTTTTCGCATGTTTTTCTTCCGAAGAAATCGCTCTGGTAATCCCCATATGAATCTCATAGCCGGAAATCAAGCTTCCCTGCCCTGCTGAAAAAATTCCGCTTCCAGCCTGTATGCGGCCTGTGATCCTTGTTCTTGTTTTTCTGGATGCAAATATGGTTTCTGCATGAAGAAGCCCCATTCCCTTCATAGAGCTTCCGGGTACCCCCTCTGCTCCTTCTGGGTCCTGAAGGCCTTCTCCCAGCATCTGATAACCGCCGCAGATTCCAATCAGAGGAATCTTTTTTTCCTCCACCAGGCGAATCACCTCTTCTTCCAGTCCATTTTCCCTCATCCAGGCCAGATCTGCCATGGTATTTTTCGTTCCTGGAAGAATCAGAAGATCCGGCTGTCCCAGCTGAGAAACACAGCTTACATACCGAAGCCTTGCTCCACTGCCCTGTTCCAGAGGATTAAAATCTGTAAAATTGGAAATATGGGGAAGGTGAATGACTGCAAGATCCAGATACGGCTGCTCATCTCCTGCTTCTGTCTGATATCCCCGTCTCTTCCCCGCATCCAGCCGTTCTGAAAGACTGTCCTCATCATCCAGATCGATCTGCTCCATGGGAATGACTCCTACCACCGGAATCCCCACCTTTTCTTCTATCATATCCAGCCCCGGCTTCAGTATTTCCACATCTCCCCGAAATTTATTAATAATTAATCCACGAATCCGTTTCTGTTCCTGTGGAGAAAGCAGCTTCACAGTTCCGTAAAGAGAGGCAAATACACCGCCCCGGTCAATGTCTCCAACCAGAAGAACCGGAGCATCTGCCATTTCTGCCATTCCCATATTTACAATATCATTTTCTCGAAGATTAATCTCCGCAGGACTTCCGGCACCCTCTAAAACGATTACCTCGTACTGCTCTTCCAAACGGGCAAAGGCGTCTTTGATTACGGGAATCAGCTCCGGCTTTCTCCGGTAGTAATCCATGGCCTTCATATTGCCAAAAACCTCTCCCATAATCACCACCTGGCTTCCCATATGGCTGGTAGGCTTTAACAGAATCGGATTCATCTCTGCTGCAGGCAGAATACCTGCTGCCTCTGCCTGCATGGCCTGGGCTCTGCCGATCTCCAGCCCGTCATCTGTGATATAAGAATTCAACGCCATATTCTGAGACTTAAAAGGCGCTGTCCGATAACCATCCTGATGAAAAATCCGACAAAGCGCTGCTGCCAGAAAGCTTTTTCCTGAATTGGACATGGTTCCCTGAATCATAATTTTTTTTGCCATTTTCCGTCCTCCTGTCCTGTTCAGCGCTCCATACCTGCTTCTCTGTTCTCTGCCTCTTCTTTCTCCGGCTTCCGGCTCTCCTGTATTGCCTTCCGGTAGCCGTGGCTGAAGTTCTCATCATACAGCTTAGAAAGCTCAAACTCACCTCCAAGAAAACGTCCCACTGTGATCATGGCCGTTTTCCGTATCCCTTCCTGACGCACTCGCTCCCCGATGTCCTTTAAGGTTCCGGTCACAATTTTTTCATCCTCCCAGGAAGCCTTATACACCACTGCTGCCGGAGTTGTTTCCGGATATCCGCCTTTGATCAGACGGCTGCTCAGCTCGTCCATCTGTCCTACGCTTAAAAAAATCGCCATCGATGCCTGATGAACTGCCAAGGCTTCTATCTGCTCTTTTTCCGGAACAGGCGTTCTTCCTTCCATTCGGGTAAGAATCACTGTCTGGCTGATTCCCGGAAGGGTATATTCTTTTTTCATGCTTGCTGCTGCTGCCAGAAAAGAGCTGACTCCCGGCACTACATCATAAGAGATTCCAAGCTCATCCAACTGAACCATCTGCTCTCTGTGAGCTCCGTAAATTGCAGGATCCCCTGTATGTACCCGGGCTACAGTTTTCCCCTCCTCTTCTGCCTTCTTCATGACAGCAACCACCTCAGGAAGCGTCATTTGGGCGCTGTTATATATTTCTGCATCTGGTCTGGCCCCTGCCAGAACCTGAGGATTTACCAGAGAGCCGGCATAGATAATCACATCTGCCTCCTCAATCAGCCGTTTTCCCTTCACTGTAATTAAATCCGGATCTCCCGGTCCTGCTCCGATAAAATGTACCATATCCGTCTGCCTTCCTTTCCTGTCTCTCCCAACCCCTGCTTTTCCGGTTTTTCTTGCTTTATCCCTTTTCCGGTTTTTGTACCGCTTCTGGATTTCCTTTTCCCGGACCTTTCTCAGTCTTCAAAGCTTTCGTAAGCCTTGATTTTTATATCTGCAAAGGTACTGTTTTCCTCATAAACTGATGCCGCCATATCTAACAGAGGAAACAGCATCACTGCTCCGGTTCCCTCTCCCAGTGCCAGTTGGCCGTGAATGACCGGCTCAAATCCCAGACGCTCCATGACCAGGCGGCAGGCCGGTTCCTTCCCCAGATGGGAAGGCAGAAGATAATCTGTCACCCCTGGACAAAGCGCCGCTGCCAGAAGGGCTGCCACCGCAGAAATCATCCCGTCCAGAACCACAGGAATCCGGTAAATAGCTCCTCCCAGCAAAAATCCAGTCATAGCTGCGATATCCAGTCCTCCCAAAGCTGACAGAACCTCCAGAGGCTTTTCCCGATCTGGGCCATGCAGGACAATGGCTTTTTGGATCACCTGGATCTTCCGCTCCAGTCCCTCTCCGGAAAGTCCGGCGCCCCGTCCCGTCACTGCTTCCGGCGGCTGTTCCAGCATAACGCTTGCAATGGCGCTGCTGGTTGTGGTATTGCCAATTCCCATTTCTCCCACTGCAAGCAGGTCATAGCCGCTGTCCTTTAACTCCCCTGCCAGAGCAATTCCTGTATGAATCGCCTCCAGAGTCTGTTCCATGGTCATTGCTGGCTCATGCAGCAGGTTCGCCGTCCCGTCTGCAATCCGGCAGTTTCGGATTCCCGTCTCCTGAAGCCGTCCTTTCACTCCCACATCTATCGGAATTACGTCAGCTCCGGCTACTGAAGCCATTCGATTGACGCTTGCAATGCCTCTGGCAATATTTTCCGTTACCACAGCCGTTACCTCACTGCCGGTTTGGGTTACACCCTCAGCTACCACACCGTTATCCGCACAAAAAACCACAACAGCCTTTCGTTCCAGGCACAGCTTCTCACTGCGGACTACTCCTGCGATTTTTACCAGTAAATCCTCCATTCGGCCCAGACCGTCCAGAGGCTTCGCAATTTTGTTCCAGTGCCTTTTTGATGCTTCCATTGCTTCCCTGTCTCCCGGTCTTACCTGGCTGCAGAGACACTCCAGCTGCTTTGCATAATATGATTCCATATCTCACACTCTCCCTCAGATATTCTGATATCCTCTGGGCGTTACCATGCGCCCGTCTATGATCCTTGTCTCGGAATTTCCTATAAAGACCGTTGTAAACATATCTGCCGGATACTCCTCCAGCTCTGACAAGTACATCACCTCTGCACATTCTCCCTCTCTTCCAGCCGATTTCACCACGCCGCAGACTAACTCCTGCCCTGCTTCTTCAAAAATGATCTGGCAGGCCCGTTTCAGATAATCAGAACGCTTTTTGCTGGAAGGATTGTAAAGGCAAATCACAAAATCCGCCGCTGCTGCTGCCCGAAGACGCTTCTCAATCTTCTCCCAGGGCGTCAGCAGATCACTCAGACTGATGACAGCAAAATCATGCATGAGCGGCGCTCCCAGCAGGGCTGCTCCGGCCAGGGCAGCGGTCACTCCGCTGATAACCGTTACCTGACAGTCCGGGTATTCTCTTCCCAGCTCCAGCATCAGACCGGACATCCCGTAGACACCTGCATCTCCGCTGCAGACCATAGCTACCCGCTTTCCCTTCTGTGCCTCCTCAAAGGCCATCCGGCACCGCCTGGTCTCCTGACGCATAGGCGTCGTCATGTACTCCTTATCCGGAAACCGCATTTTCAGAAGATCCACATAAACCGTATAGCCTACAATCGTATCACAGGCCTCCAGCGCCTGCAAAGCCTCTAACGTCATCTTTTCTTCCCGTCCCGGTCCCATTCCGATTACATAAAGCTCATGCTTCATCTGTCTGTACCCCATTTCTTTCCGCCCTGTTTTCCTGCAGCTTCTTTTTTTCCTTTACAAGAATCAGGGAATAGTATCCTTCCTGTCCTGTCACAGCCCCGGCGCCTCTCTGCAGCCGCTGTCCAGGCATTCCGCAGTTTTCTGCCAGAAAAACCTCCTGTCCCTCCTGTTCTGCTGTCTCCAGCTGCTGCCGAAACTGGCTGCTCTGCCTGCTGCTTTTCATAATCACCTTGGTTCCAGACAGGGCCAGACCTGCTTCTACCTGCCCCGGCTTTGCCAGAATATGAAACTGCTCATGTCCCTCTGCCAGTCCTCTTCCAAAAGCCGCAGCTGCAGCACAAAAGGATGGAATTCCGTTAATCAGCTCTGCCTGAAATCCCCGCTTCTGTATCCGGCGGTGAACATGGAGATATGTGGCATACAGAGTCACATCTCCCAGATTCAGAAAGGCTGCCTTCTGCCCCCGGCAAAGCCTCTCTTCCACAAGATTCGCTGCCTGGTCATACGCCTGCTTCAGCTGTTTTCTGTCATGTACCATGGGGATCTCCACACAGACACAGTCCTTCTCCTCCAGCTCCGGCAAAGCCTGAACGGCAATCCCATATGCAGTACTTTCCATTCTGCTTTTTCCTGGTGTAAACACCACATCACATTCTTTTAAAATACGAAGTGCCTTTATGGTCATTAACTCCGGATCCCCTGGTCCTACGCCGATTCCATAAAGAATTCCTTCCTCTGATTTTTCCTGTCTTATTTTATCTGTCATCCTTCTGTCTCCCTATTTTTCTTTTATCAGCAGGCAGACTATCATATTAATGTTTTTCACTTATCATGTCAACCTTGCATTTTGTTTCTGTTATGCGGAGCATTTTTATGTCATAGGAAATTGCCGTCCTATGACATAAGAAAAAGATTCCTGCTTCAAGAACAGGAATCTCTTACTTTATTTTCCCTCATAAATAATAGCGGAATCCACATCATATCCAGACAGATTCTTTCGTCCCTGCAATCCTGCCAGTTCCATAACAAAGCATACCTTCACAACCACGCCGCCCAGCTGCTCTATCAAATCAATAATTGCCTCCACAGTTCCTCCTGTGGCAATCAGATCATCTACAATCACTACCTTCTGTCCTGGTTTAATCGCATCCTTATGAATCTCAATCTCCGCAGAACCATACTCCAAATCGTACTTTGCAGAAATGGTTTCTCTTGGAAGCTTTCCTTTTTTCCGTACCGGAACAAAACTTTTATGCTCTGCATAGGCAACCGGCACTCCAAAAATAAATCCTCTGGATTCCGGACCTACCACTACGTCAAAATCCAGATCCTTTACCATCTCTCTCAGCTTGTCAATCGCCATGTGAAGTCCGTCTGCATCCTGAAGAATGCTGGTAACATCACGGAAAATAATCCCCGGCTCCGGAAAATCCGGGATACTGACAACATACTCTTCCAATCTTTTCATTGTGCTCATTTTCTTTTCCTTCCTGTTTCATTTTATTTTCAGCGAAATACCTGGAGCAGATTCTCCACTTCCTTCTGACATGCCTCCTCCTGGAAGGAGCTGTAGGCATAAAAGCAGAAGCCGGATACCTGTCCCGAGGCTCTTCCTGCCAGCACCTGACGCTTCATAATATCATCATATCTGAGCCATTCCGGCACCTCATTGTTGTCACTGGAGTTCGAGCCGGTCTTATACATGGCAAGACCCAGATACAGCTTTGCCTTCCCCTTCTTTTTCATCTCCAGCCAAGATTTCAGATTGTTTTCAAATGCAAAGGGAGCAGGACTTCCGCTGGAGGTTTTATGCTCAAAGCCCCAGTAAATCTGCGGCATAATGTAGTCAATATACCCTTCCTCAGACATCCATGCGTCTATATCTGTAAACAGTCTGGTATCACTGCGCAGGTGCGCCAGATATCCCTCCGGGCTGATTCCGAACTGGGCTGACGGCCTTGTTTCCTTGACTGTGCTGTAGACACTGCGAATCAGCTTGTTGACATTCTCCCTTCGCCAATCCGCAATGGACAGAGTGCTTCCTGACGCCTCATATTCCGGCTTATCAAACCAGCGGCTGGAATCCTCATCATCTACATCCGGATAAAAATAATCATCAAAATGAATTCCATCTACTGTATACTTCTGGACAATCTCCCGCACTCCGTTTACAATCAGCGCTCTCACCTCTTCCACTGCCGGGTTCAGATAATATGCGCCGTTCTGTTTCAGCACCCAGCGATCATTGGAAGGATCCCCGTCACTTAACCACTGCTTGACAGGACTGTTCTCCGACACCTGTTCCCAGGTGTTGTGATAACCTGTAACACGAAACGGATTGATCCAGGCATGAAACTGAAGTCCCCGCTCATGAGCGGCACGGACAAAATATGCCAGAGGATCATAGCCCGGATCCTGTCCCTGGGTTCCTGTTACAAAACGGGACCAGGGAAAATACTGAGACGGATACATGGCATCTGCATCCGGACGTACATGAACAAATACCGCGTTCATTTTTAATTCTGTACACCGGTCCAGAATCTTATCCACAGCAAGCTGGTAGGATCCCCGTTCGGCAGGAAGCTGTTCCCAGTCCAGATAGGAAACCCAGACTCCTCTCAGTTCATCGGATCGAATCACCAATGCCCCAGGCTGCGCGCCTGTATCCCCGGCTGTGGGAGCAGCCGCAGCCTGCTGCGGCCCGCTCATCACAATCAGAGCGCAGGCCACAAGCAGGCTGCACATTCTTTTCCATAGTTGTCTCTTGTTTTCTTTCGTTTTCTTCGCCCTCATAAAGCCTCTCCTGATTCTGCTTTTCCAAAAATATACATAACTATTCAGGACGGCGGACAAGAAGATACCCCGTCCTGAACAGTTAAAAATTTCCATATATAGCATAGTATAGCAAAACCACTGAAAAAGAACAACTGAAAGAACTCTTAAGATTCTCTGTCTTCCTCTGCCCAGTCCCCACGGATATCCTTCACGGTACTTCGGATAATCAGCTTGTTTTCCAGATAAATACGGCTGTTGTCCACAACACCATCCTCCAGACGCCGCAGAAGAACTCTGGTTCCCTCCTTGGCAATCTCACCCATATTCCGCTCTACCGTTGTGAGCTTCATACTGTTGTACCCAGACAGATCCCAGTTATCAAAGCCAACCAGAGAAACGTCATCCGGAACCTTCAGCCCCGCCTCTACAATAGCTTCTCTCGCTCCAAAGGCCATTTCATCATTAAAACAGAGAATTGCCGTAGGCTTGTGCTGCAAAAGCAGCTTAGCTCCCTGATAGCCGCTGGCGTACCGGTAGGTTCCTCCTACAATAGGGATCTCATCCGGATCCAATCCATGCTTTCGCACCGAGGCCCTCCAGCCCTTGTGACGAAGTCTGGTGGAATCCAGATTCGGCCCTCCTTCGATCACGCATATTTTTCTATGTCCGTTTTCAAGCAGATAATCCATAGCCTTTTCCATGGCCCCTGCCTCATCTGTAGTCACATTGGGCGCATCGGCATACACCGTTCTGCAAATCGTCACCATAGGGATCTTCTTTCCCAGAACCTCATCAATAAATGCCTGATCCTCCGAGCGCTGGCTCAGTACAATAATGCCATCAAAATAACTGGGATTTAAGGTGCCCGGTTCATGCATATCAATACCTTTTACCACCACATTGTATTTGCTTCCCACAACACTGTAAACCCCGGTCAATACATCATGAAGAACAAACGGCGAAGACATTTTACTGATTGTGGAAAAATACAGGCCAATCACATAGGAGCGGGAAAGCTTCAGGTTAATTGCCGCCTGGTTGGGCACATATCCCATTTCATCTGCAATCTCCAAAATCCGCTTTCTTTTTTCTGTGTTTTCGCTTCCGATTCCATTCAAAGCTCTGGACACTGTAGAATAGGACACCCCGGCCTTTTTTGCCACATCCTTAATTGTTACTGCCATTTGCTCTCATCTCCTTGCCTCTGATACCTTTTGCAGATGTTCCGTTTTCCTATAACCACCTGCCGCTTTTTCTTTCTCTCTTATCGAAGAGCGCCCTCCAGCCGATCAATACCGTCCAGAATCATAGCCTCTCCCTCCTGCCCCTCTAAAACCACATCCCGAAGCACAAGGTGGGACACATTTTTTACGAAAATGCCCATTTTTCTGCATTCTCCCTGACCGTCCAGCATAGCCGGCACCCCAGCAGTCGCATTCTCTGCATAAGTAACACGGATATGCTCCATAATCACCTTCTGAATCTTCTTTTCCGGAAGACCATACATATAAACTGCTGCCACATGGCAGTTTTCCGCCTGAATATTGTGGAATACCATTGTCCGGATCTCCGGCGTTCTCTCATCGGCCGGATATGGTTCTCTGCTCTGAACGTATTCCGTATGACCGTCCGGATCACAGAAATAGAAGCAGTTAATTACAAAAGGTGTCATTACATGATCCATTCGGATATTTTCAAACAGAACTCCGTCAATAACAGCGTCTTTTCCTCTTCCTCTTCTTGTCTTAATCCGCAGTCCCCGATCCGTGTGCAGAAACAGGCAGTCGCAAACTGTTAAATTCCTGACTCCGCCTGCCATCTCACTTCCAATCGTAATAGAACCATGTCCATCCCTCATACAGCACTGCCGGATAGTAATATCCTCACAAGGCTGTTTGTGCTTGGAACCCATATATATTTTTCCGGATTTAACGGCAATACAGTCGTCTCCCAGAGAAAAATATACGCCTGCAATCTCTACATCCCTGCAGGATTCCGGATCCAGTCCATCTGTATTGGGGGAATCCTTAGGATTTAAAACGGTCATATCAAGGAATCTGAGATGCTCCGAAAAATAGGGATGGATATTCCAGCTGGGACTGTTCTGTACCCGGATTCCCTGAAAAACAATGTCCTCACAATGGTTGAGGAAAATCATTCTGGGCCGCCATGCCCCCCGCTTTACCTTCGCATCATACCACCAGTTGTCCGGGTCCCCGTTGGCATTTCCCTCAATCACGCCTTCCCCATAGAATACCACATGCTTTACATTTATTCCAGTGATAATTGCAGAAAACATAGACAGAGGATTGCCTTCCCAGGTTCCCAGATTGTACTCTGACTCCTCATCATAGCTCTGAATCAGGCCGGGAAGTACAGGAAAATGGCTCCGATCCGTCTCAGCCGAAAGCACAGCGCCTTTTGCCAGCTCTATTTTCAGATCATCCTTTAAAAACAGACTGGTAATTTTATAGGTTCCCTCCGGAATCAGAACGCGTCCTTCCTTTGGACAGGCCATAATCGCTGCCTGAATAAACAGAGTATCGTTCTGTACGCCATCGCCCTTTGCACCAAAATCCCGCACATTCAGGGTTACAAATTCATGGTCTGTGTGAAGCCTTACAGATGCGCTTTCCTCTCCCTTTCTGACAGTAATCTCGTAATCTGTATCTGGCTTTAATCCGTATACGCTTGTAATAACCCGCTTTGTTTCTCCATAAAACGCACCGTTTACCAGAATCTCCCAGCCTTCCTCCAGTTCAAATATTTCGTTATTCTCAAGCTCCAGGACAGCGTTTCTGGCTGTCTGAAAAATACAACTGATTTTCATTCTGTTTTCCTCTTTTTCATCGTTTTTTCAATCACAAAAGGGAACCCCAAAATGAGATCCCCTCTTTGTAATTCACAAGGTACTTATTTAACCCTTTACGCCGCCTGCTGCAATACCGTCGATGAAAGAGTTCTGTGCGCAGAAGAACACAATCAGAGACGGAATAATTGTAATCAGAGACATGGCAAGAATACGGTTCCACTGGAAGCCTGTATCACCGTCCATAGACATACGCAGGTAAATAGAGTGGGTGTACTTTGTCATGTTGGAAATGTAAATCAACGGTCCCTGGAAGTCGTTGGATGTCCACATAAACTGGAACAGAGCACAGGAAACCAGTGACGGCTTCAGCATGGGAACAATCACATACCACAGGGTTTTAATGGAGTTACATCCATCGATTTTGGCTGCCTCCTCCAGCTCTCTGGGAATACCGCGCAGGAACTGTACCAGCATAAATACGAAATAGGTATCAGCTGCAAACAGAGACGGAATTACCAGCGGAAGGTAGGAATCAGTCCAGCCCCATCCATTGTACATAATGTACTGCGGAGCATTCAGCACTACCTGCGGCAGGAACAGGGTGGAAATCATCAGGGAGAACAGAATACCTTTTCCCTTAAACTCAAACCGTGCAAAGCCGTAAGCAGTAATAGTTGCAGAAACAACAGTAAAAATAACCTTCGGAATAACAATCTTGTAAGTATTGATCATGGATTTCAGCAGGTCAATCTTACCGCCGTAGCTCTTAAATGCATTGTCATATCCGTCAAACACCGGATTCTTAGGCCAGAACCAGGCGCTGGTGAAAATCTCGGAGTTGGTCTTGAAGGTAGCGCCTACCATCCAAATCAGAGGATAAACCATGATAATACCAACAACGATCAGTACGGTATAACGCAGGAATGCGCTGACTTTTGCTCTCTGCTCTCTTGTCATGTTTTCTACCTCCCATCCTCATCTGAATAGTAAACCCATTTTTTCTGGCTGATAAATGCAACTGCAGTAAAGGTCATAACGATAACAAACAGAACCCATGCCTGGGCGCTTGCCATACCCATTTTATGACGAAGGAATGCATTGTTGTAAATCAGCATGGAAATCAGAGTGGTTGCTCCGTTGGGGCCGCCCTTTGTTACCAGATACGGTGCGTTGAACTCCTGGAATGCCTGACACAGCTGAGTAATCAGGTTATAGAAGATAACCGGTGTAATAATCGGAACGGTAATCTTGAAAAACTGAGTCCACTTGCCTGCTCCGTCAATGGAAGCTGCCTCATACAGATCCTGAGAAACACCCTTTAATGCAGCCAGGAAAATAACCATGGCAGAACCAAACTGCCATACACGAAGCAGAATAATTACAAACAGAGCACTGTTGGCACCTGCCATCCAGTTAATCGGCTCCATGCCAAACATTCCAATTACGGTATTGATCAGACCGTCTGTATTAAATACTGCTCTCCACAGAATCGCAATGGCAATGGAACCGCCCAGGATAGAGGGAATATAGTAAGCAGTACGGAAAAAGTTTACTCCCTTTAACTTAAAGTTCAGGATATAAGCAATAAACAATGCAAATGCCAGCTTCAGCGGCACATCGAAAATTGCGTATTTAAATGTTACTGCAAAGGCACGGACAATATCCTCATCCGTAAAGATTTTCTGATAGTTCATCAGTCCTGTCTTTGTAATTCCAGTAAACAAATCGTAGTTTGTAAAACTGTAATACAGAGAAGATGCAAATGGATATACCTTAAATACCAGGAATCCGATCAGCCACGGCACAATAAATAAAAAGCCGATGTTGTCTGTCAAAAACCTGCTGAAGCTTTTTTTCTGCATACGCTGCCTCCTCGTTATTGTACTAATTCTTTTGCCAGCTCCTCATACCTCTCAGCCAGCACCACCTTCTGCCTGCATGCGCTCTCCAGCGCTCTGGCTAAAAGCTGTCTGTCTGCCTCCTGCGGAAAAGCCTTTTTGCAGCCTTCCTCTCTGCAGATTCTTCTAACTCGCTGAAGCTGCCCCTTAAGCAAATCACAAAGGGCCTTATAATGTTCAAATATTTCCTCGGACACCTGAGCGATGGTGTCTGCAAGGCAAACCATCTGTTCCGGGCTTAACTCCCCTAAGCTGCGGAATTCTGCCACGATGTCCGGGTACTTTGCTTTCTCTATCATAAAAACTCATTCCCCTTATATGGGCCGCTGAAAGCTTTTTCAGCGGCCCCTTTATGTTCTGCCAAGATGTCAACTACGATGCTGTTTTTTATCATGTTTCTAATTACGTTTGTTTCTTAGTTGCCCATGCACTCGTTTACGCCGTCCATCAGATCCTGAGCAGCCTTTGCACTGTCAATATCTCCAGAGCTCAGCTTACCAAATACCTTGTAGTATACGCCGTCCGGATTTGCCTTCAGATCGTTGTGCTCAAACTTCGGATCCAGCGGGAACTTGCTGTAGCCCATAACCTTTGCGTTTGCTTCCTTTACAAGAGCATCGCCCAGACCCTTTTCATTCAGCAGAGCAAGACCTGCTGCAGAACAGGGAATACCGCGCTCGGTACCGGAAATCTCAACGCCCTCAGCCTCGTTTAACAGGAAGTTGATCAGCATTGCTGCTTCCTTCGGATGTGCAGAGGTTGCGGATACTGCCAGACCCATGGAAATCTTGGTAAAGCCTCCGTTATTATCGCCCAGCTTTACGAAATCACCAATTACAAATTCCTGACCCGGCTTGTTAGTAGACTCTTCTACTGCCTTCTGGAACTTGTTTGCAGAGGAATCCCACTCGAAGATACCTGCATACTTACCATCAATCCATTTTGCATTCTTATCCAGAGAGTCAGCCATATCGCCCTGAATGGTAGCGATAGTCGGGATTACATGAGCCTCTTCCAGCTGGCAGATAAAGTCCATACCATCCTGAATCTCTTCTGCAGTGTACTGAATCTCATTGTCCTGAACCCACGGCTTGTTGTACTTGGACTCCAGATAGTAAACCAGGAAAATCATGCGGTCGTACTCGCTCAGAGCCAGGGGATAATAATCCTCGTTGAATGCCTTAAATGCAGCACCTGCATCCAGCAGAGACTGGGTATCGGTGGGGATTGCGCATCCAACCTCATCGAAGGTGGTCTTGTTCCAGTAGAACACACGTCCTGTCATAGCTACCGGCACTGCCATCAGCTTGCCGTCTGCCTTACACTGCTCCAGAGCAGCTTCCGGGAACTGGGTCAGATCCAGAACATCTCCGTACTGGCTCAGGTCTGCAAAGTTTGCTCCGTTGTTGGAATAAGCTTCAATCCAGTTCCAGTTGATCTGCATTACGTCAGCAGCATTTCCACCCAGAATATTTAAGGACTGCTTCTCTTCCCAGCCGGTCCATGCGCCGTATTCAGGAGTTACGGTGATGTTGGGGTACTTTGCCATAAATGCTTCGATTGCCTTCTCAGTAGCCTCATGACGGCTGTCACCGCCCCACCAGGAAAAGGTCAGTTCAACCTGCTCGCCGTCTGCGGCTGCGCCTCCTTCAGCCTTGCTCTCTCCTGCTGCCTGGGTTGCTGCCGGTGCATCTGCCTTTCCGCCTCCGCATGCGGTCAGAGACAGTGCTGTAACTGCTGCCAGTGTCAATGCTGTTGCCTGTTTCATGCTCTTTCTCATAAATGTTTTCTCCCTTTCTTTATGATATATTCTTTTTCTTCCGCACCCCTTTTCCCTCCTCCTGATGAGTTGCAAAGGTTTGCAAAATAATCTGAAAATTTATGCATTTCTGCCATTTGTAAGCAATTACAATTCAAGTCCATTAGGCATCCATGCATTCCTTTTGTTGATGTTTTCATTTTAACATGGTTTGTTTCTCGTGTCACTAGACATTATGCTCAATATTGTAAGCGCTTTTTTATGCATTTTCTCCAATTCTTTTCTATCTTGTTTTATGATAAAATAATGATAGCTTGCAAACGTTTGAATTCAGAATCAATCAATTAAAAACTTACAACTAAAGGAGTAAAACTGTGAAAATTCTTGACCGCTACATTGAACAGCTGCTGGAAAAAAGCAGTCCCCAGATGCCTGTCTGGAATATTGAAAAAATCAAAGAAGGAAAGGAGTCTACCTGGAATTACATGGACGGCTGTATGATTAAGGCCATCCTGGAACTGTACCATATTACCAAAAAAGAAGAATATCTGACCTTTGCCGACAATTTTATTGATTATTTTGTAAGTGAGGACGGCTCTATCAAATCCTACGATCCAAATGAACACAATCTGGATCATGTGAATGCCGGAAAAACTCTGTTTGACCTGTATAAGCTGACCGGAAAAGAAAAATACAGAAAGGCGATTGATACGGTATACAGCCAGTTAAAGACACAGCCCCGTACTTCTACCGGCAATTTCTGGCATAAGGCGATTTATCCCAATCAGATCTGGCTGGACGGTCTTTACATGGCCCAGCCCTTCTATATGCAGTATGAGCTTACTTATAATGAGGGAAAAAACTGCCTGGACAGCTTCCAGCAGTTTCTGAATGTCTACAGCCTCATGCGGGATCTGCGCAATGGTCTTTACTACCATGCCTATGACGATTCCCGTGAAAGCTTCTGGTGCGACAAGGTAACTGGCCTGTCCGACAATTTCTGGCTTCGTGCCCTGGGCTGGTATGCCATGGCGCTGATTGATACCATGGAGGTTATGCCGGAAGAGACCTTAGGCGCTGAGAAAAAGGAATTAAACCGGATTTATAAGGAACTGATTGATTCCATGCTTCCTTATCAGGATGAGAAAACCGGTATGTGGTATCAGGTTGTCAACCGCGGCGGCATCCGCCCCAACTATCTGGAAACCTCCGGTTCTGCAATTTTCGCCTATGCGATTATGAAAAGCGTTCGCCTGGGCTTTCTGGAGGAAAACTACTTCCAGTACGGACGAAAGGCCTTTGACGGCATCTGCAGCACTTATCTTTCTGAGGAAAACGGAGAACTGCAGTTAGACGGCATCTGTCTGGTTGCCGGCCTTGGCAATAAAGAAATGAGAGAAGGCACCTTTGACTATTATATGAGGGAGCCGATTGTGAAAAACGAGGCCAAGGGCGTAGCTCCTCTGATTCTGGCCTATATTGAAATTCTGTTCCGCGGAGAGGAATAAATATAACAGTTCAGCCTTGCGGGGATTCAGTCAAATCCCGGTTGGCTGCTTTTCCTACTGAACCTCAAAACGCCGCTGAACTATAAGTTTTGCTTCTGGTTCAGCGGCGCTTTTTCCTACAAAATCTTCACTGCCTCTGCTTTATCCTTTCGAATTCCATGATGGACTGCCGGCTCTGCATCTTCTGCCGGGTATCCCACAGGGAATATGGCAATCAAACCATAGGGTTCCATCTCCGGATACAGATTTTTCAGGCGGGGAGCGTCAAAGTGCCCCACCCAGGTAGTGCCCAAACCCAGATCCTGAATTTCCAGCATCATCTGCGTGGCCACAATGCTGGCATCCACATCTGCAAAATTTCTGCCGTCATACTTCCTTACCCATGCCTCTTCCTCCAGATATCCCACTACAAAAAAAATATCTGCCTCAAATGTAAAGCGGGTCACCTCATAGATTGCTTTCCGGGCCTTTTCAGACTGCATCAGCCATATTTTGTAGGGCTGCTTATTGACTGCCGTAGGCGCGGCAATCCCGGCCTCCATAATTTTTTCCAGCTTCTCCTGCTCTACCTCTTTTCCAGAAAACTTTCTGCAGGAATACCGTTCCTTTGCGAGTGTTAAAAAATCCATAGAATCCTCCTTTATCCTTTTCCTTATATGGTTTCCACCGTTTCACCATGTCTCCATTATACAGAATTCTTTCCGGAAAGTCTTTATCGAATTGTAAAAACTGTAGCCGCTGAGCTGTCACGAAAAATACAAACTTGTCACAGAACTGCTGAAATTTCTCTCAAAATATAGTATACTAATATTCATACGCTTTGTTATTTAAAAGTAACTGTTCAGGACAGCAGCTTCCTGTCTGGATTTGCCATCCTGAATCGTTACGTTCAAAATACATCTTTTAGGGAGGAAGATCGATGAATTTCCGAAAGTCATCCTCTGTTTCCAAAACAGAATTATTTGAAGAAATCCCTGTTTATCAGGCAGTCCTTCAGCTCTCCATTCCATCTGTCATCAGTTCTCTGGTTATGGTGATCTACAATCTGTCTGACACCTATTTCGTAGGACTGTTAAATAATCCCATAGAGACAGCTGCAGTTACTCTTGTTTCCCCTGTGACCCTGGGTTTTAATGCAGTCAACAATCTGTTTGGCGTCGGCTGCTCCAGTATGATCAGCCGCGCTCTTGGAAGAAAGCAGGAAGACTTTGCCAGACGGATCTCTTCCTTCGGCTTTTACGGTGCTCTGTGCTCCGGACTGATGTTTTCTCTTCTGTGCCTGCTGTTTCAGCAGCCTCTTCTTGGACTGCTGGGAGCAAACGATACAACCTGGGCTGCTACAGAAGCTTATTTATACTGGACCGTGCTCTGGGGCGCTGCCCCGTCGATTCTAAATGTTGTACTGGCCTATATGGTACGTTCAGAGGGAGCCTCTCTCCACGCCAGCATCGGAACCATGAGCGGATGTATTCTCAACATCATTCTGGATCCTATTTTCATCCTTCCCCAGGGACTGAACATGGGCGCCTCCGGAGCTGGACTTGCCACATTTTTATCCAACTGTGCGGCCTGCATCTACTTTTTTATTCTCCTGTATAAAAAACGGGCAAACAGCTGCATCCGGATTTCTCCCCGGAATTTTTCTCTGGAGAAGAATCTGGTTTTGGGCGTATGCCAGGTGGGCATTCCCTCTGCGATTCAGAATCTTCTGAACGTCACCAGTATGACCCTTTTAAACAACCTGACTGCCGTTTATGGTCCAGATGCTGTGGCAGCTATGGGCATTGCTCAGAAAATCAATCAGGTTCCCATGCAGATGGCCTTTGGCTTCTCCCAGGGCTGTATGCCGATTATCAGCTACACCTATTCCGGAAAGCTCTATTCCCGGATGAAGGACTCCATTGATTTCGCCTTCCGTGCCCTGGTTCCTATTATGATAGGAATTACTGCCCTGTATTTTATTTTTTCCGGAAACCTGATTCGACTGTTTATGGACAATCCAACCATCATCCAGTATGGAACCAGCTTTCTCAGAGGACTGTGTCTGATTCTTCCTTTTCTTCGAATGGATTTTCTCACAGTCAGCATTTTCCAATCCCTTGGAAACGGACGGATTCCCCTGTTCTTTTCCATTCTGCGCAAGCTGATTTTGGAGGTTCCTGCTCTGTTTCTTTTAGACTGGCTGTTCCCCATGTATGGTCTGGCCTACGCGCAGCTGATTGCAGAGATGGTTCTGGCTGCTGTAGCTATGGTTATGGTAAAACGACTTTACCGAAAGCTTCACATTTCATAAAGCGCAGAACGCATTTTTGACAGGGACGCTGCAAAATCAATGACAATCAGTTATTGACACGAAAAGAAACTTTTAAAAGCCACAGAAACAGCAATCTTATTTCAAGTACATTAAAAAAGAAGCTCGCCCGCGAGCTTCTCCGCCTGCGGCGGGTCGCTTCTGCGACAAAATTCTCTACCGCCGCATGGCGATCCTCGCGGAGCGTTTTTGTTTCATAGGACGTAATTTCCTATGAAACAAAAAAGCCCGTCGGGGCGGAGGAGTCACAAAAAACTCCTCCGCCCCGACGGGCTTTTACCAGATATCCTTTACCTGCTATTTAATCCAGCAAAAACTGACTGAGTACCCGATTGCTGACATCAATTCCCTGCTCAGTCAGCCGAATCACGGGCATCTCCACCTCCAAAAGGCCCTGCTGCTCCAGCCTTTCAATCACAGTCCCATAAACATTCCACATGTTCTGACCAAAGCGGGAGAAAAAATCTGTTCCGGACACACCTTCCATCATGCGCAGTCCCAAAAACATAAATTCCTCCATCCGCTCCTCCAGACTGATTTCCTGAATATCACGGACAGCAGCCCCGGCCTCCGACAAATCCAGAGAAAGATATTCCTCCATATCGTCTGTATTGTGATACCGGTGAAAAAAAGTGTAAGAGGAGGCTCCCAGTCCCAGTCCCAAATACTCCGTTCCAGTCCAGTACCCCTTGTTGTGGAGGCATTCACATCCAGAACGGGCATAATTGGAAATCTCATAGCGGTGATATCCGTGGGCTGCCATCAGCTCCTTCGTTATATGGTACATTTCCCGATCCGTTTCCTCATCCGGCAAATCCGGAAGCGCCCACAGACTCATGGGACTGCCCTTTAATCCCCGTCCTGTCCAGATTGTCTGGGAATCCCACTGACTGCAGGAACAGGAATTTTTTCCTTCTCCATATCTGCTGTAAAAAGGCGTTCCTTCTTCAATAATCAGGCTGTAGGCGGAAATATGCTCCGGCTTCAGCATCAAAACCTTTCTCAGCGTAGTTTTCCAGGAATGGAGATCCTGTCCCGGAAGAGCTGACATCAAATCTACATTAATATTTGTAAAGCCAGCCTGTCTCGCTCTCTGATAGCTTTTCAGAAAATCCTCATAGGTGTGGATTCTTCCCAGATAATTCAGTTCCTGATCATCTGCCGACTGAAGTCCCAGACTCAGCCGGTTGACACCGCTCTGCCGGTAAAGCTCCAGCTTTTCCATAGTCAGTGTGCCGGGATTTGCCTCTATGGTAATTTCCGCATCTGCCTCAATATCAAAACACTGGTGAAGAACTGCAAACAGCTCTTCCATAAGCGATGCCGGAAGCAGGGAGGGGGTTCCTCCTCCCACAAAGATAGAAACCACCTGATATTCCCGAAAATTTTCGCTCTGACCGTATATTTCTTCAATCAGCTTATCCACATATTCCCGATACATCCGTTCCGGCGCAGCAAAAGACAAAAAGTCACAGTAAGCGCACTTACGGACACAGAAAGGAATATGAAGATACAGCTCCAGCTTCTTTTTATTCATTATCCAGTTTCAAAACACTCATAAATGCCTTCTGCGGGATCTCTACGTTGCCCACCTGACGCATCCGTTTCTTTCCTTCCTTTTGTTTCTCCAACAGCTTCTTCTTTCGGCTGATATCGCCTCCGTAGCACTTGGCCAAAACGTCCTTGCGCATAGCCTTTACTGTTTCTCTGGCAATAATCTTGCCGCCTACCGCTGCCTGAATGGGAATCTCAAACAAATGACGCGGAATCTCCTCCTTCAGCTTTTCACACATTTTCCTTCCCCGCTCATAGGCAGAATCTGCATGAACAATAAAGGACAGGGCATCCACCTCTTCCTTGTTGATCAGAATATCCAGCTTCACCAGCTCAGACGGCTCATAGCCCTTCATATCATAATCAAAGGATGCATAGCCTCTGGAGCGGGATTTCAGTGCATCAAAGAAATCGTAAATGATCTCATTCAGAGGCAGCTCATATTTTAACAGAGCTCTTGTCTCCTCAATATACTCCATTCCCAGATACACGCCGCGCCGCTCCTGACACAGCGTCATAATAGCGCCTACAAACTCCGTTGTCACCATAATTTCCGCGTTGACAATCGGCTCTTCCATATATTCAATCTCTGTCGGATCCGGAAGATTGGAAGGATTCGTCAGGGCAATTACCTCTCCGTTTTTCTTATGGACCTTGTAAACAACGCCAGGGGCAGTCGTTACCAGATCCAGGTTGTATTCTCTCTCCAGACGCTCCTGGATAATCTCCAGATGAAGAAGACCTAAAAATCCGCAGCGAAAGCCAAATCCCAGAGCAACAGAGGTCTCCGGCTCAAAGAACAGGGAAGCGTCGTTTAACTGAAGCTTTTCCAGCGCATCCCGCAGATCATTGTATTTTGCACCGTCTGCCGGATAAAGTCCGCAGTACACCATAGAGGTAACTTTTTTATAGCCAGGCAGAGGGCTGTCGCAGGGACGGACCGCATCCGTAATCGTATCGCCAACCCGGGTATCCTTTACGTTTTTAATGCTGGCAGTTACATATCCTACCATTCCGGCGCTCAGCTCTTCGCAGGGAATAAACTGTCCTGCTCCAAAATATCCAACCTCCACTACATCTGCTTCCGCTCCTGTTGCCATCATGCGGATTCTGGTTCCCTTCTTCACCGTTCCCTCTTTGATCCGGCAGAATACAATTACACCCTTGTAAGAATCATAAAGAGAGTCAAAAATCAGGGCCTGAAGTGGCGCATCTGGATCACCAGTAGGCGCTGGTATCTTCTGAACAATCGCCTCCAGAACATCTTTAATATTCAATCCTGTTTTTGCAGAAATTCTCGGCGCATCGTGGGCCTCTATGCCGATTACATCTTCAATTTCATTGGCAACCCAGTCCGGGCGCGCACTGGGCAGATCGATTTTATTAATCACCGGAAACACATCCAGATCGTGATCCAGAGCCAGATAAACATTGGCCAGAGTCTGGGCCTCAATTCCCTGAGCCGCATCCACCACCAGAATGGCTCCGTCACAGGCGGCCAGGCTTCGGGAAACCTCATAGTTAAAGTCCACATGTCCGGGAGTGTCAATCAGGTTGAAAATATACTCCTCTCCATCCTCTGCCCGGTACACAATCCGGACTGCCTGAGACTTGATGGTAATGCCTCTTTCCCGCTCCAGATCCATGTTATCAAGAATCTGCGCCTGCATTTCCCTGCTGGTCAGCAGTCCGGTCTGCTCAATAATCCGGTCTGCCAGAGTAGATTTGCCGTGGTCAATGTGGGCTATAATACAAAAATTGCGAATTTTACTTTGGTCCATTACTGCCATATATCGTATTCTCTCCTATGCAAATGCTGGTTATCCGGCTGTTTTTCAAAGAAACAGCCTGTTTTCAAATTGAAATTATCATACCATTTTTTCAATTTCCTTGCAACACCCTATCTAAAAGATCCGCCAAAGGCTCCATGGCATTCATAGCTTCCTGAAGGGTATTGGTCTGAGCTCCTACCTCAATCAGGGCTGATCTGCCGCGAAGATGCAGATTGTAGCGCAATCCCTTTAGATAGATTTTTCTTGTATACCCCGGATACAGCCCCTCAGCCGCAAACTGCATCTGAAAGGCAAAGGCCAGATTTTCCTTCAGATAAGGGTTGGGAAGATAGGCAATCTCCCCCTCAGGAGTCCGGCTCATTCCATGAAAAAACATAATTTTTGCAGTCTCTTTCCCGTTTACCTGACTGATCAGCCTGGTTCCCTCCTTTACTCCGTCCCGATGAAGATCCAGAATCACCTGAATTTCCGGATTCTCCTGCAGAATACCTGTAATCCCATCCAAAGCGTAATTATAGGCTCTGTTCCGATCCAGCTTTCCTCCCTGAATATCATAGGTGCCTGTGTCGTGGATCACATTCCAGCCCCTGTCTCTAAGCAGTTCTGCAAGATACTCGCCGCAGGAAACTATGGTAGCTTCCGGATTTTCCGAGCCGTAATCTGCATAGGTTTCCTGGGAATGGGTGTGATAAATCAAAATCTGCGGAACCTGGGGATTCTGCTCCAGCTTCATGCCGGTTCCCAAAAGCATATCTGCCTTCATCAGATCCCGGCCTGCTGTTGTGGAAGCATGGACGCTGTAAAAATGCTTCATAAGAAAATCATAATCCTGAAGCTGGGCCAGGGTAATCTGAGCCGCTTCTTCCCCTTCCTTCGGCCAAAGGCTCTCTTCCTGAAAACCATCTTTCTTTTCCTCCCCCTCCTGCAGCACCTCCTCCTGCTCCAGGGAACCCTTCCCCTCCTGAAAGGACTGCTCCCCATCTCTTCTTCCCTGACTGTCCTCCCCTGTATTTTCAGACAAAAACAGGTATCCGTATGTATCATACGCATACCTGTATCTTTGATATATCTTATAAGCGGGATCCTGTTCCCTCACAGCCCCGGTCTCCGTCCTGACTGCCGCCGGATAGCGGATTTGAAGCAGAACCAGAAGCAGCAGCTGAATCAGCCATGAGACAAGCTTATTCAAACCGGACAATTTCCTTCTTCAGGCGCTTCATAATTTTCTTCTCCAGCCTTGAAATATAGGACTGGGAAATCCCCATCAGATCCGCTACCTCCTTCTGGGTCATCTCTGTTCCTTCCTCATTTTGCAGCCCATAGCGCAGCTCCACAATCTGCTGCTCTCTTGGAGTCAGGCGGCTGATCGCTGACAAAAGCAGCTGTTTTTCTGTTTCATCCTCCAGATCCCGGTAAATAACATCCTCATCTGTTCCCAATATATCAGAAAGCAGCAGCTCATTGCCGTCCCAGTCCACATTCAGCGGTTCATCAATGGAAACCTCCATTCTTGTTTTATTATTACGCCTCAGATACATCAGAATTTCATTTTCAATGCACCGTGACGCATAGGTAGCCAGCTTGATGTTTTTCTCTGGATTAAAGGTGTTGATTGCCTTAATCAGTCCAATGGTTCCAATGGAAATCAGGTCCTCCACCCCCACACAGGTATTGTCAAATTTTTTTGCTATGTATACCACCAGTCTTAAATTATGCTCAATCAAAAGCGAACGGGCCGCTTTCGCATCCTCAGTTCCCAGAAGTGCGATCGTTTCTGCCTCTTTTTTGCTTTCCAGCGGCGGCGGAAGAATGTCTGCCCCTCCAATATAATGAACCTCCCCCTGTTTCTGCAGAAGCACCGTTTTAAATGACGGAACTGCCTTAAACTGAAACCGGTTGGGTATGGAAACCTTTACTATCATGATCACTGTCCTCCAAGTCTGTTTTTCCTTTACTGCTCTCCGTGCAGAAGCATTTCATACTGATGACGGGATGAAAGCGGCTCCCTGCTGACGGCAATCCATGGCCTGATGCAGGTTTTTACCAGCTTTCCGTTCTGCCATATTTCCATTTCATCTGCCTGAATTCCTGGAATGAGACCATAGCTGGTTCCCACAGAACGAAAGGGAATGTAAATCACCCGGGAAAGGGTTTCAAACAGCTCCTTTCCAGCTTCCGGACTCATCACATGAACCGGCTGATGGCCGTAGGGCTCATAAAGAGTATTTCCTGTATCCCACAGCGCCGGCAAAATCTTTGTTTTCCCATGATAATGAATCACCGCCTGACAGATTCGATTCTGCATCCGAAATCTCTGCTGCAGATATCCAGCCCCTGCCCTTCCGCAGAAAAAAATCCCCATCCCCCCCAGAATCACTCCTTCCAGAGGAAACTGGCCAGAAATTCCAGCTTTTCCCGCAGCCTCTCTGACTGCCTCAAGCACGCCTCCTGCAGCGGCTCCGCTCATCCACAAAGCCGCCAGACAGCGAAGCCCTTCTCCGGGACTCTGCCTTCCAAATGCAAGAGCTGTCATCACAAGGCCTGCCCCTGTCCAGGAAGCTGCTGCTGCCCAAAGGCACGGCTCTCCAGGAAGCCGGATTACTGCCTCTGCACAGGCCCAGAACGCTCCCACACCGGCTGCTGCTGCCAGCCGCAAAGTCCGTCCTGGAGCCATTTTCCTGTTTTCCGCGCAAATTCCAAGAAGCTTTCTGACCAACAGAAGCAGCAGAAAGTCCATGAAAAAATTCACAGCAAAATACACATCCAGATACAATACTGCAGTCACATCCGGCTCCCACCTCCTGCACTCTGATTTACAGTCTCTATTATACCTGCTGTCCTGTAAATATTTTGTCAAAACAGAGGAGGGTATCCCACTTTTTTGTACGACAAAAAAAGACAGAAAATCCTGTTTTTAGAATTTTCTGTCTTAAATCTTTCTTATTTTCTTCCCTGCCGCGGGGGAGAAGGTTCATTTTCACTTCTGACTTCTTATCTCTTGTTCTTCAGGAAATCCGGAATGTTAATCTGTGTTTCCCGGTTCAGAGGACGGAATGTGGGCTGAGTCGGAGCAGCCTGCTGCTGTACCTGCTTCTGTACAGATGCAGCCGGTGCAGATGTCTGCTGAGGAGCAGAAGTTCTGGGAGCCGTTGCGCTGGCTTCTGCAGCTGCAGCAGTGCGGTTCAGATTCATACCAGTCGGATTCAGATTCATGCCTGCGGGCATCTTCGGCTTAAAGTTGCCAAGACCAGACATGGTCTTGTTTAAGGGAGCCGCATTGTTCTGATCATCCAGACCAGTTGCAATTACAGTAATGGTAGCCTCGTCCTGAGCATTCTCATCATACATAGCACCGAAAATAATATTGGCGTCATCACCTGCCAGCTCCTGAACGTAGCTTGCTGCCTCATTGGCCTCAATCAGGCTGATATCACCGGAAATATTGATAATTACATGGGTAGCGCCCTCGATAGTTGTCTCTAACAGAGGAGAAGCAACTGCCTGCTTCACTGCCTCTACAGCCTTGTCGTCTCCCTTGGCATGTCCGATACCGATATGTGCAATACCCTTGTCTGTCATAACAGTCTGTACGTCTGCGAAGTCCAGATTAATCAGGCCAGGTACGTTAATCAGGTCTGTAATGCCCTGAACAGCCTGCTGCAGAACCTCATCTGCCTTCTTTAATGCATCCGGCATAGTGGTACGGCGATCTACGATCTCCAGAAGCTTGTCATTGGGGATTACAATCAGAGTGTCTACACTCTCTTTTAAATGCTCGATTCCGTTTAACGCATTGGTCATACGGGTCTTTGCCTCAAAACGGAAGGGCTTGGTCACAACGCCTACAGTCAGAATTCCCATATCCTTGGCAATCTTTGCAATCACGGGAGCTGCGCCGGTACCGGTACCGCCGCCCATACCGCAGGTAACAAATACCATATCTGCACCCTTGATAGCCTGTGCCAGCTCTTCGGAGCTTTCCTCTGCTGCCTTCTGACCTACCTCAGGCTTTGCACCTGCGCCCAGTCCCTTGGTCAGCTTCTCGCCGATCTGCATCGCGGTAGGAGCCTTGCAGAACTGAAGCGCCTGCTTATCTGTATTGATGCCGATAAATTCCACACCTGCAATATTTTCATCAACCATGCGGTTTACCGCATTATTTCCTGCACCACCAACACCAATCACTACGATCTTAGCAGAATTCTCCGCCTCATTTATCTTTATCTCTAACAAGACTTTCTCCTCCTTAACCTCTTTTTCGCGTCTTATATTGTAACAATTTTGTAATATTTTTTGTAAAACTAGCCTACCTAATACTATATTTGATTTCCTAAAAAATATCAACCTCTAATTTGTAGATTTTCACCGGATTTTTGCTGTTTCCTTTGTTTTTTCTCACGAACAGAATCCTTCTGCCTGACCTGTCTCCTTTACTGCCGAGGCTTAAAGGCATACATGGCATTGGTCGCCGTCTCGTCATAGGTATCCAGATACAGAGTCCCCTTTCTTCCTTCCAGTTTGGGAAGCATATCGCTAAGCTCGGCAATCTTTCCGTTCATTCCAACATTGTTCCCAAGAATTACTTCCAAATCTCCCATATAAAGGGCTGCCTCTCCAAAGCTGTTGTACTGAATCCGGTTTACCTCCAGCTGATAAATCGAAAGGATCTGGGTCAGATTTAAAATTTCCTGAAATACCGCGTCATTTTCTACCGGAAGCTTCTGATACAGCACAATATGGCCAAATTTCAGCCCCGTAATCTCAGGGATTCCAGGAAGGGTTTTGCTGGTACTCTCCACAACAATACCGTCCTTATCAAAATACATGCAGCTGCTCATATAGGAAACGTATCCCACTACACTTTTTTCATAAACAATGATTTCTACCTTGTTCAGACCCTGAAATTCAATCTTATAATCCTGTACAAAGGGAATCTCCACATGTTCCTGGAAATGATCCTTCAGGTAGCAGACCACCGGATTGCGGCTTACCTTATCTGGAAACAGCATTTCCGTAATCTGCTCCTGAGTATACCGCACATTTCCCGTAACCGTCACCGTTTTAATCTGCAGAGAAAAAAGACCGATCAAAATCAGCAGCAGAACAATCACTGCTGCAGCAATCCCTGTTTTTTTCTTTTCTGTCCATCCATATTCCATCTTCCGCCGGTTCCCCTGTCATCGTTCTTATAGCGCAGAATATGCTCTGAGCCCATTTGTTAGTCCTCTGTTTCCATAACTCTTGCGCCTGCTCCCTGCAGATCCCGGCAGATATCCTCATAGCCTCTTTGGATGTGGCCGCAGCGGTCATCCACCGTTACCGGCTGCCAGGAAGCAAGAGCCGCCGTCACCAAAGCCGCTCCGCCTCTGAGATCTGCTGCATAGACCCGGCCTCCGCTTAAAGGAAACCGGCCTTCTATCTGCGCATTTCTTCCCTCTATTATAATATGGGCCCCCAGTTTCCGCAATTCCTTTGCACAGGAAAAACGGTTTTCAAATACAGTCTCCCTGATATGGCTTTTCCCCTCTGCAACAGCAGCCGCTGCCATCATCACCGGCTGGAGATCCGTAGAAAAGGCCGGATACGGGCCTGTAGCAAAGGAAACAGGAATCGGGCGCCGGTTCATTTCCACAAGGATTCCCTCCGGACTGCAGGAAATCTCTGCTCCCATCCGGGATGCCAGCTTTAAATTTGATTCCATATGTTCCTGAGGAGCCCCGGAAAGGAGTACTTTCCCTCCTGCAGTCATCACTGCGCCCAGATAAGTACCTGCCACAATCCGATCTCCCGGAATGGCAAATTCCACATCATGGAGAGAACTTCCCCCATATATCACAATCGTTTCTGTTCCTGTCCCCTCTATCCTCGCTCCTGCCGCTTTAAGGAAATCACAGAGAACCTTTATTTCCGGCTCTCTGGCCGCCCCTGTCAGAGCCGTAACTCCTCTGGCTGCTGCAGCAGCCATAATAAGATTCTCCGTTGCTCCCACGCTTGGATAATCCAGGTGAACATCACTTCCTTCCAGAGCTGCTGCTGAAGCGGCAATCTGAGCTCCTTCCTCC
Organism: Lachnoclostridium sp. Marseille-P6806; assembly: GCF_964238185.1. Classification (NCBI taxonomy): domain Bacteria; kingdom Bacillati; phylum Bacillota; class Clostridia; order Lachnospirales; family Lachnospiraceae; genus Lachnoclostridium; species Lachnoclostridium sp. Marseille-P6806. Next base: position 42,244 of record NZ_CAXSLG010000001.1, read on the forward strand.
CGGATATCAGCTCCCAGCTTCCGCAATCCCTCCAGATGAAGATTGACCGGGCGTTTTCCCAGACAGCATCCCCCTGGCAGGCTGGTCACTGCCTCTCGAAACCGCCCCAGCATTGGCCCCAAAAGCATAATGGAGGAACGCATTTTCCCTGCCATTTCCACCGGTATGGGCATTCCAGATGCCTTTCCTGTATCAATGGTAAGACTATGTCCCTCCAGCTTCAGCTCACAGCCCAGATACTCCAGAATCTCCATCATGGAATACACATCCTGTATCTTAGGTACATTTCTAAGAACCGTAATTCCTCTGTGAAGTAAAGATGCTGCCATTACAGGCAGCACCGCATTTTTTGAACCCTGAATTTCTATGGCTCCCTTCAGGCCGCCAAGTCCCTGGATATGAATCACAGACAAACCTATTCCCTCCCGCTCTATCCGTCTCTATTCCATCCTATGTACTCTGCTCCTAAAAAGGTTCCTCAAAAAGGTTTATTTTTCCATTTTAATCTGATTGGATACACTTAGAACCATTCCCATCTCCACCATCAAAAACAGAACTGACGTTCCTCCATAGCTGATAAAGGGAAGGGTAATTCCCGTATTGGGAATGGTATTGGTTACAACCGCAATATTTAAAATAACCTGAATCGCCACATGGGCCATAACACCTACGACAATCAGCGCACCGAACAGATCCGGGGCATTAAAAGCAATCACCATAAACCGGTAAATCATAAACAGAAAAATCAAAATCACCGATACCGCTCCAAACAGCCCCAGCTCCTCGCAGATAATGGAGAAAATCATATCGTTCTGCGCCTCTGGCACAAATCCCATCTTCTGGATGCTTTCTCCCAGCCCTTTTCCCACCAGACCGCCGGAGCCAATAGCGTAAAGTCCCTGAAGCACCTGAAATCCGCCATCCAGCTTGTATGCCTCCGGCTCCAGCCATACATGAATACGCTCCAGCTGGTAGGGCTTTAAAATCTGGGTTGCCTCCAGAAAGGATGCAAGAGGGCCTGCCAGAAAGATGGAGCTGACTGCTCCAATCCCACACAGATAAAAGGGCCAGCTTTTTTTGCAGGCAACAAACAGCATGACAAAGGCAATTCCCACAATAATAATTCCCGAGCTTAAGTTATTGGCTGCCACGATTCCCGCAATCGGAATGGCAAGTCCCATAACCACAGCCATAGCCTTCCAGGAATTGACCTTCCTTCCCATCTGGGTAATCACTGACGCCAGAAGAACAATCAGCGCGATTTTAACAAACTCTGTAGGCTGAAAGCTGACAGGTCCCAGCTGAAGCCAGCGCCTTTTTCCGTTTACCACTTTTCCAAACAGAGATACCACGATCATCAAAACATACGAAAGCGCATAGGCAAAAAGGGCAAACCTGGCATACCAGTGATAATCCATTTTTGAGATCACCAGAGCTACCACCAGACCGGCCACCCCGATTTTCAACTGGCGCATCATAAAGTAAGCCGCATCTCCATATTTCAGCTGGGCCATATAGGAGCTGGCGCTGTAAATCATCACCAGCCCAAAGGCCATAATAAAAATAATGGTAAACAGCAGGCTGTAATCATAAAAACGCCTGTTCTTTTTCTTTTTTGCCATAGGCTCCTCCTACAGATTTCTTACACACTCCTTAAATATCTCGCCCCGCTGCTCATAGTTGTCAAACATTCCCCAGCTGGCGCAGGCCGGAGACAGAAGCACATTCTCCCCGGCATTGGCATATGCCGCACAGACCCGGACAGCCTCCGGCATATCCTCTGCATACATAATCTCCGTAAAGCCATGGCGTCTGGCGCACTCGGCAATCTTATCCCTGGTCTGACCAATCAGAACCAGATATTTTACCTTATCTCCAAAGGACTCAATCCACTCATCATACTCGCTCTGCTTATCATAGCCGCCAGCAATCAGCACCGTCGGCCCCGGCATAGCGCGGATAGCCTGAATGGCTGCATCTGGATTGGTTCCCTTGGAATCATTGTAATACTTCACACCGCATCGCTCCAGAACAAATTCAATCCTGTGCTCCACAGCCTTAAACTCCTTAATCACCTTCCGAATCGTATCCAGAGGAACGTTCATCTTCAGACTCATAGCTACAGCTGCCATCACATTTTCATAGTTATGTTTGCCCAGAAGCTTCAAATCATGAACATTGACTACAGACTCTCTCTTGCCGCCCTTTGCCAGAATGATCTCATCCTGATCCAAAAACAGACCGTCCTTTAACTCCTGGGTGCTGGAGAAAAATACCACTCCGGGCTTTAAGTCCTCCTTCTCTCCAAACTCCCGCAGAACCGGATCGTCGTAATTAAGTACAACCCAGTCGTCCTCTGTCTGATTTGCACAGATCCGCTCCTTAATGTCAATATAGTTTTCCATGGTTCCGTGACGGTTTAAGTGATCCGGAGTAATATTTAAAATCGCACTCACATCCGGGCGAAAATCCATAATGGTTTCCAGCTGGAAGCTGGAGACCTCAGCCACTGTCACTGCCTCATCCGTCGTCTCCAGAGCTGTCTCTGTATAAGGAATTCCAATATTGCCCACCACATAGACCTCTTCAAAATGGGCCTTCATAATCTCTCCCATAAGAGCTGTGGTCGTGGTCTTGCCATTGGTTCCGGTAATTGCAATCAGCTTGCCCTTAGCCACATGATAGGCCAGCTGAATCTCGCTCCAGATAGGGATCTTTGCCTCATCCAGTACTGGAACAAAGGGCGCATCCAGAGGAATTCCAGGGCTGATTACAGAAAGCTCCACTCCCAGCAGATCTGTCCGTGTCAGTTCTCCCAGCACAATAGTCAGACGCTCCCGGTCCTTTTCCTCAAACTTTTCCTTCAGTTCTTCTGCATCCAGTTTATCATTTCCGTCATACAGGACCACATCGCCGCCCATCTGCAGCATCAGCCTTGCTGCAGCGATACCGCTTTTTCCGGAACCTGCTACTAATACCTTCTGATTGCTCATGTACCTTTCCTCCTTTTATCACAATCCCAGATAAGCCACCAGACAAAGAATGGCGGTGGTTATGGAAAATACTGCCACTACTCTGGTTTCCGACCATCCGCACAATTCAAAATGGTGATGAATCGGAGCCATTTTAAAAATCCTTTTTCCATGTGTTGCCTTAAAATAAGATACCTGCATAATCACAGACAGTACCTCAACCAGATAAATCAGCCCGATAATGGGAATAAAGAACGGCATCTGCATCATAAATGCGCTGGACGCCACAAAGCCGCCCAGAGCCAGAGAGCCGGTATCTCCCATAAAAACTCTGGCAGGATAGACATTAAACAAGAGAAATCCCAGAAGACTTCCTACAACAGCCCCGGTAATGGGACTGATTCCGCTGTTTTCTCCCAGAGCTACAATGGTCATAAAGGTTGCCACCAGAATCGTTACACTGGTACACAGGCCGTCAAGACCGTCAGTGAAGTTTACTCCATTGTCTGTTCCCAGCACGACAAAAAACAGAAACGGCACAAATAAAATTCCGAGACTGATAAAAATACCGTCGTCAAATCCACCAGTAAAGGGAATCAGCATGGTCGTATCCACCTGTCCGGAATGAAGCAGATACCAGGCAAAAATCCCGGTAATAATAAACTGTCCGATCAGCTTCTGAAGAGGATTCAGTCCCTCTGAACGCTTCATGACAATCTTAATATAATCATCCAGAAAACCGACAATGCCAAAGCCAACGGTTACAAACAAAACCGGAATAATCTTTGGATAATCTCTGATATAAAACAGAGAGGTAATTACAATACTGGTCAAAATCACCAGACCGCCCATGGTAGGGGTTCCCTGCTTTTTCAAATGGGCCTGAGGGCCGTCGTCCCGCACCTGCTGTCCAAATTTCAGCTTGTGAAGAAAGGGAATCACCACCGGACAAAGCAGGGCGCTGATGGCAAAGGCTATAATAATCGCTAGTATGGTTTCATTAATCATGATGCACTCCTAATTGGTTATGTATTCATTTGTGGCTGACATATTGTAACCGTTCAGCCATGCATCTTCTTGCCCGCTTACAGCGGACAAGAAGCATCGGGCATCCGCCCTATGAAGATTCAGACAGGAAAACTCTTATGAAAACAAGCTTTCAACGCTTTTTCCTGTCTGAATTTTCGCATGGCTGAACGGTTACGACATATTAAGTAGTATACGTCTTTTTATGGGAATAATCAACTACTGATTCCCATTGACCAGACAGTTTCTTCCACTGCTTCCGGAATTCCCAGATACGGAAGAATATTCTTAAAAAGATCTGCAATCACCGGCGCTGCAATGGTTCCGCCATAGTAAACGCCCTGAGGTTCGTCAATGGTAATCAGAGCAATTACCCTGGGATCATCTGCCGGGGCAAAGCCAATAAAAGAAGAAATATACTTTTTCAGACTTCTGGGAAGCTTCTCTGACGTAGCGGTTTTCCCGCCAATCCGGTATCCCTCTACCGCAGCCTTTTTTCCGCTTCCCTCTGCTACCACCTGCTCCAGAATATACCGCATGGAAGCGCTGGTTTCTTCTGAAACAATATGCTCCTTTACCGGCCAGGAAAAGCGGTGAACGGATGTTTGATCTTTGCTGACTGCCCGGACTGCAAAATGAGGCGTCACCCGGTTCCCTCCGTTTATAATCGAAGCAGCTGTAGTAATCAGCTGAATTGGCGTGATCTGAAAGGACTGGCCAAAGGACACTGTAGCCAGCTCTACCAGTCCCATATTTTCTTTTTTGTGCATAATGGTTCCGGCCTCTCCCGGCAGGTCAATCCCGGTCTTCGCCTTTAATCCGAACTGCTCAAAATAATAATAATACTTTTCAACCCCCAGCCTCTGCCCTACATCAATAAATACTGGATTGCAGGAATTCATCACTCCCTGCAGAAAGGTTTCTCCTCCATGTCCCCCGATTTTGTGGCAGCGGATTTTCCGATCCTCCACAATCCGAAAGCCAGGGCAGGAAAAACGATCCTCCAGCCGCACTGCGCCCGCCTCCAGACCAGCTGCCGCAGTAATAATTTTAAAGGTTGAACCTGGCTCATAGGTGTCATTAATTGCCGGGTTCCTCCACATCCTGTTTAAAAGCTCCTGCTTATTTTCTCCTTCTCCGGTATAGGGCTCTGTCAAAGTAAAGGGATCGTTCAGATGAAACTCCGGAGCATTTACCATAGCCATAAGCTCTCCGTTCTGCGGATTCATCACAATAACGGAAACCTGCTTTGCCCCCTTGCGCTCCATCGTTTCATAAGCCGCCTGCTGAGCATACTGCTGAATATTCATATCAAGGCTGATATACAGATCGTGTCCTGGCACCGGCTCAATCCGATCCTCAAAAGCATTTTCAATCTCCACTCCCGCTGCATCTGCCTGAGTCAGAATCATGCCATTCATTCCCTTCAGCCATTCCTCATAAACCACCTCCAGACCGATAATTCCCTGATTATCTCCTCCGGTAAAGCCCAGAACTCTGGAGGCAAGGCTGTCATAGGGATAATATCTCCGGTAATCCTCGTCTACCTTAACTCCGGCCAGATGAAGATTTCGGATCCGATCCCCGATTTCCTTATCTACATTTGTGGAAATGATTTCTCTCGAGCTGCGTTTTTCCACACGTTTTCTCACTTTTCCTTCATCCATCCCCAGTTCTTCACAGAGCATCCGGATCACCTGCTCCCGATCCTCCACCTGATTGTATATCACAGAAATGGTACAGACCGTCCTGTTCGTTGCAATCACATTCCCTGTAGCATCGATGATTCTTCCTCTGGCCGCCTTGATGCTCCGTTCTCTCTGGTGAAGCTCCTCTGCCATCCTGCTGTAATAATCTGAGCGGTATACCATAAGATACACAAGCCGCCCTGCTAATCCTGCCATACATAGGCACAGCAGGAAAAACAGGACGGCTGTTCTTTTTCGATGTTGTGTGTGATTGGAACTCATGGCCCGCTCCCGACAGAATCCTTGTTATCACTATATGAAGGGGAACGTGCTTTAGAACAGCCTCTTTTCCGGCTGTCTCCTATTAAGTGCCTTGAGAACTTGTTTCAGCCGGAGTGCTGCCTTCCCCGCTGCTGCTCTCGGTTTCCGATCCTGCGGGCTTTTCGCCGCTGTCTGACTGGGTCCCGGAGCCTTCCTTTCCAGATTCAGAAGCGGCTCCTCCATCTCCCTCAGACGCCTCTGCATCTGGAAGCCCCAGATCCATTCCCGGATCTACATATTCCTCGGTATCATATACCTTGGATTCTTCCGGCTCCTCTTGTGTTTCTGTGCCGGTCATATCTGTAATTCCCTCAGACTCCGGAAGCTTCTCTGCTGCCTCCTGGTCTACCTGGATATCTGTATCCGGGAAAATATTCAAATATGGAAGAATATCGCTCATAATTTTCTGGAAAATCACACTTGCATAGGTACTATGAGGCTGATCCTCCACGTGGGGAACGTCTACCACCACATATACCAGAACCTGGGGATCATCTGTGGGCGCAAAACCACAGAAGGACAGCAGATAATTACGTGCGGAACGGGGAAGCTTCTCTGCTGTTCCTGTCTTGCCGCCGATTTTATATCCTGGAACTGCTGCCGCCTTACCGGTTCCCTCTGCAACCGTCCGGTAAAGAGCATCCCGGATAAAACTGCTGGTAGACTCGGAAACCGTTTCCCTTACCAGCTTCGGCTCAATTTTTTTAACAACCGCTCCCTGCTCATTTACAATCTGGCGAACCACATGTGGCTCATAATAGGAGCCACCGTTGATCACGGAGCTGAATGCCGCTGCCATCTGCACCATAGTACAGTTATAGGTCTGTCCAAAGGAGCTGGTTGCTAAATCCACCGGCTTCATCGTATCCGCCGTATAAAGCAGGCCGGAGGTATCCGGCTCGCCGGGAAGATCAATCCCGCTTTTTGTTCCAAATCCAAACAGTCTCTGATATTTTGTAAATAAAGGCGTACCTATTTTTGCCGCAATCTGCATCATGGCATCGTTGCAGGACACCATCAGAGATTCTGCAAGATTTACATTCTGATGACCTCCCTTAATATAAGCAGTACACTTTATCGGAAATCCTCCTACCTCCTGATATCCGTCGCAGTAAAAACTGTCATTGGGCGTAACAATTCCCTCCTCCAGCGCTGCGGCTACCGTAAAAATTTTAGAAGGAGAACCCGGCTCAAAGGTATCGCTGACGCAGAAATTTCTCCACTCCTGATTCCAGGCCACCTGAAGACCCAGTGAGCGGATTTCCTCCTCCGTATAGTGAGCTGGAACCTGATCCTCTGTAATCGTTGCCTGATCGGTATTTCTGTGTTTTCTCTTATAATCTCCAACTGCCTCTTTCACACCCAGCTGACGGATTTCTGCATCCGTATACCGGCTGGATACTTCTCTGGGATTGTTCAAATCAAAGGGACTTTCTCCTGCCATGGCGAGAATCTCCCCATTATTGGGATTCATAACTACAACCCCCACATGATCGGATCCCGTTTCTGTCATCCACTCCTGGATCCGCTTTTCCACAGCATTCTGTACATTCACATCCAGCGTAGACACTACCGTATTCCCGTTGACAGCCGGCTTAATCACCCGCTCCAGATTGGAGTCATCATTTAGATATCCATACTCTCTTCCATTCGTTCCAATCAGAGAACTGTTGTAGGACTGCTCAATTCCTCCATTTCCTCCTCCGCCGTCGCTGGTGGCAAATCCAATTACACTGCTGGCCAGAGAATTGTAGGGATAAACCCGTTTATACTCCTCCTCAAACCAGACCCCCTTTACCCGGGCCTTGGAATCTGCTTTAGAATTAGCCTCGTTCGTCTCCTTCTGGTATGTTAGAAATGCCTCCTTCTGATCATAAGAAAGCTGCCTTGCATACCGCACATAGGCAGTATCCGGATTGCCGGTAATCAGCGTCCGCAGTTCTCCGGCATCGTACCCCAGAACGGTTGACAGCGCTGTGATAGAAGCTTCCAAATAATCCTCCTGATCCGACATAATCTGTCTGGGATCCAGAATCAGATTATAAACCTTTTCTGTTGTTGCCAGATAGGTTCCATTTCGATCCACAATGTCCCCCCGACGGTATGCCAGAGATCTGCTGTCATAATCCTGCTGAGTCAGCACAATCTGATTGTAACTGTCTCTGTTATTTTCCACAATATTATGAAGCACATAAATTAAAGCAAACAAAGCCAGCGTAATCGCAATTACTGCGATCGCCAGCCTTTCCTGCATATATTTTACGAAAACCTGTCGTTTCACAGACTCCCTTTTTTTCTTCCGCTTCCTATCGGGATTAGTTTTCTGGGATGTCCTCATACTGTCTCACATACTCGCTTTCCGTTTTGTCATAGAGAATTACCTGGTCCTTATTGGCATAGACCATTCCCAACTCCTCTGTGGCAACCTTATAAACGTGATCCAGATCAATTTCTGTATTGATTCTTGTCTGCAATGCATCATTATTGGATCTCAGCTGCTCAATCTCCCGCTCCAGTTCTTCAATATGATGAATTCTTCCCATAATGGAGGACTGCACATGAAGATAATTCACACAGATAGTAAGTGCACAGAAAGCCGCGATGGTAAGCATTACCACATAGGGCAGATCCATCTGCAGGGCCTTCTCCTGATTTCTTCTCACCCGGCGGTTCATCCGCTGGTATCTGGCTGTCTGGCGCTCCAGCTCGGCAGCTTTCTTCTGTCTCCGGCGGTAATCCGCCTCTGCCGACTCTGCAGCCCGCACCGTGTTTCCATATATATATTCCTGTCCGCTTCTTCCACGGTATCCTGCAGCCATGTCCATTTCCTCCCTGAAATTCCTATTCCAAAACTATTTTTTGAAAAAGAAGCTCGCCCGCGAGCTTCTACGCCTGCGGCGGGTCGCGTAAGCGACATTTTCCTTTCCGCCGCGGTGCGATCCTGCAGAGCATTTTTTATTTCATAGGACGCACTTTCCTATGAAATAAAGAAACTCCTTTGCTTTGTTCCATCCCCGGCCTCTGCTTTCAGCTCCGCTCAAAAACCCGGAGCTTAGAACTTTTTGACCGTTTGTTCTCTTCTAGTTCCTTTTCTGTCGGTACAATGGGCTTTCTTGTAATCACTCTGCCCTTACTTTTTTTCCCGCACATGCATACAGGAAATTCCGGAGGACAGGTACAGGGATTTTCATTGATTCGGAATCTGTTTTTTACAATCCGATCCTCCAGGGAATGGAAGGTAATGATGCTCAGTCTTCCTCCCGGATTCAAAAAATCAATCATCCTATCAATGGAATTTTCCAGTACATCCAGCTCATGATTTAACTCAATCCTGATTGCCTGAAACGTTCTTTTTGCCGGATGACCGCCTGTTGCCCTTACTCTGGCCGGAATCGCTGCCCGAATGGTTTCTGCCAGCTCACCAGCTGTCTCAAAAAGTTTTTCCTGCCTTCTTTTCACAATATGCTTGGCTATATTCTTTGCAAACCGATCCTCGCCGTAATCCCGAATGATCCGATACAGTTCCGATTCGCTGTAGGTATTTACAATATCTGCCGCTGTCTCGCTTCCCCGCTGGTCCATACGCATATCCAGCGGTGCATCCTCTTCCCGGTAGGTAAAGCCCCTCTCTGCCGTATCCAGCTGATAGGAGGATACCCCCAGATCCAGATAGATACCGTCTACCTTCTCAATTCCCAGAGAAGCCAGAACCTCGGCAATATTTACGTAATTGTTCCTTACTACCGTAACTCTGTCGCCAAATACGGACAGACGTTCTGATGCAGCGCGAATGGCATCTGCATCCTGATCAATTCCAATCAGACGGCCCTTTTCTCCCAGACGGCTGCATACCTCAAAAGCATGTCCTCCCCCGCCTAAGGTTCCATCCACATAGATCCCGTCTGGTTTTATATTCAGACTGTCTACGGTTTCTTCTAATAAAACGGATTTGTGTTCGAATGCCATATTAAATTCCAAGACCCTCCATATTTTCTGCGATTTCCTCCATATCATCATAGGTATTGGACTGATTCCAGTTGTCCTTGCTCCATATCTCAATTCTGCTTCCCACACCTACTAAAACCGCATCCTTGTCGATTCCGGCAAAGTCTCTTAATACAGCCGGCAGAAGAATCCGTCCCTGCTTGTCTACTTCACAGGTGGTAGCTCCTGCCAGGAAAAAGCGCGAGAACTTGCGGGCATTCGCATTGGTCAAAGGCAGGGCGTGAAGCTTTTCTTCCAGAGCTTTCCACTCTGTATTTTCATAGACAAATAAACAGCCGTCAAGTCCCTTTGTCACAACGAACTCTTCGCCCAGCTGTTCTCTGAATTTGGAAGGAACAATGACTCTTCCCTTCGCGTCCACTGTATGATTATACTCGCCCATGAACATACGAATCACCTGTTACCCTGTTACACCACTGTCGTACCCTTATCTACCACTTTACTCCACTTTCTACCACTCGTATGTTTATTTTATTACATTAACAGGAAAATAGCAAGGAAATTTCACAAAAAATTAAGACGGCCGCAAGATATTGCAGCCGCCCTTAAAAGGTCTGTAAGATATGGCGATTACAGTCATCCCCATAAAGCTTTCTGTCAGTATTCCGCCAACAGATAGGCCTCTATCAGATGATCCAATTCAACACTGTACTGATATACAGTTTTGTACTCCTCACCGTTTTCTATGCTTCTGTTCAGTTTTTTTCTGGCCGCCTCAATCTTTTGAACCAGTTCTTCCTTGGATATCCCCATCACTTGTTTTCTCCTTCTGTCTCTTAAACAGTCTGCGGTAATGATAAATCAAAACCCCAACTGAAGCCAGAACCAGTATCAAAGACAGCCCCTGTGAAACAGCAATTCCTGTTCCAAACAAAATCAGCTGATCGGTGCGCAAACCCTCGATCCAAAATCTTCCCAGGCCATAGCCCACCAGATAAATCCAAAGCATTTCTCCATCAAACTTCTTCCTTTTTCTGTACCAGAGCATAAACATCAGCAAACCCAGGTTCCACAGGGATTCGTAGAGAAATGTAGGATGCACCTGTATATATTCCACGCCGTTTTCCACAATCAGATGATTCAGCACATCCCCATTCAGCATGTTTTCGTTGACAAGAGAGCGTTTGATCCGCATTGCAAGCAGACTGTCTGTGTATCCGCCAAATGCTTCGCAGTTAAAAAAGTTCCCCCATCTTCCAATAATCTGTCCGGTTATCAATCCCAGAACACCACTGTCGGCCATGGAAAAAAAAGGCACCTTTCTTTTGCGGGTAAATACAATTAAAGTAAGAACCGCGCCAATAACGCCTCCATAAATCGCCAGCCCTCCAGCTCTCAGATTGAATATCTGAAGCAAATTATCTTTATACATATCCCACTCAAAAATCACATAATACAATCTTGCCCCGATAATGGCAAAAATAATACCATAAAGTGCGAAGTCCAAATAAATATCTGGATCCTGCCCTCTTCTTTTTGCGTCATTCTGGGCCACCCAGATACCGGTCAGCATACCGATTCCAATAATAATCCCATAGTACGCAATTGAAAAACCAAATACAGAAATCTGATTTTTCAAGTTTTCAATGGTAATTCCTAAATGAACGAAGCTGATGTCCGCTTCCGCCATGATAAAACTCTCCTTTCGACCTGATTCTTATTTTACCCCTGGAAAAACTGAAAATCAAATACAATCGAGCGACTAATTTCGCTATGCTTCGACAGGGTAATCAATTGTAACCATTCAGCCATGCATCTTCTTGTCCGCTTACAACAGACAAAAATCATCGGAGTTTCCTTCGATGGGAGATCTGGCTGGAAAATCCGCTTACAAACAAGCTTGATACGGATTTTTCCGCCCGTTCTCCCGCCGTCCTGAATAATTTACATGAATTCTATGCTACAATAGATTTGCATGAAAATCAAGTCTGAGCTGTTACTATTTCTCATTGGATACAGAAGCAGGGCGCAATCCCATAGGAACTCCCTGTTCCTGCGCCAATGCAGCCGCCCTTACTCAGAGTCAAAGCATAGCTTCCTTTGTTCTCGCCCATAAATATCGATCGGAACCAGGTATAACTGCTTCCCCCTCTTTCATCGTAGAGATATGCGTTTTCTGTATTATAATTAACTTTCCGGAGGCGCTGACCCTCCAGCGGCTCGCCCTCCAGTCTGTGATAATAAGGCGTCTTTTCACCATCTGCAAAATATTCATTATATGCAGGAAGCCACAGTCTGTCCCGCGTAACCGCCACATTTTCCGGGATTCCCGTATGATGAACCGTGTCTGATTTTATTGCCCGAGGACAAATAGCGTTTTGAAGTTCCTCTGGAAAGCATGACAACAGGCAGTTTGATTCATGCAGCCGCTTCTGTGCAAACTCATGATTCTGATTCGTAATATTTCCCATATTATCTGTAACTGTTCCGTTTAACATATTTCTTATTGCGCTGTCCGGCCATCCGCCCTTATTGGTTCCGTATTTGTATTCATCAGAGTTTTCTTCAAAATAAGCAGAATATTTGTAATTCCATCGTCTATAGCTAGTGGCAATTGACCAGAACATACTTCCCACTCCATCTCCCTGATCCATTTTTCCGCTGTTGCTTTCTCCTTTCAGGGGACTTTCATTGCCGTCCTCATCGGTAAAAAGAATCAGTACGGAATGCGTACAGCCATTTTTCATGCAGGTATAAAAAACCGCAGAATCCTGTCTTACCTGAGCAATGATTTCCTTCCAGGTCAGATCATGAATACACAATTCCCCTTTCTTCGGAATATGATTGACATAAGAACTGCGTAAATCTCCTCCTGCTGGTCCGAAGGTTATGGGGATTACCGTTCCATCTGCATCCTTATCATTGATTGCATAAATCGACACTGCATATTTTACATCATAGGCTTCTTCCCATTTTGCATAAATGCAAATATCCTTTTCAACCGGCTCTGAAAAATCATATTTTTCCTGAAGTGCCTGATCCTGATACCATCCGGCAAACCGGAATCCTGATTTTTTCGGCTTGTTTTCCGGTTCTGGCAGAATACTTCCTTCTCTTACCAAGCGCTCCCATCTCTCTACCGCCGTATTCGTCTCATCTCCGTCCCTTACAATAGTTCCTCCGTTCAATTCCATAACAACCTGATACTTCTTCCAGGGTTTTGGAAGCCGTATTCCAATAGTAAAGGATGCTGTTTTCTCCGTTCCGTTTTCCCGATACCGTACAAGCCCCGTATAGCTGTCAGAGCTTCCGTCTGCCAGCGGATTGTCAAGAATCCAGCTTCCCTGAGGAAGTATTTTTTCTGTTCCATCATCATAGAAAGCAGTAACTGTCAGATCTGTATCCTTGATAAGATATTGCCTTTTCTCTGCATCATAGCCCTCCGTATTCTCATCAATGGGATCTGGCCCATGATATTCTGCCCGAATTCCCGTAAGCTTTACGCCTGACTTGATAATATTTTCCACATTGGCTGTGTGCGACAGCTTTTCATACTGCTTCATTTCATTTACAAAAGTGACCTCTCCGTAATCCGCTGTAGTCAAATCTGCCCTTGCAGTTTTCCCCACGACAGATACCTGCTCCGTATCTGGAATAATCCGGCTCAGACGATATCTTCCTGCATTTAATTCTGTAATTTCGTATACATAGCCCTGATCTGCTGATATCTGTACACTTCCCATAGGCTCTTCATTTGAAAGAGTGATGGTCTTATACAATGTTTCCACTGCCCTGTTTGTTTCTCCATCCCTTTTTTCAATCCGAAAAATAAACGTAGGGTTTCCAAAGGGCTCATATACTGTATTTACCCTTTTGTTGATTCTCAGCTCTGCCCGATTTCTCTGATCCTCTGCCGTCAGCTCCTGAATGATATCCACATTCTCTCTGGTAATAGAAAATCTGATTTTTTCATCAGAAAGACCATACCCCTGCGGGGCCTTTGTCTCCTGAAGATAGTAGCCTCCCTGAGGTATCTCTGTCAGAAGAATGGTACCATCCTTTCCAGTTACAATTTTGTTCACCCCTTCCGGAAGTACATAATCCATACCTGGCCGGCATTTTATTCCATTTGTCTTATACAGTTCATATTCTGCTCCCTGCAAAGTCCTCTCCGGCTCCTCTTTATCTATTTTAATCAGACGGATCCTTCCCTTTTTTCTCTGATCCACCGCTCTTCTGTAAATAACAGACTGAACGGTTTCCTGGTTAACACAAAAACCAATCCTTTCCGATGACAGCTCAAAGCCTCTGGGAGCCTTTGTCTCTATCCAGTAATAATCTCCCCACTCCAGCTCAGATGCATGAATTTCTCCATTTTCATCAGAAGAAGATACAGAGCCAACCCTTCTGTAGCCCTCCTGCTCCGATTCTCTGTACATCAGCATATATTCTGCCCCTGACACAGGAAGTCCTGTTTCATCTGTTTTTGTTAAAACTGCCTTTCCTTTCATTCTCCGGTTGGTACAGGCAAGCTCCAGAACCTGACCAGCTGTTGTTCGATCCAGGGTAATGGTTTTTGCCGTCTCCGGATCGGTCTTTTCCAGTTCGTAACCCATAGGATTTTTCGTTTCCACAAAGTAATACGTTCCGTACAAAAGACCGTCTGCCTGCAGTTCTCCTGTCCCATCGGTTTTCAGGCCGCTTTGGATCAAAACATCTTTCTTCTCTCCCTCCTTTGCCTTCCGATACAGACTGAAAACTGCGTTTTTTAATCCCTGCCCTGTCTTTTCATCCACCTTCCGCAAGCGCAGAGATGCCGGTGTCTGTCCATTATAGGCCCTAAGCTGTACTGTAATTTTTGCATTTTCCTCTGAACCGTCTTCTTCGGATACCTGCTCCTTTCCAATCGAAAATGCAATTGGTGTATCCATCCGCTCATATCCATCCGGCGCCTTTGTCTCTGTCAGGCTGTAATTTCCCCATGGAAGATTGGTAATTTTCAGAGTTCCATCTGGTCCTGTAACTGCTGCAGAAACCGTTCCATCCTCAGAATAGCTTCCATCCTCGCTCAAATGCACGGTCTCTCCGCGAAAATCAGAAAGCTCAAATTCAGCTCCCTCAAGAGGACGGACATTTATATCATCCCGATCATATTTGGTTAAAATCACCTGCCCGCGAAGCCTCTCGTTGGGAATGGAAATCATTTTTGTAATTCCGTCTACCGTAAAAGAATGTCTGCCCTCTATTTTTTTGTAGCCCTTGGGAGAAATCAGTTCCTCCCACTGGTATGTTCCAAATGGAAGATTGGAAAGACTGATCTGCCCCAGTGCATTAACCGGAATCCCATCTTTTCCAAACATAGGATCTCCTGCCGGATTATAAATCTGAAAGGAAGCCCCTGTCAAAGGTGCATATCGAGCTGTACCGTCCTGATACACGCCAATTTTATGCTCTCCATCTGTTTTCTGCAAAATTATGCTCCCTATTGTATCAAGCAGTCTGACTCTGGTTTCTGCAGAAGAAAGCCGGTATCGTGCCTCCATCGTATCAGAAGAACCGATTCCATAGGCATCGAACTCTACGAAATACTGATTCACTGCTGTTTTTCCCGCCAAATCCTGCGCCTCAGGCGCTTCCATATGAATTTCGACATAGGTCATCTGACGAGTCTGTAAAAGGCCATACTCCAGCTGTGAAGTATCCAAATGGATCCATACTGCTTTTACATCTCCCGGATCCTTCGGCCGCTCCTTCCTCCACCCATCTGCATCTGCACGCAGCTCCTGTTTTTCATCTGTACTGTAATATACAGTGGGAATCAGCTTCATGCTTTCTGCATAAGAAGTATCCACAAACAGGAAACGTCCTTGCCACTGTGAGGGAATCCACTGTTCCTCCTGTCCTGGCTTATGGGAAGCGAGTCTCGCCCCTTGCTCAATAGAATCAAAAAAATCGATGTTCTTTGCATGATTCGATCCCAGTCCAAAATCCAGCCGATAAGAATATCCCGACTGAGCGCTTCTGTCTCCGGCACGGACAACGGCTTCTGTCCCATATCCCGCAGAGTGATCTGATTTTACATATTTTGATACATACTCCCGCCACTCTGTCGCAGAATCCAGAACCACCTCCCGATCACTGGAATAGGCGGCCTGTTCCAGAACAGAACCATTGTCATCCATATCATAAACATCTGTCATAATAGAGGTTCCTGCAATTTTATCCAGTCCGTCATCATGAACCATCAGGTAAGATACTGTCCGATACTGATTTCCAAAGGAAATAAAATCTGTGTAGCTTAATCCCACCTCAAAATCTAACACAGCCTCCACTCCTTTTAAGCCTTCCAACGGAGCCCCTGAAAAGTCAAAATCTGCCGCCAGCATAGTTTTTTTGTTGTAACTTCTCACCTGATAGCTGACATGATTCTGAAAATCCCCTTCTGACACCGCTTCCCCGGACAGGTACTCTCCTTTCCCCTTCACACGAACAGCGTCTGGGTTCAGATTCAAAACCAGTCCCTCTGGAAGCTCCACATATAAGGAAAAACGCTCCAGTGCTGCCGAATCGTCTGTTCTGATTTTTCCGCCGGTTTGAACCCTTGAGGTAAATCCATTCTTCTGATTTCCCTCAAAAGCCCCCATTGCTGTCTTTGATTCCAGGTTGGTAACCGGGCTTCTCAGCCACACATTGGAATAAGCCCGCAGTGTACACTCCCCATATACCGCCCTGTCCCGTTTTGCCAGCTCTCTTCCATAGGTTCCTGTGTAGCTGTCTGTATCCACAGCACAGTCATTCACCTCATATCCGTCCTGATCTACATAAAGAGAACGAACATAGGAAAAATTGATCAGATGATTTTCATGATCTGGAACCGGCTCTCCTGCTGCCGCCTTTTCCTGCTCTTCCTTCCAGTCCAGATGCAGCCTTACCCCCAGCTGTACAAGACTGTCAAAGCTGCCCTGAAGGCCGTTAAATCGGACAAACACTGCCTTAACACCGTTCGGAAGAAACACAGTGCTTTTCTCTTCTGTAGTTCCCTCTCCCAGACACATATAATCCTCTGTCGGCGTATCCTGGGCAGGAGCTCCATATACTTCATATGCACAGGCCTTTGGAGTTTTCGCTATAACAGCATAAACCATATCATACTCATCATCCTCCAGACAGCGCACAGTACCGTCTGTCAGGAATACCGCCAGCTTATCATCGCCTACAATCAAACTGTAGTCCTCCGAATTGCCATTCTGTCCAATCTGGCTCATTCCAGACAGATTGCCTCCTGGGCGTATGGGACGTCCAGCTGCAGACATGCTATCAGAAGAGGTGGCTGGTGTCGCTTTCTCTCCTTCTTTGGATTCGGCTTCTGCGGTTTTTATGTTCTCCTCATTTCCGGAAACTGCCGCAGCCCTCTGTTTCGGCATCAGCCACTGCCCTGCCTTCAAAAACATTCCTCCCAGCGCTACCACTGCCCCAGCTAGTCCTTCCTCCTCTTCTAAAATCCAGTCTGAGCCTGTAGCCTTTTCCGGATGGCGTTCTTTGTAAGTCATAGCTTCCTCCCATATTCTGCTGTCTCCCAAAGCCGCCCCGTCCAGTCCATGTTCCCGCCAGTGAAGATCCTTCCAGTCCTCCATCCCATTTTCCGCAGTCTCCAAAGTCATGTCAATACGTGAATTGCCAGAATATTCCAGCTCTGACGGAGTTGCAGCCTATAGTTTCTGAACGCCTCTATATAAATCTTCTTCCTCCCTGAAGGCTTTCTGAACATAATCACGGTTTGCAGATGTCTCCAAACGAAACTGTACCAGCTTTCCGCTGTACATATTCACGGCATTCATACGGGAAGAGTAATCTTCCGGCGCACCGTGGTGGTAAGGGTAATTTTCATAAGAAGGACACCATTTCCTATGATTGTACAGGTATCCTGCATACTCAAAAGAATAATCGGCTACTGTAAAGCTGACTGCATCCTTTACCTGTTCCAGCTCTCCCGCAGCAGTAATCCACTGTTCTTCATCCTGATACAGTCTGTCCAGATGTCCCCGCACTGTCACTGTACGATAGGCTTCCTCCCCATCTGCAAAATGCTCCTTCAAAAATCCAATCTGAAAGCAGTCAAAAAAAGTTTCATATTCACTGCCCAGATCCCCTTTCCTATTCTGAAAGGGATAAAAGCCCCATACCCGCTCCCCGGATTCTGTTTCAATCTGCTCCAATGGAAACTGCTTTCCGTCTTTCTTTATCAGCACACTTCCATAATCCTTTCCCTCCGGAAGCTCCACTGCGATAGAATAGCTGGATTGAGACAGGCCTCTGGCCAGCCAGTCCTTATCAAACCTGGTTTCCATTTCATACCAGATATAATTTTGATCCGCTGTTTCATAGTCTTCAGCAGGAAGCTTTTTCTTTTCCAGTGAAATCCGGTATCTGTCCCTCCAGGAAGAAAATCGGTAGGTGAGAGGCGTCAACTCCATTGCTTCCTCCCCCTGAATTTGAAACACCGGTTTTCTCTCCTGAACATATCCGCTTTCAGAAAGTCTGGACTCAATCGTCCAGAGCAGCTGAAAACCGCCGGAAAGCGACTGTCCCTTCTCCACCGAAAATTGATTGGAAAATGTATAAAGATCCTGTTCCTGATCCCAGTCGCAGCTCCACTCCGAATCCTCCTCATCGCTGGCCAGCTTTGATGCCTTCAAAATAGAGGAGCGGTTCAGATTTCCGATTCCCGGGATTATAAACTGGATTTCTCCTGGAACATAATCTCTGGGAGCATGATCCATACGGTATGTTACAACCATTTTGGGCTGCTTCATACTGTCAGTTTCTGCTTCCCAGAAGTCGTCATAAGACAGAACAGACCAGGCGCAGTCCACCTTCCATCCGTCTGACGCTGTGTCCTGCCCTTTTCCTGCCCGTACAGGAAAAGGAATTCCTGTCAATGCCAGAACCAGTACCAGAAAAACAGAAAATTCCCTGCGCATATCACGCTTTCTTTTCTTCAACCAATCCTTCACCTGTTCTTCATCTCCTCTCCAGATATTCCGTCCATGCCATTTTCCATCCCTCATCCTGTTGTGAAACATCTGCTGCCGTAAAGCTCCCATCCTCCTGTTCCTCAAAAATACAGGTCTGAATAGAATCTGCTGTCACCAGAATGTCAAAATCCCGAATCTGGCTGTCCTGTTCATAACTTACCAGAATCTGTTCTGCCAAAGGCACAGTCCTTTCTCCTGGATTCACTGGAACTGTATAATAATAAAAGCCTCCCAGCAACGGATCCTCTTCCAGAGAAAGATAACACCAGTTTTGAGGAAAATTCTCAAAGTCAGAAGATCCATACTCCACAGCCGGATACCAGCTTCTTCCATCAGGACTGATGCGGGCGCGCTTCTTCGTACCTGAGTCTGAAAACTCCATAAAAACCCGAACAAAACAAGCGGTTTCATCCATATTTTCAATCTGAACTCTTTTTTTGAAAATATTATCTCCAACTTCCTGTTTCTTTGGAGGCTCAAAGTCCTCGGTAATGGAAATCGTATTTCCCCCTGCCTGAATTGTGTTGATAATGGATTTCTGATAAATCAGATATGCGGCAGAAACTCCGGCTGCTGCCAGAAATCCTATGACCGCCGCCCATTGTCCCACACTTTTATGAATCATCAGACTCCTCCTTTCCCCACATTCCCGCCTTTTTTCCCACTAAGGTCAGAATCAGCAAAGCAGCTCCTGCCAGAACAGCGGCTGTAAAAAACTCCTGCTGCCAGCTTCCGTCCCCTGTTTTTGGAAGCAAGCCCTTCATAAATGACACAAGCGTATCATCTGCCAAATACTGTCTCCTCAGCCGTTTTCCTACAGAAATCGTGCCATATGTAATCTCCTTTTCCTGAAAAGCATCCTCCCCCTCTTCCACCTTCGTGTTTTCTCCTCCATCTCCTCCGTGATCTGAGGAAGAGCTGATGTAATCTGCTGAAAAAATCCATTGCACTCTTGCCTTCTGCATAGCGCTCTGATTCTTAAGCCATTTCGGCATATCTACGTGGAAAGCAATGGTTTCCTCCTGCCCCGTTCCCTGAAGGGAAGCAAGCAGCAAGCCCTCCTCCAGCACCTTTCCATGAAGCGGCCCTTCATAAATTACCATATTTTCCTTCTCAATCGTCAAAGTCATGGTTTCCAGCAGCTTTATGCTGTCTTCTGCCTGCCCTGGTACCCGAGTCTTAAAATAAATGTCAACTGGTCTCTCTGACCGGTTTCCCAAAAGAAAGGAGGATGCCTTGGTATCCCCTGGCATCCATGTGGAAAATCCATGGAAAAAGTCCTGTTCTGTTTTAAAAAATCCATCTGCTCCATTTTCAAAAATAATGGCCAGCCTGACATCCTCCCAAGCCCGGTGCCAGGTATGTTCACTGTGAACACACTGTTCTATAGGAATTCCAAACCAGGGATCCTCTGATTGAAAATCCGGAATAAAATGCGCCTGCTGAATCGCTTGAGCAGTCACATCTATGGCAAATTTCTTCTCGCCCTCTTCTTCACTCCAGTCACCAGGAATCCTGACATGATCAAAAAAGAGAAGCTCCTCTCCCTTTTCCGCTGGACGAGTCCAATAATAATATGCGCCGCATTTGATCCATCCGTCCGGGATTCCCTCCAGAACAGCTTCCCCTCCTGCAGTGCCTGCAAAGCCTGAAAATTCTGCTTTTGCCCGAATCCATGCAGGCTCTGCCTCATTCACAATCGTTACAATCTTTACCGCCTTCTCATTGGGAACTACGCGCTTTCCGTCTATATAGGGAACCCGCTCTCCCTCTTCATTCCACTGATACTCCTGAATGGAAATAGAAATATCTCCTGTCATAACTTCATTATCCACCTCTGTTGAAAACTGACGCACAGCCCCCAGCACAGAGCTTCCTGATGTCAGCCACAGCACAATGAATACTGCTGCAAATCTGCTTTTTTTCATTCATCACCGCTCCCTCCCGGTCTTTTATCCCCCTTCTGCTTCATTATTTCTATTTTCAGATCCGATATCCAGGAGCACAGCTTCTTTTCTGTGCCGCTTTTTAAATGCCTCTCCTTCCTGCCCTTACTGCTGTTTGGGATTTCCTATCAGATCCAGTTCATTTCCCATTCCTGCCTGTTTTCCCTCCTCTGCATGAATCCCCTTCCAGGGAGCCAAAGCTCCTGTCTTGGGATCCTCTGTCTGGTTCTGGTTTTTAAACACTGCAAAAATCTGAGAGAGTGTTGCCTCATCCATCATTCCCTCTGTCTCAATATTGTGATTTCCTTCGCTGTTGTCTGCGCTCTGAAGAAAATCTGCCTGAATAGCATAAGCCCTTACAGGAACCCTCAGTTTTTCCTTCTCCAGCTGCCCCTCTACCAGATTAGCCAGACGAATATAGTCAAAAATTGGCGGCACCTGAGTCGCTTCTGCAGCCTCCACAGCTGCCTGATAGTCATCTTCCCCCGGAACTCCTACTGCCTCCTTTCCTTCCGCTGCTGCCTTCACAACCTGATGATATCCATAAACATAGGTTTTATAATCAGAAACCCCATTGTTATCCTCATCGATCTCTTCCGGTGTTCCCAAAAGGATCCATCCATCATTGACAGAGGAATACGTTCCGCTTTCTGTACGAAAATCGAACAGTTCCTGATTCACAGCCTCTTTCTGAACTGTCCCGTCATACTCTGCCGTTTTTACAGTTTTCATGGGAATATCAAAGCTGACAAATACAATCTCATCATTATTTCCCGTATTTACCACAGTTGGATCCTTGGGAATTTCCTGATTCGGCACACGGGGAACCTCATTTTCCGGTGTATATCCCGGCTCTGTCAGATCAATGGAGACTTTTCCCACAGTAAAGGTATTGGTTACACTTTCCCCATCTGTCAGATAAGCTGCCGAGGCTCCAGCTCCCACTGCTGCAAGCATTCCGCAGGCAGCTGCAGCTGCTATCCGCTTTTTGGTTTTGCCGGAAACGGCTTCGGATTTTTTCCTGTTTGCTCTTTCGATTTCTGTTTTGTTGTTCTTCATACTGTTTTCCGACAGATCAAAGCCCGAACCTTTCATCTGTCTCTCCTTTTTCATTTATCTTTAATCCTTTTGGATTTCGGGCATATCCAGCATAATTCCAAATACATGCATGCCAAAAAGTGCAGCTGCCGCCCAGGCAGTCCCCTTTCCCCTCAAGGCTGCTGCCGCATAACCTGCCCCCGGCAAAGCTCCGATACAGGTTCCAATCATGCGTTCTTTCGTAAGAAGGGCCGGATCAACAGTATCATTGTGATCTCCCTTTGTTATATATCCCTGATCTGTCACGCAGTGAATTCTATGAGTTACAACAACCTCCTGTCCGCTTTCTCCAAGCAGAAAGGTCACAATATCTCCTTCCTCTGCCTTCCTGTCTCTGGTATTCACAAAGATCAGGCTCCCTGTGCGGATAGCAGGCTCCATCGAAGACGATAAAATCACATACGGCCTTACACCAGCCAGTTTCGGAATAAATAAAATTCCTGTGCTGATAACAGCCGCTGTTGTAAGCAGCCAGAGCATAATCTCATAAACCATCACAGCCTGGTGGTATCCCCATAGTCTCTTTTTCCGTTTTTCCATATCGATTTCCTTTCCTGTGAAATTTTAAGATGAATCAGAATATATCAGAAATTGCATCAGACGCAGACTACACGAAATTCAGAACTCATGAAAATTTAGAATCTATAAGAAATAACAATAATCAAAGAATGATAAAATAAAAAACAGCAAAACAAACAGAACGGCACGCAAAAAACAGCCCTCGTATCCTTACTCATTTCTTGTTCTCTGGAAAATATAAGAAAATAAAACTTTGAATATAGAATAAAACATTCTAAAAGATAAAAACAGAACAGGAATCTGTCCTGAAACTGTTTCCAATATAGCATATCCTGTTTGCTGTGTCAATCATTATTCCAAACATATTTGCCCGATAAAACTTTCAAAAGTAAATTCCACTGTCCGCTTATGCGGTGGAATTTACTCCTGCATGAGTAGCATTTAATCTTTCATATATTTGTGCTATGCTCAAGAAGACCTTCTGGCAGCAGTAGAAGGAGATCTCTATGAGCAAATATATTCCTGGTAACCAGAAACATCTTTCCCTTGAAGACCGCAAATACATTGAGCATTCCCTCAACCGTGGCAGTTCCTTTAAAGATATCGCCCGATTCTTATGCAAGGATCCTACTACATCTTTGAATATGTCTGTCAGCTGGATGTGGAGCGTTCTCGAAAAAGCGGTGTTCCAGAACAGGACTACTCAGATATGCCTGAAGCTTTTTCTAATGTATCGGCAGAAAGTTTAGGCGGTTATATGAAAGCACAATTCCATTATTGGAGTGAAGATGAAATTGCTTGTAATTTCCGTAAAATGCTTACTTTGGAACAATACAAATCCCCGGAAATGAATGCTTTGTATCAAAAAGTTCTTGTCAGCGGACCCATGGATTATATCGAAAATCTATTTCGTGAAATGTCAAAGAAGCAAGAGAAACAGCTGCCATCTCCCCATGTATTGGCAGTAGAGTTCTATTCTCCCTTTTTTCTTCTGCTCAGCATGTCTGATGGAGTAGAGTGTACAGAAACAAAAGAAGAAATCGCCAAAAACTATGAGTGTTATATCGACGATTTTTTCCAAAAATATTTTTCATAAAACTTACACTGGAAAGGAAATTGTAGTGGATAATTTAATTAACATAAAAAAAAACGGATTCTCCGAAAGCTTTTCAAATGGAATCCTACAAGATAATCAATTAACCCCAGCTCGTATTCTTTCACAGGAAAAAGGGTTCTATCGAATCATATCCGACAAAGGAAAGAAATTGGCAGAGGTATCTGGAAAGTTTCAATTTCAAACGACAGTTTCATCAGATTACCCTGCTGTTGGCGATTTTGTACTGGTAAATTGGAACGAATCCGGCAACAGTGCAATCATTGAATCGCTGCTGCCACGAAAAAGTGCTTTTATCCGAAAGGCGGCTGGAGGATCACAGCAGGAGCAGGTAGTTGCTGCGAACATTGACATTGTATTTTTGTGCATGGCATTGAACAATGATTTTAACCTGAGACGAATGGAGCGATATATTTCGATTGCGTGGGATAGCGGTGCTATGCCGGTTGTGGTTCTGACAAAATCGGATTTGTGTGATGATTTGGAACAGAAACTTGCTGAAGTATCTACGATTGCTTTTGGGGTGGATGTTCTGGTTACTACTTCAACAGAAGAAAATGGATACGAGGAACTTCTTCCATTTATTTCGGAGGGCAAAACGATAGCGTTCATTGGTTCTTCGGGCGTAGGGAAATCTACCCTCATCAATCGCCTGCTGGGGAAAGAACTCCTAAAAACAAACGGACTTCGCAATGATGACAAAGGCAGACATACCACTACACACAGAGAATTGTTTCTGCTCCCTTCAGGCGGCATGGTAATCGATACTCCGGGTATGCGTGAATTTGGAATGTGGGATAATGATACCGGAATTGAAAGAACCTTTATGGACATTGAAGAACTGGCTGCTCAGTGTAAATTCCGCAACTGTACCCATACAAATGAGCCGGGATGTGCTATTCAGAAAGCATTGACAACTGGAAAATTAGAAATTAACCGTTGGCAATCCTATCAGAAGCTTAAAGCAGAAAATGATTATATGGAAGATAAAGAGAGCTACATGCTTGCAAAAGGAATGCGAGAAAAGCAAATTTCCAAGTTAATTAAAAAAATGCCAATCAGAGTGTAAAAAGGAGATACTGCTTTATGGAAGAAAATATTATTATTAGAAATGAAAAGAAAGAAGATTGGGAACTTGTAGAGAGGATTACAAGACAAGCCTTTTATAATCTTTATGTACCGGGATGTGTGGAACATTATTTAGTTCATATCATGCGGGAACATGAGGACTTTATTCCGGAATTGGATTTTGTATTAGAACTGGATGGTCAGGTGATCGGCAATATCATGTATACAAAAGCAAAATTGACCGATGAAAATGGAACTGAAAAAGAGATTTTAACATTTGGTCCGGTTAGTATCCATCCGGCTTACCAGAGAATGGGGTATGGAAAAATGCTTATGGAGCATTCATTTCAAGCAGCCATACAGTTAGGATATGATACGATTGTTATTTTGGGAAGTCCTGCCAACTATGTTAGCCGTGGATTTAAATGTTGCAAGAAATATAATGTTTGTATCGAAAACGGAAAATATCCTGCTGCGATGATGGTAAAAGAACTAATCCCCCATATATTGGATGATCATAAATGGCTTTATCAGGATAGTCCTGTTATGGCAATCAGTAAGGAAGAAGCGGAACGCTATGATGACACATTAGAACCAATGGAAAAAAAGTACCTTCCAAGCCAAGACGAATTTTATATTATGAGTCAGGCTTTTATAGAGGAATAATATAACACTCAGAGATGATTAAATTACTTCCCCCGAACCTTTACGACTAAATGCCCGCCGCCCACACAGCGGCAGTCTGCGATTGCCGCTGCCTACCTTGCCAAGCACCCGGATGATAAGGATAAAACGAAAAAGCACCGCTGGAAAATCTATATAAAACAAGCATTTCCACGGTGTTTTTCTAAATCTCACTGTCAAAGATAGGAATATCGCATATCCTGTTTGCTGTGTCAACCATTATTCCAAACATATTTGCCCGATACGATTGAAAAAGCAGATTCCTTATGCTATACTTTATGGCGATGAAAAAGGCGTAAAAAGGGCGTAAAAGAAATATAAGGAAAGGCAGAAGCCCGCAAAATTGCAAGGTTTCTGGACAGGTAAAGATAAAATGAAATTAGGTATCGTGGGACTTCCCAACGTAGGAAAAAGTACACTGTTTAATTCTCTGACCAAGGCAGGCGCAGAATCTGCAAACTATCCCTTCTGCACCATCGATCCCAACGTAGGCGTAGTTCCTGTTCCTGACAAGCGCTTAAAGCTGTTAGGCGATCTGTATCACTCCAAAAAGGTAACTCCAGCTGTTATCGAATTCGTTGATATTGCCGGTCTGGTAAAAGGAGCATCCAAGGGCGAAGGTCTGGGCAATCAGTTTCTGGCCAATATCCGTGAGGTAGACGCTATTGTACACGTTGTCCGCTGCTTTGAGGATGAAAATGTCATTCATGTAGAAGGAAGTGTTGATCCTCTCCGCGATATTGAAACCATCAATCTGGAGCTGATCTTTTCAGATCTGGAGATTCTGGAACGCCGGATTGCAAAGACAGCCCGCTCTGCCATGAATGATAAGTCTCTGGCAAAAGAGCTGGACGTTTTAAGAGAGCTGAAGGTAATTCTGGAAGACGGCAAGCTGGCCTGCACCTATGAGAACGAGGATGAGGATGTTATGGCTTTTGTTAATTCCCTGAATCTGCTTACCTGCAAACCGGTTATTTTTGCCGCCAATGTAGGTGAAGAAGATCTGGCAGACGACGGAGCTTCCAATTCCCATGTTGCTGCGGTAAGAGAGTTTGCTGCTGAAAACGGTTCTGAGGTATTTATTATTTCCGCTCAGATTGAGCAGGAAATTGCTGAGCTGGACGATGATGAAAAGCAGGAATACTTAGAGGCTCTTGGTCTTTCCGAATCTGGTCTGGACAAGCTCATTGCTGCCAGCTACCGACTTCTGGGTCTGATTAGTTATCTGACCTCCGGAGAGGATGAAACCAGAGCATGGACCATTAAAGTTGGAACCAAAGCTCCTCAGGCTGCCGGAAAAATCCACTCTGACTTTGAACGCGGATTTATTCGCGCTGAGGTTGTAAACTATCAGGATCTGCTGGACTGTGGAACCTATGCCAAGGCAAAGGAAAAGGGTCTGGTTGGACTGGAAGGAAAGGATTATGTGGTAAAGGACGGAGACGTTATTCTGTTCCGCTTTAACGTATAGGTTCCATTAGAACGATTAATATCCCCCGCCGGAAAAGCTGATATTCTGCAGCTTTCCGGCGTTTTTTCCGTTTTTTCAGGCTCTTTTCCCTAAACGTTCCCTTCTCTCCTGCTTTTCTCTCCCTTCTCCTATACCTCGCTGTGCTTTCTGTATTTTTCCATCATGGGACACTCATCTAAGGTAGCGAAATAATCCTGCGGCGTTTCTGCCCTTCGTATCTTCTGTACCGTTCCATCTGATTTCAGAAGAAGCTCTGCTGATTTCAGCTTTCCATTGTAATTATACCCCATAGAAAATCCGTGAGCCCCGGTATCGTGAATCACCAAAAGATCTCCCATCTCTATTTCTGGAAGCATCCGATCAATCGCAAACTTATCGTTGTTTTCGCAGAGAGAGCCCACGATATCATATCTGTGATCACAGACAGCTGTTTCCTTTCCAGCCACAGTAATATGATGGTAGGCGCCGTACATAGCCGGACGCATCAGATTGACCGCACAGGAATCTACGCCGATATACTCTTTATAGGTATGCTTTTCATGAATAGCTCTCGTAACCAGGCACCCATAAGGTCCTGTCATAAACCGTCCCATCTCCGTACAGAGACTGACATCTCCCATCCCCGCCGGAACCAGCACCTCCTCGTATACCTTTCTCACGCCCTCTCCTATAGCCATAATGTCATTGGGCTCCTGATCCGGACGATAAGGAATACCGACGCCTCCAGAGAGATTAATAAAGGCCACATGAGCTCCTGTTTCCTGATGCAGCCTTACAGCCAGCTCAAACAGAATCCTTGCCAGCATGGGATAATATTCATTGGTTACTGTATTGCTGGCAAGAAAGGCATGAATTCCAAAATGTCTGGCCCCCTTTGCTTTCAGAATACGAAATGCCTCAACAATCTGATCCGTTGTCATCCCATATTTGGCATCTCCCGGATTATCCATAATCTCGTTGCTGATTTTGAATACACCGCCTGGATTATAGCGGCAGCTGATGGTTTCTGGTATATAGCCCAGAGTCTTTTCCAGACATTCAATATGGGTAATGTCATCCAGATTGATGACAGCTCCCAGTCTTTCTGCCAAAGCAAACTCCTCCGGAGGAGTTTCATTGGAGGAAAACATAATGTCATGGCCGGAAAATCCCACAGCATCTGCCATCATAAGCTCTGTTGCGGAGGAACAGTCAGCTCCGCAGCCCTCCTCCTTCAAAATCTGCAAAAGATAGGGATTCGGCGTAGCCTTCACGGCAAAATATTCCCGGTATCCGGAGTTCCAGGCAAAAGCCTTTTTCAGACGTTCTGCATTTTCCCGAATGCCCTTTTCATCATAAAGATAAAAAGGGGTCGGATATTTCTTTGTAATGATTTCCAGCTGTTCCTTTGTAACAAATGGTTTTTTATCCATACTAACCTCCTATACTGACTTTTTCTAAAACAAGAAAAATTTCTCTTCCGCCGCATGGCGTTCCTCGCGGAGCGTTTTTGTATCATAGAGCGAACTTTCCTATGATACAAAAAGAAGTCTGAATGACATTTTTCTGCCATATCAGACTTCTTTGTCTCTGTTATCTCATAACAATTTCTAAATTTTGTTCTTAGTCAACAACAACTACACGCATAATGTTCGTGTTTGCAGCCGGCTCATGACGGCTTGCTCTGCTGACAACGCCTGCAGTTACAACCGTAACATCGCCTTCCTCCAGAATTCCCTTGTTCTTCAGAAGCTCCAGAGAGGACCAAATCAGCACGTCTGTAGATTCAGCACGCTTTGCCTGGAAAGGACGAACTCCCCAGTAAATCTGCATCTGACGCACAGCGGAAGCGCTGGGAGACAGACCAATAATCTGTACGCCCGGTCTCCACTTAGACAGCATTCTTGTTGTAAAGCCGCTGATGGACGGAGCAATAATTGCCTTGGCGTTCAGTGCATGTGCAGTGGAAACTGAAGAATAGCACACTGCATTGGAAATATTCTGCTCATTCTCAGCAGAAACCTTTCTCTTGCGGTAGGAGCCGTAATCCAGATATTTCTCTGTAGACTCACAAATCTGAGCCATCATGCTGAGAGCTTCCACCGGATATTTACCCATAGCAGTCTCACCGGACAGCATAACAGCATCGGTTCCGTCATATACGGCATTTGCCACATCCGTTACCTCTGCTCTGGTAGGACGGGGATTACGGATCATGGAATCCAGCATCTGTGTTGCAGTAATAACCGGCTTGCAGGCCTGGTTGCACTTGGAAATAATGATTTTCTGAATGTGGGGAACTTCCTCTGCCGGAATCTCTACGCCCATATCGCCTCTGGCTACCATAATACCGTCACTGGCTTCAATAATCGCATCCAGATTCTCAATTCCCTCTGCATTTTCGATCTTGGCAATAATCTGAATAGAAGAACCAGCCTCATCCAGAATTTCACGAATCTCACGAACTGCATCTGCTGTACGTACAAAGGATGCAGCAATAAAATCAAAGCCCTGCTCAATACCAAAACGAATATCTGCCTTATCCTTATCGGTAAGAGCCGGCAGCTTAATTTTTACATTTGGTACATTAACTCCTTTTTTCTCTCCCAGTTCACCGCCATTTATAACCTGACAAACAATATCTGTGTCATTTACTTCCTGTACCTTCAGCTCAATCAGTCCGTCATCAATCAGAATCCGGTTGCCTTCTGCTACGTCTTCATTTAATCCGCTGTAGTTAATATGAGCAATCTGATTGTCTCCCACAATCTCTCTGGTTGTCAGAGTATAGGTCTGTCCAGCTTCCAGAGTTACCTTTTTTCCATCTTTCAGAAGTCCGGTACGAATCTCCGGTCCCTTCGTATCCAGAAGAGCGGCAATGGGAAGCCCAGTTTCTTCACGGATGCTTTTCAACATATCGAGACGCATTTTCTGTTCCTCGTAATCGCCGTGAGAGAAGTTAAATCTGGCAACATCCATGCCATGAAGAGCCAGAGCCTTCATCAGATCTCTGTCGTTGGTATTTGGTCCCATGGTACATATGATTTTTGTCTTTTTCATAAAAAATTGTCCTCCGTTTTTTACAGCCTATTGTCCAGAATTCTTTGTAACATGCTGATGGGTGTACAGGTGATCCTGGCAGTATTCATAATTTCCCTCGCATTTGGAACAGTAGCGGAATTCCAGATTTTCTCCATCCAGCTCTGTCCTGCCGCATACTGCGCAGCGATGTCTTGCCTGTCCAGGCGCTATGATTTTCATTTCCCGTTTAAATTCCTGCTTCCGCTTTATCTCCTTAGGCGCATACCGCTTGTAGTTGCGGGTCATAGCAAAGAATACCAGGATATTCAGCAAAGAAACTGCCAGCTCCACTTTTGTATTCATTCCGCCGTTGATAAAGTCAAACAGATACACCGCTCCCTCTGCCACTGCCAGCCATCTGGCTTTAATCGGCAATACAAAAAACAGAAGGAACTGCGCATCCGGAAAACAGATGGCAAATGCAAGGAAAACCGAAGAATTAAGAAAGCCTGTTGTCAGCATCCAATTTTCCTTAAATATAAAATATCCTACAAAGGCAGCCAGAACCTGAGCTACCACACCCATCAAAAAAAATACATTAAATCGAAAAGAACCCCAAACATTTTCCAGCGTCTGACCCAGATTATTGTATACAAACAGGGCTAAAACACCTAAAAACACGGTAGAAAACTGCCAGTTTCCAAATGCCGGCGGAAACAGCAAAAATGTCACAATCCGCCAAACCTGTCCTTGGAGAATTTCCCCCACATCCAGACTCAGATATTCAAAATACAGAATCGGATTTACCAGCCAGATTACCAGTCCAACTGCATAAAGAATTGTAATATAATACATCAGATTCGGTATCGCATATCTTTGATACTTTCTTTCTAATTTTCTGAAAAACTCCATGAATCTTCCTTTCCGAAACCTATTTGCCAACAATTAAAACAGATTCTTCTTGGAAAAAATCAGCGCTACCAGGCCGGACAGCAGGGCTGCAAAGCCCAGAACAATCACAAAACCATAGGGGCTGGAAGCAAAAGGCATTCCCACTGAATTGACGTTCATTCCATAAAAGCTGGCTACCATTGTCGGAATCGACATAACAATCGTAATCGTAGCCAGGAACTTCATTACGATATTCAGATTATTGGAAATAACCGATGCAAAGGCATCCATGGTTCCGCTCAGAATACCGCTGTAAATATTGGCCATCTCGATGGCCTGTTTATTCTCTGTGATAACATCCTCCAGAAGATCCGTATCCTCCGGATACTTCTTGATCTTTTCGCTGCGCAGCAGCTTCTCCAGCACCATCTCATTGGAGCGGAGGGAGGTTGTAAAGTACACAAGGCTCTTTTCCAGCTCCAGCAGCTCAATCAGCTCCTGGTTTCTCTGGGATTTGTGAAGCTCACGCTCCACTACCTCACTCTTTTTATCAATAATTCTCAGATACTGCAGATACAAGGAAGCATTCTTATACAGAATCTGCAGAATAAAACGGCTCTTCATATGGGTATGGAAATCCCGCACCCGGCCGTCCATAAAGGCTGTCAACACCGGGGTATCCTCCAGGCAGACAGTCACGATTGCCTCTTCTGTCATAATAATACCCATAGGGATGGTCACATACCAGTCCTTTTCGTTGCGCTCCTCAATCAGCGGAATATCCACAACAATCAGGCTGTAGGTATCCTCGCTCTCAATACGGGATCGCTCCTCCTCATCCAGCGGTGCCTTCACATCATCCGGATCAATTCCAAACCGTTCTGCCACCTCAAGAATTTCCGTAGCTGTCGGGTCGGTCAGTGCAACCCAGCATCCGCTCTCAATCTCTTCAATCTGGCGAACTACGCCTTCCTCTGTTTTAAAAATACGAACCATGTCAGATTATTCCTTTCCTTATAATATTATTGTCTGCCACAGCGCTGGAGATACCTGCACCGCGGTTCTTCAGGAAAGAAAATTTTCTGATTCCTCTCTGAATTTAAGAATGCAATGCAGGTATGCGCTTTCGTCCATCTTCTGTTTCCGCGTGGTAACACGAGCCACCATCCATAGCTGCCATCCATCCTTTCTTTTCCATATTTTCAGAGTTACTGCTATATCATTATAGTTTCTGCCAGCCTGTTTGTCAAACCAAAAGACCTAATTTTTCAAATCTCACAGTTTTTATACAGTTTCTTAACTTTTTTTTAACAGGTATGAAAATTGTATTTTCTCATGTTTTATGTTAAACTGAGGTGTAAAAATGCTATTTTACGTGTTTCAGATAAGGAGGCGGGGAAAAACATTCCCGAAAACATGAAATTACATAACTCTTTAGGAATCGACATCGGTTCCACAACTGTCAAAATCGCTGTATTAGACAGCGATAACCATATATTATTTGCCGACTACGAGCGTCACTACGCCAATATTCAGGAGACGCTCGCTCTTTTATTGTCTCGGGCAAAAGAAAAACTGGGAGAAATGACCGTCAGGGCCAGTATCACAGGTTCCGGCGGTCTGACTCTTTCCAGACATCTGAACATTCCCTTTACCCAGGAGGTTGTTGCCGTAGCCACTGCGCTTCAGGCGTATGCTCCTCAGACAGATGTAGCCATTGAGCTGGGCGGGGAAGATGCAAAGATCATTTACTTTACCGGAGGAATTGACCAGCGAATGAACGGAATCTGTGCTGGCGGCACCGGTTCTTTTATTGATCAGATGGCCTCTCTGCTGCAGACAGACGCATCCGGTCTGAATGATTATGCAAAACATTATCAGATGATTTACCCGATTGCAGCCCGGTGCGGAGTATTTGCAAAATCTGATATACAGCCGCTGATCAACGAAGGGGCTACCAGAGAGGATCTGGCTGCCTCTATTTTTCAGGCTGTTGTCAACCAGACCATCAGCGGACTGGCCTGCGGAAAGCCTATCCGTGGTACGGTTGCCTTTCTGGGCGGACCTCTTCATTTTCTTCCAGAGTTAAGACATGCCTTTATCCGGACTCTGAATCTTGATGCAGAGCATATTGTAGCGCCAGAACACTCTCATCTTTTTGCTGCTACTGGAGCCGCTATGAATGCAAAGAACGATATCTCCAGTTCCCTGACCGAGCTGAGCAAGCGCCTCTCCTCCGGCATTCAGATGGAGTTTGAGGTTAAGCGTATGGAACCGCTGTTTGCCTCACAGGAGGAATATGAGGATTTCTGCAGCCGTCATCGTCAGAGCTGTGTGAAAAAAGCGGAGCTTTCCACCTACAGCGGAAACTGCTTTCTGGGCATTGACGCCGGTTCCACTACAACCAAGGTGGCGCTTGTCGCAGAGGATGGAAGTCTTCTTTACCATTTTTATGACAACAACAACGGCAGCACTATTGCCACTGCCATACGGGCCATCGGTGAAATCCGCCAGCAGCTTCCAGACACGGCAAAAATCGCCTGGTCCTGCTCAACCGGCTATGGAGAGGCTCTTTTAAAGGCTGCCCTGATGCTGGATGAGGGAGAGGTGGAAACCATCTCCCATTATTATGCCGCTGCATTTTTTGAGCCAGATGTAGACTGTATCCTGGACATTGGCGGTCAGGATATGAAATGTATTAAAATCAAGGACAGCACCGTAGACAGCGTTCAGCTGAACGAGGCCTGCTCCTCCGGCTGCGGTTCCTTTATTGAAACCTTTGCCAAATCCCTGAACTACAGCGTAGTTGATTTTGCCAAAGAAGCGCTGTTTGCCAAGAATCCTACGGATTTGGGCACTCGCTGTACGGTATTTATGAATTCCAATGTCAAACAGGCTCAGAAGGAAGGCGCTTCTGTCGCAGATATTTCTGCAGGACTGGCCTATTCTGTCATTAAAAATGCTTTATTTAAGGTAATCAAAATTACCCGTCCATCCGATCTGGGTTCTCATGTGGTGGTTCAGGGCGGAACCTTTTATAATGACGCTGTGCTGAGAAGCTTTGAAAAAATATCTGGCTGCGAAGCTATCCGTCCTGATATTGCAGGAATCATGGGCGCTTTCGGTGCTGCTCTGATTGCCAGAGAACGGTACACCAGCCAGAAAACCTCATCCATGCTGCCTCTGGACAAGATCATGCAGTTAAAATATGAAACCTCGATGACCCGGTGCAAGGGCTGCACCAACCACTGTGTCCTCACCGTCAACCGTTTTGAGGGGGGACGCCAGTTTATCAGCGGAAACCGATGCGAACGCGGTCTCGGCCGGGAAAAATCAAAAAAAGAGGTTCCAAACCTGTTTGACTACAAGTTCCGCCGTGTTTTCGGCTACGAACCACTTACAGCTGATCAGGCCCCCCGCGGAGTTATCGGCATCCCCAGGGTTCTGAATATGTATGAGGATTTCCCGTTCTGGGCTGTATTTTTCAGGGAGCTGGGCTTTTCCGTCCTGCTTTCCCCTCAGTCCACCAGACAGCTTTATGAGCTGGGTATCGAATCTATTCCCAGTGAGTCTGAGTGCTATCCGGCAAAGCTGGTTCACGGCCATATTACCTGGCTGATTAAGCAGGGCGTTCAGGATATTTTCTATCCCTGTATTCCCTACGAGAGGAATGAAACTCCCGATGCCGGAAACCATTACAACTGCCCCATGGTTACTTCCTATGCAGAAAACATAAAAAATAACGTAGAGGAGCTGGCTGAAAACCATATTCACTTTATGAATCCTTTCTTTGCCTTTACCAGCGAAGAGATTCTTACGAAACAGCTGATTGTGGAATTTGGCAGGGAATATGAGATTTCCTCCATCGAGATTCAGAAGGCTGCCCATGCAGGCTGGCAGGAGCTTCTGGCATCCCGACGGGATATGGAGAAGAAGGGTGAGGAAACCATTGCATGGCTGAAAGAGCATGACCGCCACGGCATTGTTCTTGCCGGACGTCCCTACCATGTGGATCCGGAGATTCACCACGGCATTCCGGAGCTTATCGCGTCCTATGGACTGGCTGTTCTCACTGAGGATTCTGTCAGTCACCTAGGTCAGGTGGAGCGGCCTCTTGTTGTCACGGATCAGTGGATGTACCACTCCAGGCTGTATCGGGCGGCCTCCTATGTAAAAACCTGCGACTGTCTGGATCTGATCCAGCTGAACTCCTTTGGCTGCGGCCTGGACGCAGTCACCACGGATCAGGTTCATGACATTCTGACCAGCGCCGGGAAAATTTATACAGTGCTGAAAATCGATGAAGTCAACAATCTGGGAGCTGCCCGGATCCGAATCCGCTCCCTGATTGCGGCGCTTCGTGTCCGGAGACAAAAATCTCTGGAGCAGAGAGTGGTTTCCAGCGCCTACAACCGAGTTATCTTTACCAAGGAAATGAAGCGGGATTATACCCTGTTATGTCCTCAGATGTCGCCCATTCACTTTGATTTGATTGAGCCTGCCATCCGGGCATTCGGATATCGCATAGAAATCCTTCAGAATGACAGCCGGGAATCCATTGATACTGGGCTGCAGTACGTCAACAATGACGCCTGCTATCCTTCCCTGATTGTAATCGGACAAATCATGTCTGCCCTTTTATCAGGAAAATATGATTTGAATAAAACAGCTGTATTTATGACTCAGACCGGAGGTGGTTGCCGCGCCTCCAATTACATCGGATTTATCCGACGGGCGCTGGAAAAAGCAGGAATGCCTCAGATTCCTGTTATTTCTGTCAATGCCAACGGCATGGAAACCAATCCCGGATTTACCCTGACGCCGGGACTGATCACCAAAGCCATGCAGGCTGTGGTTTACGGTGATATTTTCATGCGGGTTCTCTATGCTACCCGTCCCTATGAAAAGGAACCGGGCGCTGCCAATGCGCTCCATGAAAAGTGGAAAAAACGCTGTATTGCCAGTCTTTCTACCAGGGCAGCCGGCATGATCGAATTTAGAAGAAACATTCGAGGCATTGTCCGTGATTTTGACCGTCTTCCAAGGGTTACTGTCAAAAAGCCTCGCGTAGGTATTGTAGGCGAGATTCTTGTAAAATTCTCTCCTCTGGCCAACAACCATATTGTAGAGCTGCTGGAAGCCGAAGGCGCTGAAGCCGTTGTTCCGGATCTAATGGACTTCCTGCTGTACTGTTTCTACAATAACAACTTTAAGGCCGATCATCTGGGAGGAAAACGCTCCACTGCCCGCCTGTGCAATCTGGGTATTGCTCTTCTGGAATATTTCCGGAAAGTAGCCCGCAGGGAGCTGGATTCCAGCGAACACTTTACGCCCCCCTCCCGCATCTGGGAACTGGCTGACATGGCCAAGGAATATGTATCCCTGGGCAATCAAACCGGTGAGGGCTGGTTCTTGACCGGAGAAATGCTGGAGCTGCTTCACTCTGGTGTAGAAAATATTGTCTGCACCCAGCCCTTTGGCTGTCTGCCCAACCATATTGTCGGAAAAGGCGTAATCAAAGAGCTTCGCCGGACCAATCCCGGCGCCAACATCATTGCTGTAGACTACGATCCCGGCGCCAGTGAGGTGAACCAGCTGAACCGGATTAAGCTGATGCTGGCAACCGCACAGAAAAACTTAACTGCGGATTAAAGATGACAATGTAACATCCTGTCAGCCAGACAGAGCACATACTTTAAAAGGAAGAAAAAACATCGCTGCGAAGTAGATGAGAAAGCATCTATGGAGCAGCGCTGTTTTTATATAAATGCGTATTTGACGTGTCCGCCTAATGGGATGGGTTTTATGCATAATATCAAGGCCTGGTTTTGCATTTTGGAGGGAAAACGGCGATTTCTGCACAATTTCTGGGCATAATTTTGCATTTTAGAAGAAAAATGGCGATTTCTGCACAATTTCTGGGTATAATTTTGCATTTTAGAAGAAAAATGGCGGTTTCTGCACAATTTCTGGCCATAATTTTGCATTTTAGAAGAAAAACGGCGATTTCTGCACAATTTCTGGGCATGGTTTTGCATTTTAGAAGAAAAATGGCGATTTCTGCACAATTTCTGAGCGAGATTTTGCATTTTGGAAGAAAAATGGCGATTTCTGCACAATATCAGGCGCGCTTTTTGCATTTTTAGAGGAAAACGGCGATTCCTGCACAATCAGCTGAATACAAGCGCCAAAAGAACATAGGGCTGTCCTGAAAACAAATTGGTGGAGTTCTATTTCCATAAAAATTACACAATTCACGCAAAAAGCGGTATAATATGTACACTAGATATTGATTTTTTATTGTTCTTGTCGTATTTTAAAGATAACAGGAACAGGTGATGAATGTAAGAAAAGAGGCACTCACATTTGCCTATATCATAAATTTAGAACAAAAGAATTTACACAAAATATATGAAGCTGCCCCCAGATAACAAATATTTTCATATTTCCACAGGTATCCTGGAGAATCCGACTGCCTACGAATTATCTTCCATCGCATGTTATACGGATGCAGATATGGCTCCCTCATTGACAAAATAAAGGTAACAGTTCAACCTTGCGGGGATTCAGTCAGGAAAACTCGTTGAAAGTTTGCTTTCATAAGAGTTTTCCTGACTGAATCCACATAAAGCGGACGGCTAAAGCTTCTTGTCCGCTGTAAGCGGGCAAGAAGCTGCAAGACTGAACTGTTACAAATAAAGAGTTTCCCGGCTCTTACTCCAGCTCCGAAAGTCCCGTATACAATTCGTAATACCGCCCTTTCATCGCCAGAAGCTCATCGTGATCGCCCCGTTCGATAATCCGTCCGTTTTCCAGTACCATAATAGCATTGGCATTGCGAACTGTAGAGAGCCGGTGAGCAATCACAAAGGTGGTCCTATCGGCCATCAGCCGATCCATTCCATGCTCAATATGGCGTTCTGTTCTGGTATCCACAGAGCTGGTCGCCTCATCAAGAATCAGCACCGGCGCTTTGGAAATAGCTGCTCTGGCAATGTTTAAAAGCTGCCGCTGTCCCTGGCTTAGATTCGCTCCGTCTCCCTCCAGCATAGTCTGATATCCGTGAGGCAGACGCATAATAAAGGAATGGGCGGAAGCCGTTTTTGCAGCCTGAATCA
Source organism: Lachnoclostridium sp. Marseille-P6806 (assembly GCF_964238185.1). NCBI lineage: Bacteria > Bacillati > Bacillota > Clostridia > Lachnospirales > Lachnospiraceae > Lachnoclostridium > Lachnoclostridium sp. Marseille-P6806. The sequence goes on from NZ_CAXSLG010000001.1 coordinate 80,140, forward strand.
CTTCCTCGTCTGTAGCATCCAGCCGTCCGTAACGGATATTTTCCATCACGGTTCCTGTAAACAAATGCGTATCCTGCAGTACCATGGCAATATTGCTTCTCAGGTTCTCCCGCTTAATATGCCGGATATCTACGCCGTCAATGGTAATGCTTCCTGACTGAATATCATAAAACCGGTTAATCAGATTGGTAATGGTTGTTTTTCCTGCTCCTGTAGAGCCTACAAAAGCAATCTTCTGTCCTGGCTTCGCATAAAGGCTGATATCATTTAAAATCACCTTGTCCGGATTGTATCCAAAAGTCACATGATCCAAAATTACATGGCCTTCCATTGGCGCAAGAGTCACTGCATCCTTGTCATCCTCCGGCTCCGGAGCCTCATCCATCACAGCAAAAACCCGCTCCGCTCCTGCCAGGGCAGAAAAAACATTGCTGACCTGCATGGAAATTTCATTGATCGGACGGCTGAACTGTCTGGAAAAATTTAAAAATACAGACAGACCGCCTACGTCAAAGCCCCGAAATACACATAGCAGGCCGCCAATGCAGGCTGTAAGAGCGTAGTTTACCTGGCTTAAATTTCCCATAACCGGGCCCATAATTCCGCCGAAAAACTGGGCGCGAATCTGATTATCACGCAAATCACGGTTCAGAAGTTCAAATTCTTCCGCAGCCACATCCTCATGGCAGAATACCTTTACCACCTTCTGTCCAGTGACTGTTTCCTCAATGTAGCCGTTCAAGGCTCCCAGAGAAGACTGCTGGGCCGAAAAGTATTTCTGGCTTCTTCGCGCTACAGCTCCGCCTGCCTTCATCATCAGAGGGATCATAATCAGAGTCACCAAAGTCAGCCAGATATTCGTGTAAATCATCAAAATCAAGGTTCCCACAATGCTCAAAGCTCCAGAAAACAGCTGTACCAGCGTACTGCTCAGCATATTTCCAATGGTATCCACATCGTTTGTAAAACGGCTCATCAGATCTCCGTTGGAATTGGTATCATAATACCGCACAGGAAGACTCTGCAGCTTCTCAAACAGATCGTTTCGGATTCGTTTTAAGGCGTTCTGGGCCACAGTCAGCATAATCTTTGCCTGAGCATAGTTGGCTCCTACCCCAATCACATAAACTGCCGCCATAACAAGCAGCGCCCGTGCCAGCCCCGCAGCATCACCGCGGCTTCCGTCAATAGGAACAATATAGGTGTTGATAATCGGACGAAGCATATAGGCGCCTGCCAGGGTTCCAAAGGTGTTTAACACCACACATACAAAGGCAAATCCCATTTTCGCCTTATCTTCCTTTAAATAGGTCATCAGACGGCGAATCGCTGCTTTGGCCTCTTTGGGTCTTCCGCCCTTTGCCGCCATCCGGGCTCCCGGCCCATGATGCCTGCGCATTCCTCCGCCTCCCACAGCTCCTCTCTGGGAGGGACGGCGTCCATAACGCCGTTTCAGACTGTCCAGTTTCTGTTTTTCGTTCATTTATGCGCTTGCCTCCCCTTCCTTATCTCTCTGGGAATAATAAATTTCCTGATAAGCCTCGCAGTGCTCCAGAAGCTCTCTGTGAGTTCCCACTCCAATCAGATGTCCGTCATCCAGCACCAGAATCTGATCTGCATCTTCTACCGAACTGATTCTCTGGGCAATAATCAGCTTTGTCGTATCCTTCAGCGTGGTATGAAAGCTTTCTCGGATCTTTGCCTCTGTAGCCGTATCCACCGCGCTGGTAGAGTCATCCAGAATCAGAATCTTCGGTTTTTTCAGCAGAGCTCTGGCAATACACAGCCGCTGCTTCTGACCGCCGGATACATTTACGCCGCCCTGCCCCATGTCTGTGTCATAGCCATCTTTAAAGGACGCTACAAAGCTGTCTGCCTGGGCTGCGTCTGCTGCTGCCCTGATATCCTCTTCTGAGGCGGTCTCACTGCCCCAGCGAAGATTCTCTTCAATCGTTCCGGAAAACAGCACATTTTTCTGGAGAACCATGCCTACGCCGTTTCTCAGATGCTTCAGAGAATATTCTCTCACATCCACTCCATCTACCAGAACCGCTCCCTCTGTCACGTCGTACAGACGGGGAATCAGCTGAACCATAGAAGTCTTTCCGCTTCCCGTAGAACCGATAATTCCCACAACCTGTCCCGGCTCCGCAGTAAAACTGATGTGCTCTAATACCTTGTCCTCTCCATTCCTGTCATAGCTAAAGGATACATCCTTAAATTCAATCCGTCCCTCTTTGACCTCAAGCTCCTTTCTTCCTGCCTGATCGTCTGTCAAATCCACCTCTGTATTCATCAACTCATCGATTCTCTTAATCGATGCCATGGCCCGGGCGCTCTGAAGAAATACCATGGAAAGCATCATCAGAGACATCAGGATCTGAACAATATAGGTAGTAAAGGCCGTCAGATCTCCCACCTGCATGGTGCCGCCGATAATCATATTTCCTCCGTACCACACAACAGCCACTGTTGTAATATTCATGGCCAGCATCATCACGGGCATAGTCATAATCACAATCTTCATGGCCCGCAGGCTGTTTTCCTGCAGATCTTCATTGGATCTGCGGAATTTTTCCATTTCATGATCCTCGCGCACAAAAGACTTGATCAGCCGCACATTGGTCAAGGCTTCCTGGATGCCTGAATTCATCTTATCCAGCTTAGTCTGCATAATGCCGAATCTGGGATAAGCTGTTGTCATAATAGCCGCGATTGCCGCTGCCAGCAGAGGAATCACCACAAGAATAATCAGAGCCAGTCTGGGATTCATCAGAAATGCCATAATCAGTGCTCCTACGAGCATTCCTGGTGCCCGCAGCGCCAGACGAAGTCCCATCATCATTACCTGCTGCACCTGCTGTACATCGTTGGTCAGTCTTGTTACCAGAGAACCTGTGCTGAAATCATCAATATTTTTAAATGAGAACCGCTGTACCTTTTCAAACAGCTCCTTTCTCAGATCACTGGTAAAGCTAATCGATGCCTTTGCAGAAAAATAAGCGCCTCCGATTCCGCTGACTGCCATTACTGCTGCCACCAGAACCATGTAAAGCCCCATACGAAGAATATAGCCTGTATCGTGGGCAGCTACTCCATGATTAATAATCAGAGACATCATCTTCGGCATAAGAATGTCACCAAGCACCTCTGTCAGCATCAGACACGGACCTATGATAAAGGCGCCAAGATAAGGCTTTGCATATTTTACATATTGCTTCATGATATATCCTCTCTTTCTGTCTCAGACAGAAATTCTGTCAGATTTTTCTTAATTCGTTCCAGATCCCCTGTCAGCCTGGTCCGCTCCTCTTCTGTAAATCCCGCAAACATCCTCTGCTGAACCTGACTGAAATACCGAATGCTGTATTCTACCACCAGCTTCCCCTTTTCTGTCAGACAGATCTGATTGCACCGATTATCCCGGTCATCTGCTACCCTGTGAATATAGCCGCCCTTCTCCAGTTTTTTCAAAGTCACTGCCGCTGTAGCCGGAGAAATCCGATTGAGCCTTGCAATCTCCTTCTGAGACTGGTTGGGATGATCAGAAATATACATCAGCAGCTGATGCTGACTCCGGTACAGTCCATTCTGATTCAGCTTTCTCTCCAATATGGTTCTGTGAAGATGGTTTACATCCATCCAGTTTTCTGTCAGGTCCCGCCAGAAGGCCTCCTCCCCCCTTCGGGCTTTCCTGTTCTCTTTCACGTTCTTCACCTGCCACTCAAAATGTGTTGAAATATACTCAAACACATCGAGAAATTGAAGTCCTTGCGGATACTTCTTACTGCTTCAATGTGTATGCTTTGGCAATTATAAACAATACGCTACTCACAAGTTCTTGTACACTCCACAGTCGTAAATTCCTGCGATAGCCCGCAGTACATACTTACGTTTGCTTTCATTATGCAACTTCGTAAGTTAAAGCATCTCTTAGATTAAGAGCAGCATTAAAATCCCTATCCTCGACATAGCCACAATCACAACGGTAGATTCTATCTGAAAGCTTCAAATCTTTCTCGATAGCACCACAACAATGACATATTTTGGATGATGGATACCATCTGTCTACGACTCTTAATTCAATCCCATTTTCATCACACTTAGCTTTAAGCTTAGTTCTAAATTCATAGAACTTTTGTGATGCAACGGCTTTTGAAAGATGCCTGTTCTTCATCATTCCTGATACATTCAAATCCTCAATCGTTATATAAGATGGCTTGGTTTTTACTATCTCAGCGATTGTTTTGTTCATGTAATCCGTGCGGACATTGTCTATCCGATGATAAAGCTTCTGTACCTTAAGCTTTTGCTTTTGTATATTTGTTTTTTGAGTGGACTCTCCTTTCTTTAAATTTTCATACTTACGGGAGAGACATCTCTGCTCCCGAATCAGTCGTTTTTCAAGTTTTTTTAATCTTGCCGATTTGTTAATATTTTTATATGTCTTACCATTTGAAATAATGGCAAAATCCTTTAACCCAAGGTCTATGCCAATTCCTTCACTGTAATCATTGGTCGTTATCTTGCTATCCGGTATTTCTGCCAGAACCGAAACATAAAACCTGCCAGCTTTCATGGAAACCGAACCGCTTTTTATGACATATCCATCTTTTGTAACAGGGATATATCCCTTTTCCTTCACTCTAACCCATCCAAGGGATGGAATGTTAATTCTATGTCTTTCGCAGCGGCAATCCTTTGGATTATTCTTTACGAAATACATTTTTACATCTGATTTTCCCTTCTTTTTAAACTTAGGAAAACCACTTTGATGTTTGAAAAACTTTTTAAATGCGGTTTCTCCATGATTTACTGACTGTGTTACTGCTTTTGAATAAGCCTCCTTAATCCATGCATATTCTGGGTGATTTGGCATATATTCATTGTTAAGCCAGACTCTGAATTGATGGCTGCTCATAAATCTTTCACCATTTTCATGAAGTTCTTTATTATGAGCAAGATAGAAATTATAGATAAATCTACAGGTTCCTATCGTCTTACGAATCTTAACCTTTTGCTCCTCGGTTGGATTTATTTCCGTCTTGAAGCTCTTTAGCAATCTCCCCATCTCCTTCTATTTGTTTTTTATACTTACGAAGGCCGTATAACCTACAGGAGAACACAGGAAGGATGGAAACAATATCCTGTACAAGTTCTTCTTGCGGTGATAGTTCTTCGTTGTTTACTACCACTATGGTTGTGTTGAACTTCATACAGAATTTTTCGAACCAATCATAGCCAAATCTGACAAATCTATCTTTATGTGTGACTAGGATAGTCTTGATTTTTTGTTCCATCACTTCATCCAATAATTGATTCCACTTCTTACGATTGTAATTAAGACCACTTCCATACTCTTCAATGCATTGGTCTACAATCATTCCTCTGGCGTTACAAAACTGACGTAAAAATGTTACCTGGTTTTGTAAATCATCTTTTTGGTTTCTTGTAGATACTCTGGCATAAATAACAATCTGACGATTATCGTTTTCAGTATTTATACCCTTAAACTGAAGATATTGGTCATAAGTATAATAACGCCTATCAGTTGGAGTCCGATTTGCTTTCAGAATCCCTTCTCTATCCCAACGTTGTAACGTTTTGACTGAGACACCCAATAATTCAGCAAAATCTTTTGGTTTGTAATTAGTGATATTAGATGTGTTCATAACAATATCCTCCATGAGTATATTTTAACACATTTAATCACTATTGACAATGATTTTGATTACTTAAAGTTTCCTCCTGATCCTGGAATCGTTTTCAACGATAGCATCTTTATAATAATTAGCTTCCTAATAGTTAGCTAGCTTATCATTTATGGATTATAAAAGCGCTTACAATAAAATGCAAGCGCTTTTTTGTGATTCTTTTGTGAACAACTTTCTGTATTCTGGTCTTTAGCGATCCGGAAAATCCACAATATAATGGTCATAAGCATTGACCACCACAGTGCTTCCCAGCTGATCAACCCGCTTAAATCCATTGCCGTAATTGGCATGTACATGCCCGTGTACAAACAGGTTTGGCTGGTATTTTTCGATCAGAGCACGAAAGCAGGCAAAGCCCCTGTGGGGAAGATCCTCCAGATCATTCACCCCCCTTGCCGGCGCATGGGCAACCAGAATATCAAAGCCCTTATGGCGTTTCAGCTTCCACCAGAGCTTTTTAATTCTCCAGTTCATTTTCAGCTCCGTATACTGATGCTCCGCTCCGGGAATGTACTGCATGGAGCCGCCCAGTCCCAGAATCCTGATTCCCTTGTATACATAAATGTCATCCTCAATGCAGATACAGCCGCATTGTTCATTTTTCCTGTACCAGCCATCATGATTTCCCAACACATACAGTACCGGCGCATGGCACATAGACGCGAAGAAATCCAGATACCCTTTTCTCAGATCCCCGCAGGCCAAAACCAAATCTACATCCTTTACCTTTTCCGGTTCAAAATACTCATAGAGCGCCTTCGATTCATGATCCGCCAGTACCAGAATTTTCACCTTTTTCATCCTCCCCATTTTCATCTTTGGCATCTGTTCTGACCCCCTGCAGCAGAATCATAGGACGTGCCTCCGGCTTAAATGCCTCTACCGGCGGAATCGTTCCCACAATATTTGCTGCCAGCCAATCCATTTTCACAATCTCCTCCGGAGTCAGACTGCGTCCCTCTTCTCCTATAATTTCTCCACTCTGAGTTTCAAATTCCCCTTCAAAAATCTGGAATCTTCCTCCGCAGATAGAGGATTTCAGGAAACGGATCAGACGCTTGGTATATCTTGGCAGAGCCTCCGAGCAGATAACGTCAATCACATCTGCAGACATTCCCCACCAGTAATTCACTGCCATTTTTCCCTTCTGTCTTTCTGCATCCTGCATACCGCGGCAAATCATTTCTACCAGCTGGACATAACATTTTCCCCAGTCACAGATGGGTGTTGCCAGATTTTCCACCGTTCCGTCCGGCAGGCAGTGATAAAGGCCGAATTCCCGGGAAGCTCTCTTTGGCGTAATCGTATCATCTCCGGAAATCCAGGTAATTCCCGCCTCCTCCAGTTCCTCCCTGCTTCTGTCATTTTCCAGACCTGACCAGGTCAGGCGCACCCTGGCTCTGGGGTTGATCATTCTGGCTCCCAGGGCAAAGGCATTGATATTGGATACCCGGCCATAAATCGGATAATCCGCAATATATCCCAGCTCGTCCCCATCACACATAGCCGCCGCCAGCGCCCCCATCAAAAATTTTGCCTCATAGGTTCTGGCATAATAGGTACAGATAGAGGAGTAGGATACATTCACAGAGCAGTTAAATACACGAATCTGAGGATTTTCCACTGCTGCCTTTACACTCTGAGCCGCCATCTGAGGAGATGTAGTGAAAATCACATTGCAGCCGGAAGCCACAGCCAGAGATATATTCTGCGCCACCTGACTGTCTGTAGAGGCATTATTAAATACCACTGTCTGCAGCTTTCCTTCGTATTTCTGCTCCAAATACATCCGTCCCAGCTCATGAGCATAAACCCAGCCAGAGCTTTCCTTGGTCTTCGGATATATAAATGCTATTTTCAACATTTCCGGCTCAATATTTTCAGAACCCTTCAGCCAGTCAAGCAGCTTTGCTGCAGGCTTTTCCTGCTCTGCGGGATTTTCTACCAGATCAATCCTGTTTCCATGAGCCTTTAAAAGCAGCTCATCCCATATTTTATCCAAATCCCGCCGCATCTGATCTCCTGTTTTTTCCTTTACCTGGGAATAACCGAAAATCTCTACATAAACCAGAAAGGCATCGGATGCCGTCATCTCAATATCCGGTGTCCGCTTTCCTTCAAATATCTGAACAAACAGATCATGAGCTCCCTTAAAATACATTCTCTGATCCTGATCCCACACCTGTCCCGGCTTCATTCCCATAGCCTTCAGAAGGCGGCTGTAGCTTTCCTCTCTGCTGAACCATACGTCACAGTTAAAGGATACCTGATAGAAATCCAAAAAGGCATAATACAAACGGTTGTCTGCTTCCTTACTGCGGCGGGGAAGCAGGCGGGTTACATAGGCAGGCACGCTGTAGGCATTGACATACTTCAAAACACTGACCCGCTTATTGCCCTCCTGCACATAGTAGCGATTCATAAATTCATATGCCAGAATCGGATCGTGAATCCCCTCTTCAATCTGATAATCATAAACTCGGGCCCATTTGGCTCCAAACTCTGTCTTTTCTCCCAGAAGAGGCATAAAATTTCCTGCAAAGGCTTCTGTCCGTCCCTTTGTCTTAGTTCCCACAATCTTGCTTAAGGGCACATCAATCAGCCCTAAATTAACCTCTGAAACAATATCTGCATTGGCAAGAATATCATCCAGAACCGGAAGATAGGGATATTCGCCCTTTGCCACCGATGCCTGGTACTGTTTGCGCCCCTGGCGCAAAGCTCCCGTGTAATCGTAAAGTGCCATCGCTTCTTCTCCTTTCTGCCTGTCCAGGCACTGTTTTATGACAGCAGCTTCAACAGCTCCTCTTTTGTAAGAGAGGACAGGGAAAGCCTTTCCCCGGAAATAATCTGATCTGCCAGATTTTTCTTCTGCGCCTGCAGCTTCATTATATTTTCTTCAATGGTATCCTTCATAATCATCTGGAACACTGTTACCTGCTTTTCCTGGCCAATTCGATGGGTTCTGTCGGTTGCCTGATTCTGGGCTGCTGCATTCCACCAGGGATCATAATGAATCACCATATCTGCCGCTGTCAGGTTCAGCCCTGTTCCTCCCGCCTTCAGAGAAATCAGAAAAACAGGAACGCTGTCCGTCTGAAAGGCCCCTGCCATGCGTATTCTTTCCTCCTTGGAGGTTCCTCCTGTCAGCAGATAATAGGAAATCCCCTCCTTTTTCAGGCGTTTTTCAATCACCTCCAGCATAGAGGTGAACTGAGAAAATACCAACATTTTATGGCCGCCCTCAATTCCTCCGGAAATCAGCTCCATACAGGTATCCAGCTTTGCAGAGCCGCCTCTGTACTTCTGAAAGCAGAGGGAAGGATCGCAGCAAATCTGTCTCAACCTTGTCATCTGCGCCAGAATCTGCAGCCGCTCGCTTCCTCCAAAATCACCATCCAAATCCTCCAAATACCGCTTCAGCTGCAGCGCCTGTGCATTATAAAGGGTCTGCTGCTCTGTCTCTGCCCTGGAATAAACCACAGTTTCCAGCTTCTCCGGCAGATCCTTTAGCACATCCTTTTTCAGACGTCTCAGGAGAAACGCCCCCGTCAGCCTTTTCAGAGTCTCCACAGCCGTCTGATCCCCGTCCTTTGCCACCGGATTCTCAAAACGCTTTTTAAATTCTCCATAGGAAAACAGAAATCCCGGCATCAGATAGTCAAAAATACTCCAAAATTCACTAAGCCTGTTCTCAATAGGAGTTCCTGTCAGGGCAAACCTGGTTCTCGAGGAAATCATCTTGACTGCACGGGCCGTCTGGGTGGACGGATTTTTAATATACTGCGCTTCATCAATAATCTGAAAACGGAAGGAAATCCCTTCATAAAAAGGCAAATCCCGTTTCAGAAGATCATAGGACGTAATATAAATCTGCGGCTTCTCCCCGACATTTCCTGCGTGGGCCGCTGCAAGAATTTCCTGTCGTTCCCCGGCAGCTCCTGTCACAGTCTGCACCTTCAGCTCCGGCGCAAACCGGTTAATCTCATTTTCCCAGTTGTACACCAGAGAAGCCGGACAGACAATCAGAAAACGGCTGGCCTGGTTTTTCTGGGCCTCATCCAATAAAAGTGCAATCACCTGAACGGTCTTTCCAAGTCCCATGTCATCTGCCAGAATTCCGCCAAAGCCATAGCTGTCCAGGGTTTTCATCCAATAAAAGCCTGTTTTCTGATAACTGCGCAGTACACTGCGCATAGACACAGGAATCTCAAAATCTCCGTCCTCCACAGACTTCATTCCTCTGACAACAGCCTTGAACAGGTTATCCCTGTAAAAGGTAATCCCATTTCCATCTTTCAAAATACTGTCCAGATACAAAGCCCGGTACATGGGGATCCGAAAGGTGCCGGACTCCTCCTTCTCCTGTTCTGCCGACATACCGTTGATCATTTTTGCAACTGTAAAAATCCCTGCGTCTCCCAGCTGGAGAAATTCTCCCGTTTTCAGTCGGTAATAGGGCTTTTTCGGCTGATAATTTTTTAAAAGCTGCTGAAGCTGGGCCTGCGTCATTCCCTCTGCCTCCACATGAAGCTCCAGCCAGTTTCCCATAGTCTGAACCCCCACCTGCACCCTCGGCGGCGGAAGAATCCTGATTTTTTCAGCTTCCTCTGACACAAAAACTGTTCCCAGCTCCATAAATTCTGCCATACCCTCGCTAAGGAGCCGGTACATAGCTTCTTCATCATCCCGAATCAGAAGAGTTTCCCCGCTTTCATCACGGTATTTAAAATATCTGGTAATTGCCTGACTGATTCTGAATTCTCCCGGAACGTCACGGCAAATGGTTCTTGGCACCTTCTCATCTTCTACTGGCTGAAACGAAAAATCTCCGTAAGAAAGCACCGGCTTCATGGTAATTTCTCCCGGTCTTGGGCTGTCAAATGAAAAAGTTGCTTTTAATTCCTGAGGCCGATACTGTTCCAAATCCACATCCTTAATATTCATACTGGTATAAGGGAGAATTTTCTGAAGCACTCTCTCATAAAACAATGGAATATCCCTATCCTGAACAGTCAGTGTATGACTTCTTTTGTCTTTTAAAACCTGCTCTAAAAAACTTCCCATCTGCCTGGAGGCTTCTCCCTCCAGACACACGAAACGCGTTCTGTCTCCTACATACCAGCAGTCTTCTCCCGGAAAACCATAGGTATCCGGATCCACAGAAACCTGAATGCCGTCTCTGCCTGCACGGCAGATATCCACAGAAACTGCAAAAGGAAGGGTCTCTGTCCCCTCTTTTCCGGAATGGCTCACCGTCACCTGTGCAGATGCCCCGGAGGAAAACTCTACCTCAAGAGTCTGTCCTTCCATCAGCCTGAAAAACCGATCCCGGTTAGCACGGCTTAAATTCAGCTGTCTCAGCCCCTGTACTGTTGCAAAGGTGCTTCTGCGAAACTGCTCATAATGTTCCTGATACACATGAACCAGCTCTGCCAGAAGCATACAAAGAGGTCTGTCCTCTTCTGCAAACGCATAAATGCTGTGATGAAAGGTCAGCTGTTTTCCGTAGGAGACACTGGCGCCACTGTCGATTGCCTGTACAAAGGCTATCAAATCCCGAAGCACATAAAACCGCGATCTGCCCAGCTTAAACTCAACAGATACTTCATTATTTTTTAGAATCAGGCGAGGAATCAGACGAATCTGTCCTTCCTCCTGCTCCCGAATAATCTGAGCCACCTCACGATTCGTATATTCCCGAATCATAGTTCGAATTTCCTGGGATGTAGATACAGGCTTTCCTGTTTCTACTGCCAATTCCTTCTGCCATTTATCCCATACCAGCTTCGCGTGAGCACACATTCCGTGAAAAGAATTTCCCTTTACACAAGAACAAGAGTAGTCGCGAATCTGACTACCCTTGACATAAAGGCGCACCTGATAAGAACTGCCTTCATCCTCAACAGATGCCTGCAGCCCCATCTCTCCTTTCCAGAAGGTGCTGGTTCTGAAATTGGTTATTTCCATATACACGCCTCCGGTTCCTACTGATTTTCCGGTCACTTCCCGCTCCTGACGCACTCCCAGCTCGATTCCGCTTCGCTTCATCTCGCTGCGCGGGTTCCGCCCTATAAAAGAAGACCTCCGGCCTGCTCTACGTGAGCATGCTCACTCCGCTCTGGGCTCTTCCCTCTCCTGACGTGCTCCCAGCTCGATTCCGCTTCGCTTCATCTCGCTGCGCGGGCTCCGCCCTATAAAAGAAGACCTCCGGCCTGCTCTACGTGAGCATGCTCACTCCGCTCTGGCTGGAGGTCTTCTTTTGCACGTCAGGGCTGTAACGTCACATCCGTTCGGGGGCTTCGAAGCCTAATACCTGGATGCAGGTGGTAAGAACATCTTTTACCAGGGTGATCAGACGAATCCAGCTGGCCTGACGGGCCTTATCTTCCTCTGCGAGAATTCTGGTATCGTGGTAAAAGCTGTTGAATGCGTTGGATAAATCAAAGATATACTGACAGATCTTATGAGGCGCAGTCTCTGCAAAAGCATTTTCCATTACCTCATTATATTTTGCCAGTTCTAACATCAGTGTCTTTTCTCCGCTGCCGGACGGCGCAAGAACAGCAGAAGCCTCAGCTTCTTCCTGCTTCTGATCCAGATATTTGCCCAAAATGGATTTGATCCGGACAATCGTGTACAGAATATAAGGACCTGTATTTCCCTCAAAAGAAATAAAGCGCTCTAAGTCAAATACATAATCCTTTGCAGCCTGGTTGGAAAGATCTCCGTACTTTAATGCAGCCAGTCCCACAACCTTGGCTGTTTCTCTCGCTTCATCCTCAGATACCGTGCGGTTTTCCATAATTCTGGCATAAACAGCCTCATCAATATCTGCAATCAGATGCTCCAGACGCATAACGCCGCCGTCTCTGGTCTTAAAGGGCTTGCCGTCTCTGCCGTTCATAGTACCAAAGCCAATATGGATCATCGGGGTTTCCGGCTTTACATATCCAGCCTTTTTCGCTACACGGAATACCTGGGTAAAATGCAGCTCCTGGCGCTTGTCTGTAATATAAATATATTTTACCGGCGCAAAATCCTTTTCTCTCTCCAGAATCGTTCCCAAATCTGAAGTAGCATAAAGAGCTGCTCCGTCTGATTTGCGGACAATACAGGGAGGCAGTTCCTTAGAATCTGTTGGCTCTGCAATATCTACAACCAGAGCGCCCTGACTTTCATAAGCCAGCCCCTTATCCTGCAGATCCTGAATCAGCCAGGGGATATACGGCTCTGCATCGCTTTCTCCCTTCCACAAATCAAAATGTACGTCCAGATTTCCGTAGTTTCTCTTTAAATCTGCCAGAGAAACATTCATAATGTGTTTCCAAATTGCAGTAAAGGGTGCGTAACCGTTCTGCAGCTTAAAGGTTGCAGTCTGAGCACGCTCCTTAAAGCACTCATCCTCTTTTGCCTTTTTGCTGGCAGTAGGATAAATGTCCTCTAACTCACTGATGGTAAAAGGCGGCTCTGTCGGGTATTCTCCAGTATAAGATTCATCAAAATACACCAGCTCTGGCTTTCTGTCCCGCAGTTCCTCGATAATCAGTCCCATCTGCAATCCCCAGTCTCCCAGATGAACATCGCCCACCATATGATATCCCAAGAAATTTCCCATCCGACGAATGCTTTCTCCAATAACTGCAGAACGAAGATGTCCCACATGCAGAGGCTTTGCCACATTGGCTCCGCCGTAATCCACAATAATGGTTTCTCCATGACCAATTTCATCCAGCCCCAGCTTCGGAGCCTGAGTCATACCTTCCATATACTCTGCCAGATATAGGGAATTGACACGAAGATTGATAAATCCCGGCATTACTGCATTGACATCCTCATCCAGAAAAACAGGAGTTTCTCCTGCAGCAGCTCTCACACTGCACTGCTCCTTCAGCTTTGCAACTACATCTGAAGCAATATCAATCGGTTTCTTTTTATAGGCTTTTGCAGCTGCCATAGCGCCATTGCACTGATATTCACAGAGATCCGGGCGGTTTGACAATACTACCTTGGCATAAGATTCCTCATACCCACAGCCGGCAAATGCCGCCTTCATTTCATCAGCAATCAAATCAAGAAATTTTTTCACGTTTCCTGTCTCCTTTTATTCCATTCCTGCCGTCTTCTGATGACTGAAATCCAACTCCAGACATACGGCTCTTTTCCTTAGAAACTGATCTATTATTATAAAGGAATTTCAAAAAAAATTCAAGTCATTCAGAACTTACATTTCCCTGTTTTCCTGATAGATTTCCTGATTGTTTTCCTGAATTCTCTGAATATGCTCCAAAGAAAGGGTGTCCCTCTGCCTTATACAGAAACTAACCGCTATCCCCCAAAATACAAACGCTTCACTGGCATGGAATGCAGAATTTGGCTTTTCCTGTCGAAAATGCAAAATCCCACACCCAGATTGTGCAGAATCCAGCCTTTCTACTCCTAAATACCAAAACCCATACTCAAATTGTGCAGAATCCAACTTTTCCGCCTCTAAATGCAAAAAACCGCCTCGGCCAAGGCCGAAGCGGTTTTTGCATTTATCTGCTTTAAAATTATGCTCTGGAAAGATACTCACCAGTACGGGTATCAATCTTAATCTTATCGCCGTTATCCACAAATAAGGGAACGTATACGGTAGCGCCTGTTTCAACAACAGCCGGCTTGGTTGCGCCCTGTGCGGTATCGCCCTTGAAGCCCGGCTCTGTGCTGGTAATCTCCAGCTCAACGAACAGCGGAGCCTCAACAGAGAATACTTTTCCGTTGTAAGAGCAAACCTTAACAACTTCGTTCTCTTTTACAAACTTCAGAGCATCGCCAATCACATCGGGAGTCAGAGCGATCTGCTCGTAGTTGTCCATGTTCATGAAGTTGAATAAATCACCATCTGCATACAGATACTGCATGTCTACACGGTCAATTCTTGCAGACGGGAACTTCTCAGTCGGACGGAAGGTTCTCTCTACTACGGAACCGGTCATAACGTTTTTGATTTTGGTTCTTACGAATGCAGCACCCTTGCCCGGCTTAACGTGCTGGAACTCTACGATCTGATATACTGCACCCTCGATTTCCAGGGTAATGCCGTTTCTAAAATCACCTGCTGAAATCATGTGATATTCCTCCTTGAATTTACGTACTGTTTTACGCGATTAATCTATTCTATAATATAATAAAAGATACGTTTTTTCAACCTTTTTTTTTCGTCTCCTAAAAATCCCCGTATCAGTTCAGCCCTGCAAAGGTTCAAACAGAAAAATGCGTTGAAAACTTATTTTCATAAGGCAGACGCCCGCTTCCTCTTGTTCCCCTGTAAAGGGGCAAAAAGATATATGGCAGAACCGTTAGAAATCCTCAGCTGGAAAAAAATTATCCCTCTTCTCCTGTTAGATAATCCATCGCCAGATCATAGCCCCGAAGTCCAAGCCCCACAATCTGTCCGGTGCAGACCGGAGCAGTCACAGACGTATGGCGGAACTCTTCCCGCTTATGAACATTGGAAATATGAACCTCAATAATCGGCACCTGAATGGATGCCAGAGCATCCCGCACGGCGTAGCTATAGTGGGTAAATGCTCCTGGATTAATAATAATTCCCTCTACACCTGTATGGTATGCCTCCTGAATCTTGTCAATCAATCCGCCCTCACAGTTGCTCTGAAAAACCTCCAGCTCATGTCCCTCAGCGGCAGCCTTTTCCTCCAGATGCTTCACCAGCCATTCATAATCCCTGGTTCCGTAAATTCCCTTTTCCCGAATGCCCAGGAAATTCAAATTTGGTCCGTTTAAAACAAGAAGCTTCATTAATTCTTCCCCTCTTTCTCTCTTATCAGATGCACAATCTCTTCCACGGTTTTCCCGTCCACATCTACAATCTGATGAGCTGCCTGACGATAAATAGGATTCCGGTAGGCCAAAAGTTCTTCCGCCCGCTGCTTCACATCAGTTCCCTGAAGAAGAGGTCTGGTGGTATCTCCCTTTAACCGTTCTATCACCGTTTCTGCTTTTACCTGAAGAAAAATCACCTGTCCCAGTTCCCTTAAAAGAGCTCTGTTTTCCTCCCTGAGAGGCAGTCCTCCTCCCACTGAAATTACCTTCGGCTCCGTTTCCTTCTGCAGCTTTTTTAATACAGCAGTCTCCGTTTCCCGGAAAAATTCCTCCCCCTTCAACCGGAAAATATCAGAGATGGTCATGCCCGCTTCCTCTTCTATCATCTGATCCGTATCCACTAACGGAATTCCTGCTGTCTGGGCATAGGCCCGTCCCACACTGGTCTTGCCTGCTCCCATAAATCCAATAAAAATCACATTTTCTCCGCTCATACTCCCATCTCCCATGTAAATATTTTTCTCTCTTCCCAGTCCATGCGTGCCTTCCGGCGCCTACTTTTGACAGCATATTCCCCTGGCTCAAAACTTCCGGCAAAAACGCTCCCCTGGCTCAAATCTCCCAGCAAAACGCCCCCAAACTCAAACCTTTTCACAAAACGTTTCCAGGCCCAAACCTCGCGCCCAAACATCTCCCGTCATTTTTTCTGGCTGGAATGAGATTTTTTATAGCAATGTAAAATAGGAGCCTCCAAATATCGTTTCAATACAATCTGGATCTCCTCTCTGGGGTTAATGGGCTTCACTAAAATCCCGTAAATCCCACAGCGATTGGCCCCGTAAACATCTGTAAACAGCTGATCTCCCACAAACAGGGTTGTCTTTCTGTCTGTTCCCATCAGCTCCATCGCCCGGAGATAATTTTTTCTTCCCGGCTTTCCTGCCTTATAAATATAAGGAGAATGTACGGCAGCTGCAAAGGACGCCACCCGAGGTTCCTTATTGTTGGACAAAAGGCAGGTTTTTATGCCCAGTCCCCGAAGCCGTTCAAACAGCTCCACCGCCCTTTTATCTGCCGGAGCACCATGCTCCACCAGCGTATTGTCAATGTCAAAAATCACGCCCCGAATACCCTTTTTTTGCCACTGCTCCCATGGAATCTCATAGGTGCTGTTGAGCCATTCACGGGGATAAAACTGTTCCAGTATCAATGCTTTTTCTCCTGTTTATTTGTTCTGAAGAAGCTTTCCCAGCTCCTCCATAAAGGTGTTCACATCCTTAAACTCCCGGTAAACAGATGCAAAACGCACATAAGCCACCTCGTCTAACTGCTTCAGCTTGCGCATCACCAATTCACCGATTACCGTAGTCTCCACTTCCTTTTCCTCCATGTTGAAAATCTGATTTTCAATCTCATCAATCATGGCATTGATCTGCTGTGTGGACACCGGCCGCTTGTGACAGGAATGAATAATTCCCGACTCAATCTTGGAGCGATCATAGGTTTCCCTGGACCGATCCTTTTTAATTACCATCAGGGGCATTGTTTCCAGTTTCTCATAGGTAGTAAACCGCTTTCCGCACTTTTCACACTGACGGCGTCGGCGTATGGAGCTGTTATCATCAGCAGGTCTGGAGTCGATTACCTTTGTATCCTGTGCATTGCAGTATGGACATTTCACTTCCTCTTTCCTCCTCATTCTCTGTAAAAACCCATGGGGTTTTGTCTGTAAATATTACATTTATTTTACATGACATAACCAAGATCCGCAAGCAGTTTTCACTGCAATCCCCCGGCCGCCATACTCCCCCCTTTTCTCACACACCGCTGCATGCCTTTTCCACATCCTTCAGACGTCTGATTTCCACAAGAATAATGTCTGAGCCAATCTGCCTGACATCGCGAAAGGAAATCACATACTCCTTTTCCCTTCCGAAAATCCCGCACAGACAGCCCGGCCCCGGTACAATCAGGTGAGTAATACAGCCAGTTTCCGGATCAAACTCCACATCTCCCACATATCCCAGACGTCTGCAGTCGCAGATATTAATCACTTCTTTTTTTTTAAATCAAAAATGCGCACAGAACCACCCCATTTCTTCCTGGTATATTCTATGCGCATCTTGATCATATGGTTCCATCCGGAAATCATTACCGAAACAGCTCTTTACCAAAGAAAAACTGCTGCAGCCCTGCAACCAGATTCTCCGGCAAATCAAATTCCGGCTCCGGCATCTGAGGAACCTCAGGAATACCGATTTCAAATCCTCCTCCGTATCCTGAAATTCCTACAAACAGAAAAAGTCCCCACATAAAAACAGTTAAAATCAAACCTCCCAGGGACAGCCCCAGCCCTGCCTTGGCCCGTCCGCTCATCGGTTCGTTTCCTTTTGACAGAAGGGCAAATAAAATTCCCAGTCCGCCGAAAATAAGTCCCCCGTAGCAGCAGCACGTCATCACAACTGCCAGGATTCCCATAACCAGAGAAGCAGTCGCCAGACCATTTGGTGACTGCCTATTCTGGTGGGATGGGGCAGAGTAAGACTCTGCCTGGAGATTCTGATACACGGGATACGAATTGTTCTCTCTCTGATCCTGGTTTTCCATTTCACCCTCCCTTGTTTTGCCGCCCCTGCCCGAAATTTTTATTCTGGCAGACGGCTGGAGCCTCTGCTATTGCTTAAAACAGCGGAACAACAGCGCCCTCATAAGTTGTCTCCATAAATTCCTTTACGGTGTCACTGGTAAGAGCCTCCATCAGCGCCTTTGTGCCCTCCTCATTTTCCTTTCCTTCCTGAACAGCTACAACATTTCCATAAGTAACTGCTGCCTCAGAATCAGAAGACTCTACAGCCAGAGCATCTGTTACCTTCATACCTGCTTCGATGGCATAGTTTCCGTTGATAACAGCAATATCTACATCTGGCAGAGAACGGGGAATCTGCGCTGCCTCAACCTCAAACAGCTCCAGATTCTTCGGATTCTCAACAATATCCATCTTGGTTGCCTTCAGGCCAACGCCTTCCTTTAACTTAATCAGGCCCTGCGCCTCCAGAAGCAGCAGTGCGCGTGCCTCGTTCGTTGCATCATTGGGAACTGCAACCTTTGCTCCGTCTGCCAGTTCCTCCAGAGAAGCTGTCTTTCCTGCATAAATGCCAAAGGGCTCATAATGAACAGCGCCTGCGCTTACCAGCTTTGTTCCTCTTTCTGCATTAAACTGCTCCAGGTAAGGGAAGTGCTGGAAATAGTTTGCATCCAGATCACCGGTATCCAGAGCCAGATTCGGCTGTACATAGTCTGTATATTCTACAATCTTTAAACTGTATCCCTTCTCCTCCAGAACCGGACGGGCTGCTTCCAGAATCTCTGCATGAGGCGCCGGACTTGCACCTACCACCAGCTCTTTCAGCTCTGCAGGTGCCTTGCTCTCCTCTGCCTCTGCCTCAGTCTCCTTGCTCTCTGCTGCAGCTGCCTGTGTTGATGCTGCTGCCGTCTCCTCAGTCTTGCTGCCGCATGCAGTTAATGCTGCCGCTGCCAGAAATGCTGCCGTAATTACACTGATTCTTCTCTTCATAATTCTTATCCTCCTCATAGATAATAATGAATAGATACCGGACAGTTCTTCTGCCCTGATTTATAAAGCCCTTTCGGCTGACAGTCTGAGGTTTTTCCCCTGGCTGCTAAATCCGTTTTCTTTGAAAATCCCGTTTTCTTACCGGATTCTCTTATCGCTGACTCTGGCCAGCTTCATGCCAATCTCCTGAATAATCTGAACAATAATTACCAGAATTGCTACCGTCAGAAACATCATATCTGACTCATACCGGTAATAGCCGTAGTTAATGGCAATACCTCCCAGTCCGCCGCCGCCTACTGCTCCGGCAATAGCGGAATATCCCAGAATCGTGGTGGTGGAAATAGCTGCTCCCACTAACAAAGATGGCTTTGACTCCGGAAGCAGCACCTTCCATATAATCTGAAAGGTAGTAGCGCCCATGGACTTGGCCGCTTCAATCACTCCGGCATCTATCTCCTTAAAAGAAGACTCTACCATTCTGGCAATGTAAGGAGCTGCAGACGCCACCAGAGGCGGCACCACTGCCTTCCAGCCCAGACTGGTTCCCACCAGCTTTCTGGTCAGGGGAATCATCATAATCAGCAAAATCAAAAATGGAACGGAGCGAAGCAGGTTAATGGCAACGCCCAGTATCTTCTGAAGCATGGGAATCGGATGGATTCCCTCTTTATCTGTCACCACAAGAATAATGCCTAAGGGAATTCCGATCATATAGGACAGCACTGTTGAAATCAATACCATGCAAAGCGTCTCTCCGATTCCATTTTGAATCAGCTCCATAATCTGCGGACTAAAGGTCATTTTCTTTTACCTCCTCAAATGGAATTTTTACAGTTTTCAGATAGTGAAGGGCTCTTGCAGCATCAGCTTCATCTTCCGGAAGCTGAATAATCATCTGCCCCATCGCCTTTCCTCCTACATCTCTCGTTGAAGCATACATAATATTCACCGGTACCTTGCAGGCAAGAATCATGTTGGCCAGCACCGGCTCCATGGATTCCCGTCCGTCAAAGATGATTCTGATTTTCCGGGAATGGCTGATCTTCACATTGGTAATCGCATCTCCCAGAATCAGCTGGCGTCCAATTTTTGACTTAGGCTCTGAGAAAATCTCGGCAACCTTTCCTACCTCTGCAATATGGCTTTTGTCAATAATTGCTACCCGATCGCAGATGGCCTCAATCACTGCCATTTCATGAGTAATCACAATCACGGTAATTCCCAGCTCCCGGTTAATCTGCTTGAGCAGCTGCAGGATCGACTTGGTTGTGTTGGGATCCAGGGCGCTGGTTGCCTCATCACAGAGAAGCACCTTGGGATTCGTGGCAATCGCTCTTGCAATCGCCACTCGCTGCTTCTGACCGCCGGACAGCTGGGCTGGATAAGCTCCTGCCCTTTCCTCCAGACCTACCAGCTTCAGCAGCTCCATGGCCCTGTTCTTTGCCTCTGCCTTAGTGTAAGAATGGTTCTTTGCAATTTCCATGGGAAAACAGATATTTTTCAGAACGGTTCTCTGGGACAGCAGATTAAACTGCTGAAAAATCATTCCCATGGACTGCCTTGCCATTCTCCGCTCTGCCTCGCTCATAGCCGCCAGATTTTCCCCTTCAAACAGCACCTGTCCAGATGTGGGAACCTCCAGCATATTGATACATCTTACCAGTGTGCTCTTTCCTGCTCCGGAAAGGCCAATAATTCCAAAAATCTCACCTCTGTAAATATCCAGATTAATGTCGTTTAACGCCACTACCGGGCCGTTAGCCGTCTTAAATTCCTTTCCCATTCCCTTTAACTGGATAATCGTCTCTTCGTTTGCCATATTTCCTCCTTCCATTTCCCTGTGCTCAAAAACGAAGCTCGCGAGCGAGCTTCTCCGCCTGCGGCAGATCGTCTCATCAGCCCAATTCTCTTCCAACCCATGGCGATCCTTGCGGAGCGTTTTTGTTTCACAGGAAATTGCGTCCTATGAAACAAAAAACCGCAGGCCTGTAAAGACCTGCGGCTGTATCTCCGGTTCCCCGGTACTATCCCTATTGTCTCTCAGCATCCATGCAAATCATATCCTGTTTTTTGAATACGCAAACATACGGCACATATCCATCATCATGCCGCACATCATTGCTATATTCATCTGCATGGTTGTAATCTGAGTCATAACAGCTTCCTCTCTTCTTCCCTGATATGGTAAAACAGAAGTTCTCTATGTGGCGTATTGTACGTCACATGGTCTTATTTGTCAAGCAATAATTCACAATTTCCTTGACTTTTCCTCTGTTTCCTGTATAATGTCCCTCTAGTTAGTTCTATTTCGAACTGTTCAAAATAGAACTGTTTGCTGAAAATCTATTTTCTTCAAGACCATTTGAAAGGAGGTATTCTCATGTCATCCTGGATCACTGAGCTTCTGGAGACTACCCGCCGCACCAATAAGCTTCACGAGTCTTTTCTGCGGGATCTCTGCGAAACCTATCATCTGACCATGACAGAAGCGTCCATCATTTGTTTTCTGAAAAACAATCCACAGCTGGATACAGCAGCAGACATTGTAGAATATAAAATGCTGGCTAAAAGCCATGTTTCTCAGGCCGTAGAATCTCTGATCCAAAAATCCATGCTGGCCCGGACTGCCGATCCTCACGATCGGCGCAGACAACACTTATCCCTGCTGCCTGCCAGCGCGCCTGTGACAGACTCTATTCAGGCAGTCCAAGAGCTGTTTTTTCAGGAACTTTTTTCCGGTTTTACAGAAGATGAGCAGAACCAGTTCTTTGCATTTAACCAGAGAATCATTAACAACACAAAAAACATGCTAGAAAGAAGGAAATATCTATGACAGACAACAAAGATTTTCTTGGAAGGGAACCTATCGGCAAGCTGCTGTGGACCTTATCCCTTCCTACCATTGCCGCCCAGATTATTAATATGCTCTACAACATTGTAGACCGGATTTATATCGGCCATATTCCGGAAACAGGCGCCCTGGCTCTGACCGGTGTCGGCGTCTGTATGCCGTTAATTATGATTGTGTCTGCCTTTGCCATGCTGGTAGGCAACGGCGGAGCGCCCCGAGCCTCTATCTTTATGGGCAAAGGCAAATATGAAGATGCAGAAAAAATACTGAACAACTGCTTTACTCTTCAGCTGATAATTTCCGTAGTTCTCACAGGAATTCTGCTTTTGTTCAACCGAACGCTGCTTATGGCCTTCGGCGCCAGTGAAAATACCATTGAGTACAGCGTCAGCTATATGAATATCTACGCCATAGGCACCATCTTCGTACAGCTTACCCTTGGCATGAATGCATTTATTACTGCCCAAGGCTTTGCAAAAACAGGAATGCTCTCCGTACTGATTGGCGCAGTCACCAATATCATTCTGGATCCGATTTTTATCTTCGGTCTGAATATGGGCGTCCGCGGCGGAGCTCTCGCTACGGTTCTTTCTCAGGCGCTTTCCTGTATCTGGGTTCTAACCTTTTTAATGGGCAAAAAAACACAGCTGCGGCTGCGGCCAAATCAGTTCGGCCTCCAGAAAGCCATCATCCTTCCCTGCGTTGGACTGGGTACCTCCACTTTCATTATGCAGAGCAGCGAGGGCATTATTTCTGTATGCTTTAACTCCTCTCTTCTGAAATATGGAGGCGATATTGCCGTAGG
This sequence comes from Lachnoclostridium sp. Marseille-P6806, assembly GCF_964238185.1. Lineage (NCBI taxonomy): Bacteria > Bacillati > Bacillota > Clostridia > Lachnospirales > Lachnospiraceae > Lachnoclostridium > Lachnoclostridium sp. Marseille-P6806. Next base: position 102,912 of record NZ_CAXSLG010000001.1, read on the forward strand.
CGCCATGACCATTCTGACCAGCGTAATGATGTTTGCTATGCTGCCTCTGCAGGGACTGGGACAGGGCGCTCAACCAATTATCAGCTATAACTACGGTGCCAGAAACCCGGAACGGGTGAAAAAGGCTTTCTGGCTTCTGCTTAAAGTCAGCATGGCCTATGCAACGCTTCTGTGGCTGTTTATCATGATATTCCCCAGAGGCTTTGCCGGACTGTTCACCACCGACGCAGCCCTTCTGGACTTTACCAAACGGGCGCTTCGGATTTACCTGGCATGTCTGTTCCTGTTCGGAATTCAGATTTCCTGTCAGATGGCCTTCAATTCCATCGGCTATGCCAAGGAATCCATTATGGTAGCAGTTATGAGAAAATTCGTTCTCCTGATTCCGCTGATTTACATTATCCCACATTTCTGGACAGGAGATCAGGTCTCTGCTGTATACATGGCCGAACCCGTTGCCGATTTCTTTGCCGTTTCCTTTACTGTCTTCCTGTTCCGGAAACAGTTTAAAAAAGCGCTGGAAAGCATCAGCGGGAAGAAGGACGTCTTAAACGCTTGAGGTATTCCTTCTGCTCCGGTTTAATCCGGAAGCTTTCCACAGATTTTTGAATCGTTTTATTGTGCGTCCACGCATCCAGGCGCTGCTCCTCCAAAAAGGGCAGCGCCTTTTCATACTGTTTTGCCAGCGCTGTTGCAAAATACCAGGCAATCATCATTTTCACATAATACTCTTCTGAATGCAAACCGCATACAAGCTCCAGATATTCCGGTTCAAACTCCTCATCCAGATAATAGCACATCAGCATTTCCGCAGCAAATCGGATGGTATACGTATGGTCAGAACAAAGCCACCGGCGGATCTCTTTCAGAAATTCCGGAAGGCGCTTTTTTACTACTGCCGGACGAATCAGATCGCAGGTAGCCCAGTTGTCCACCTGAGGCAGAAAACGCTCCAGCTGAGCCACGCAGTCTTTATAATCCCTGATTCCGGAAATCAGAATTCCATGAAGATTATTTTCCTCATAATAGCTGTGAACTTCCTCCTGTAAAAACTGCCTTGCCTCATCTGTTCCCGTCAGTTCCCGGGCCAGACGTCTCAAGTCCGGAGTTCTTACGCCAATAATCCGCTCTCTGCTTATTCCCGGCATCAGACGGGCCTGAAAATCCCCATATTCCTGATCCTGAAGGGAAAAGAGCCTGCTTAAAATTCTATTTTCCTGTGTCTCTCTGCTTTCTTTAACCACTCACATCTCACACCCTTTCTCTCTCTGCTTTCCTGTGCCTTTCCCATGCTGCCTCTGCCTTCAAAGCCAGGATACCGGCAAGCCACCCTACAAAAAAACCGCCCAGCACATCCGTAGGATAATGAACGCCCACATAAAGCCGGGAAAAACCAATGAGAACAGCCAAAATCACAAAGCCCCACCCCTTCCGCTCCGGAAACATCCGCAGATAGACAAGGGCTGCTGCAAAGGACGCGCAGGTATGGCCTGAAGGGAAGGAAAAATCTGTCTGCTTCTCCACCAGAAGCTCAATGACAGGATACAAATCATAGGGCCGTATCCTAGCAACAGCATTTTTCAGAAATACATTAGTAATCAACGCTCCCACAGCCAGAGAAAAACCGGCTGTCAATCCCGCTCTCCTGGTTTTGGGGATCAGAGCAAAAACCACAGCTGTCACAATCCAGAACCAGCCTGCATTTCCCAAAAAAGTCACAGCCTTCCAAAATCCCGTCATCCAATCTGCCCGGAGATATTCCTGTATCAGCAGTAAAATCCACACATCTGCCTGCTGAATCCATTCTCCTATCATAACAATCACACTTTAATCCTTTCTCTCTTTTCTTGCATTTTCCCCGATTCTGTTATATGATGGCATTCAGTATTGGCAGCTATTCAAACACAAGGAGGAATACCATGATTTACAGCTTTAACAACGATTACAGTGAAGGCGCCCATCCGAGGATTCTGCAGGCTATGATGGAAACCAACCTGGAACAGAATAATGGTTACAGCCTGGATCTCCATACAGACCATGCAAAGGAACTGATTCGCCAGGAAATTGGCAGAGAAGATGCAGATATCCATATGATTACCGGAGGAACCCAGACAAATCTTCTTGCCATTTCCTGTGCCCTAAAGCCCTACCAGGCTGTCATCTGTGCAGAAACCGGTCATATCAATGTCCACGAAACGGGAGCCATCGAAGCCACCGGACACAAGGTTCTGGGACAGCCCACCCCAGATGGACTTATGACCCCTGCCCTGATCCAGAAGGCTCTGGACTGGCACACTGACGAACATATGGTACAGCCAAAAATGGTCTATATTTCCAATGCCACTGAAGTAGGCACCCAGTATACCAAGGCTCAGTTGGAGGCGCTTTCCGCTTTCTGCCGCCAGAAAGGGCTTTACCTGTTTTTAGACGGAGCCAGACTGGGTTCTGCCCTTACCAGCCCTGCAGGCGATCTGACACTTGCGGACATTGCCCGCCTGACGGATTTATTTTACATTGGAGGTACAAAAAACGGCGCCCTTTTCGGAGAAGCCCTGATCATCCTAAACCCGGATTTAAAGCAGGATTTCCGTTTCCTCATCAAACAGAAGGGCGCCATGCTGGCAAAAGGATGGCTTCTTGGTATCCAGTTTGAAGAGCTGTTTCAGAACCGCCTCTTCTATGACATAGCTTCCCATGCCAATGAAATGGCAGGCAAGCTTCGCCGCGGCATTGAAGACTGCGGATATTCCTTCCACTGGGCATCCACAACAAACCAGCTGTTTCCCGTACTTCCAAACACGGTTATGGAAGCTCTTTCCAGGGATTTCCTTTTCTCCGTCCAGACTGTAATTGATGATACACACACCTGCATCCGTCTGGTGACCTCCTGGGCTACAAAACCGGAAGCCGTTGACGCCTTTTTAAAGGCGCTTCAGAAGCTTTCCTGATTTTCGGCTCTCTGCATGTTTCTTTCGAAGAGGATCATAAGTGTTCTGGTCCTCTTCTGGAAAGAAGCCCCCTGCAGGCTAACGTTTTTTCATTTCCGATTCTGCCGACTCTTTTTGGCTTTGAAAAGCCTCTTCTGCCGCTTTTATAGCTTCCGGTTCCATAGCCTCTGAAAAGTTCAGCACTAAAAGCCTGCTTTCATCCGTAATCACATACGTATCAAAGGCATCCCCGGAATCCTCCCGAACAGACATCCCCGGAATCTCCAAACTATAATGGAACCGTACCACAGTCATCGAGGGATCCTCGGCCGAAAGCTCTGTCCGGGTAATTCTCCATTTATCACCCCGATCCTTAGGATAGACGGATCTGCTGAAGCGCAGCGCAGCAGGAATGGGACTTTCAAAATACTCGATCATCATTCTGGCCCCGGTCTTGCTGCTTCTTCCTATTTGACTCTGATAAACAGCTGCCGGACTTTTTAAATTTTCCAAAAGATAATTTTCAACCGTATCATATTCCGGGGCTATCTTTTCCAGAGGATACATCCATTCCCATGTATCTTCCTGCAAAGCTCTGTTTTCCGGAATGTTTTTTTCCATAAGAAATACAGCTGTTCCCCAAAAAATCATACTGACTGCCGCACTGCAGACAGCATATTTTCCCTTTTTTACTCTAGTATCTCCGCTCCCGTGCAGACGAATCCAGGACTGCATTCCCAGCAATATAAAAAAGAGCGCCATAATTGCAAAAAATATCACCGAATTTCTGCTAGAAAGTCCAGATATGCCAAGATATCCGGCAAGCAGAAATATCCCTAAGAATGCCGTTGCCAGAGTCTTTACCTTCACATATCCCAAACTGTGCTGCAAGAGTATTCCTGTATCTTTCATCTGACGGCTTCCCCGCACAAACCAGAAAATGCCTTCTAAAATTCTCCCTCCAAAAAATACTGACAGAATCACCAGCAAAAGTCCGTCTGCTAGGCTCTCTGGATCTGCCAGGCTCTTTCCTGGATTTTCCAATACATCTCTCATGGCCCAGACAAAAAAAACAAGCAGCAGGGCTACTGTAAACCAGGATGTCATAAGCCTTTTTTTCTGAATCGAAAACTGGATATTCTCCTTTAAAGGCTCTGCCAGTGGAAGCTCCCAGCTTCTGGCATAAAAAATCTGAATACCAGGACCTCCGCACTGAAATCTCCATCCGGCCTTCCCGCACTGTTCTCTCATCTTCCGCGCCTCGTAGCTGTCAGGCCCTGTTATAAAGGAACCGCCGGGAACAAAGGCTGCCGCATAACGCCTTTGTTCCGGCTCTCCCTCATAAAATACAATTCCCCACTCCCCTATCTTATCCGGAAACCATCCTTTTTCTGCCATCTGTTCCAGATACATGGACAAAGCGCCCATCTCATTTGTCTCAAATGACCAGAATGTCCATTTTCTTTTCTTCATGCATTTATCTCTCCTCTGATTCTCACCCTTATGAATCCCCCATTCTTCTTGTTCGGTCTTGCCAGATAAGAAAAAAGCTCGCGAGTTTATCCGCCTGCGGCGGGTCGCTTCTGCGGCAAAATTCTCTGACGCCGCATGGCAATCCTCGCAGAGCGTTTTTCTTTCATAGGACGCAATTTTTTATGAAAGAATGACCGTCCTGAACAGTTACTATTTTACTATAAATTTTCAGACCATCACAAGTAAAATTTGAGTAAACCAGACGTTCTGTGAACAGTTATGAGTTCTCTGCACTGTCCTCCGGCATGGAACGAAAAAAAGATACAACGAAAGGAAGCGTAATTGCTGCTGATATAATATCTGCCGTCACCTGGGAAATCTGAATTCCAAGCAGACCAAATACATGGCTGAAGATCCACAAAATAGGGATAAATACAATGCCGCTTCGTATCATCGACAAAAAAGTTGCCATTCCGCTTCTTCCAATACTCTGAAACAGCATATTTCCGCACAGAGAGATCGGAAGAAAAAACAAAGAGAGACACTGAGCCCTAAGAGCCCGAACACCCACGCGGATCACCTCCGGATCATCCCGGAAAAGAGCAATAATCCATCCAGAACAGAAAAATCCTGCTACTGCTGAAATACTTAACACAACCAGACTGCTGCGGATACTGAACCAGAAGCCCTCCCGCACGCGGCTGTATTTTCCTGCTCCGTAGTTGAAGGCACTGACCGGCTGAAATCCCTGCCCAATTCCCAGCGCCACACAGAACAGAAAGTTAATTACCCTGGATACAATACTCATAGCTGCGATTGCTGCATCCCCATATACAGCAGAGCACAGATTCAACACCATCACAGAAACGCTGTTGAGTCCCTGACGCATCAGGCTGGGAAAACCCACTGCTATAATATTGGTAATATCCTTCCAGCTGTGAGTGAAATATTTTATGCTGATTCGGCTCTGAACCTTTTCCCTGAGAAAGGGGCTGATCAGAATCGCCGCTCCCACATACTGAGAAACTGCGGTGGAAATTCCTGCTCCCCTGACCCCCATATCCAATCCGAAAATCAGAACCGCATCCCCAAAAATATTCAAAATTCCGCCGAAAGCCAGTCCCATCATGGCAAACACCGCTTTTCCCTCATACCGCAGAATATTGTTCATCACACAGCTGGAGGCCATGGCAGGCGCTGCTAAAAGAATCCAGGTACTGTATTCCTTTGCATAAGGCAAAATGGAATCAGTACTTCCCAGAAGACGCATCAGCGGTTCCTGTAAAGCCAGTCCCAAAATCCCCATCAAACTGCCGCACAAAAGCGAAAGAAAGAAGCTGGTAGAGGCAAAGATTCTGGCACTCTCCACATCTCTTCCGCCCAGTTTTCTGCTGATATTGCTTCCTGCCCCGTGACCCAGCATAAATCCGAAAGCCTGAATAATCGCCATCAGAGCAAATACTACGCCGGTAGCTCCACTGGCGCTGGTTCCCAGGCGGCTTACAAAAAAAGTATCCGCCATATTATACACATTTGTCACCAGCATACTGATCGTAGTGGGAAGTCCCAATGTCAAAACCAGCTGATGAACCGGAGTTTTTGTCATTTTGTCAAACTGCTCCTGAGCGCTTTCGCCTTTTTCCACATGTTTTCCCTGCATTCCTCTTACACCCCTGAATTACACTGTTTTTCTATCCTGTCGCCTGTTGACAAAAACAGGAATTTTACCTGTATCTTAGCACATTTAAAAACCTTCTACAAGCTTCTGAAAAAGAATCTGCCTTGTTCATCTCCCCTTTCCCAGCTGTGTTAGCAGCCATTTTTCTCTAGAGTACATTGCCCATTCTCACAGTTCGTTTTTATATCACAAAATGTACCTTCCCATAACAAAAAAAAGATACTGCCCAACCATCAACCGACGATCGGACAGCACCTTTATGAAGCTTACTTTTACAGAATAATCTTGGAAGGACACTTTTCTGCGCACTTGCCGCAGTTTGTACACTTCTCATAATCAATGACTGCTACGTTGTTATCCATGTGAATCGCATCAAACTCACACTGCTTGGTACACAGGGTACAGCCAATACAGCCATTGTCACATTTGGCCTTTACGTCCTTGCCCTTATCGTGGGAAGCACACTGTACCAGATGCTTTGCAGAGTAGGGAACCAGCTCAATCAGATGATTGGGGCAGGCAGCCACACACTTGCCGCAGGCAACACATTTTTCCTTGTCTACAACAGCAACACCGTCCACAACATGAATCGCATCAAAAGCACAGGCCTTTACGCAGGAGCCGTAACCCATACATCCATAGGAGCAGGCTTTTTCACCAGCACCGGGAACTACAGCAACCTTGGCACAGTCATCAATACCAAAGTAATTGTACTGTACACGGGTTTTATCACAGGTACCTTTACATTTAACAAAAGCAACTTTCTTCTCAGAAGCTCCGCCTTCTACGCCCATAATTGCGGCAATCTTATCAGCTACAGCCGGACCGCCTACCGGACAGGCATTGACAGCTGCAGTTCCGGCGGCAATCGCGCTTGCCAGACCGTCACATCCCGGGAATCCGCAGCCGCCGCAGTTATTGCCCGGCAGCTCTGCTCGAACCAGGATTTCTTTTTCATCTACCTCTACTTTTAACTTCTCACTGGCCAGTCCCAGGAGTACACCGATAATAATACCGATAGCACCGATGATTCCTGCTGCCATGAGCAATCCCATCATATTCATCCTTCGATCCCTCCCGTTAAATCAGACCGGAAAAGCCCATGAAGGCAATCGCCATCAGACCGGAGGTGATCAGCACAATGGGTGATCCCTTAAAGTTAAATGGAATATCATTGTCTTCAATGCTTTCACGGATACTTGCCAGCAGTACAATTGCAATGGTAAAGCCTACTGCAGTACCAAAACCGTTGGCCACGCTGAAAATAAAGTTGTACTCCTTCTGTACGTTGGTCAGAGCGGAACCCAGAACTGCGCAGTTGGTGGTAATCAGAGGCAGGAACACGCCCAGCGCCTGATACAGGGACTGCATATTTTTCTTCAGGAACATCTCAACCAGCTGTACCAGAGCTGCAATAACCAGGATAAATGCAATGGTCTGCAGATAGGTAAGACCTGTCGGTACCAGTACAAAGGTATAAATCAGGTTTGTCACAATAGAGGCCAGCACAATTACGAAAATAACGGCTGCGCCCATACCCAGAGAGGTGTCTACCTTCTTGGATACACCAAGGAACGGGCAGAGTCCCTGGAACTGGCTCAGGATGATGTTATTCACCAGAGCAGCGCCCACAATTACTAAAATTAATTCTTTCATCTACTCAGCCCCTCCTATTCTGCCGTTTTCTCTGCAGCTGCTTTTTCAGCGGCTGCTTTTTTTGCTGCAGCTGCCTTCTCAGCGGCTGCTTTCTTTGCTGCCAGAGCCTCTTCTTCTTTCTTTCTGCGAATTTCTTCCAGAGCCTCATGGTTTGCCTGACATGCAGAGCCGCTGCAGGTTAAGCAGTTGCCGCCGCAGGCCAGCTTGGAAGGAGCCACAGAGCCATTAGTAGCAGAGGGAGCCTTAAATTTGTTCTGAAGGGCAGTCAGGCCAGCCAGTACAAAGAATGCTCCGGGTGCCAGACCGAAAATAGCAATACGGTAATTTTCCGGAATCAGCTCAATACCGAAAATGGAGCCAGAACCAAGGATCTCACGGAAAATAGCAATACAGGTCAGACCTACAGTAAATCCAAGACCCATACCAATACCATCAAAAGCGGATTCCACAGGACCGTTCTTTGCTGCATATGCCTCAGCGCGGCCAAGGATAATACAGTTTACTACGATCAGCGGAATAAAAATACCCAGTGACTCATACAGGCTCGGAATATATGCCTGCAGAAGCAGCTGTACAATAGTAACCAGAGAAGCAACAATTACAATATATGCCGGAATACGTACCCGATCCGGAATAATTTTCCGCAATGCGGAAATAAATAAGTTAGAGAAAACCAGAACTGCCGTTGTGGACAGTCCCATGCCGACGCCGTTGATGGCGGTTGTGGTAACTGCCAGAGTCGGACACATACCAAGCATCAGGACGAAGGTCGGGTTTTCTTTAATAATACCGTTATATAAACGTTCTACACATTTATTCATGACTTCCTACCTCCTACTGTGCCAGGCAGTTCTTTACATAGTAAACTGCCCCGTTTACTGCACCAGTTACTGCATTTGAAGTAATGGTCGCACCGCTGATTGCATTAATCTCATTCTCTGCGGAAGCGCCGTTTTTGGTAACAGTAAATGAATCTACATTCTTGCCTGCATACTGGCCTTTCCATTCCGGCTTGTCTGCATTCATACCAAGACCTGCTGTCTCAGCCAGAGTTAAAAACTCAATGCCGGAAACTGTGCCGTCTGCTTCAATACCTACAGAAACGGTAATTGCGCCGCCATATCCGTCCTTGGAGGTAGAGGTAACAACATATCCCACCTCTGCGCCGGAAGCATCCTTGCCGCTTACTGCCTCATCCACAGTTACATTGCCATAGCCCAGGCCTGAAATCTCCGTATTGGCTGCTGCCAGAGCATCTGCAGAACCAGCCTCCTCAAAGGTCTCTGCTGCCGGTAGAACTGTCTTATAAGCCTCTGCCTTGGCAGCCATCTCAGCCGCAGCAATGGGAGCCTTTGTAATCTCATAAACACCGCCCAGACATGCACCGGACACCAGTGTGATGGCAAACAGGATCATGGCATCTTTCATAAATCCGCCTTTACTCATGATTTTTTGCCCTCCTTTCCAAATGGTGTCGGAAGAGTGAAGCGCTCAATCAGCGGAACCAGCAGGTTGCTGATGATAATTGCGTAGGAAACACCCTCCGCAGAACCGCCGAAAATACGGAACAGTCCTGTCAGAATACCTAAAAGAATACCGAACACAATCTGGCCCTTTGGTGTGATCGGGCTGGTCACATAGTCCGTTGCCATAAAAAAGGCACCGAAAATCAGACCGCCGCCGCAAAGGTGAGCCAGTACATAATTCAGATCCTGCTGTCCAAAAATAAATACGAAAACAGCGGTGGTCAGAATATAGGTAACCGGAATTCTCAGGGAAATCACTTTTTTCACAACCAGGTAAGCTGCACCGATTAACAGGGCAATCACAGAAACCTCACCAATGGTTCCCGGAATCTTACCAATAAACATCGCTGCTACATCTACACTCTCGCCTGCCTTTAATACTGCCAGAGGAGTTGCTCCCGTCCAGCCGTCCAGAGTAAATGCAGACATCTGGCCGGTAAAGGAAATCAGCAGGAAGCATCTTGCTGCCAGAGCCGGGTTCATAAAGTTCTGTCCCAGACCGCCGTAAAGCTGCTTTACTACAATAATGGCGAACACACCGCCCAGAGCCGGAATCCACAGGGCAATCTCCGGCGGCATATTAAGCGCCAGAATCATACCGGTAACAACGGCACTGAAATCACTGATGGTACAGGGTCTTTTTGTAATCTTTTCAAATACATACTCACTCAGCACGCAGGCCGCAATGGTTACAATCAGAACCAGCAGCGCGTGAAGCCCAAACTGAAATACACCAAAGGCTGTAGCCGGAAGCATGGCAATCGCCACATCCACCATAATGCTCTGGGTCGTCTCATTGCTCCGAACGTGCGGGGATGAGGATACGTTTAATAATTTACTCATGTCTTATCTTCCCCTCCTACGCTTTCTTTCTGCGGTTTGCTGCAACCGTTTTTCTCATTTCCTTGAAGGCCTGGGTCAGAGGACGCTTAGCCGGACAGATAAAGGTACAGCTTCCGCACTCCATACATTCCATGCCGCCAACCTTTTCAAAGGCCTTACAGTCGCCCTTTAAGGCTGCCTTCATCATCTTTACCGGCACAATATGGCTGGGACATACGCTTACGCACTTGCCACAGCGGATACAGGGCGTCTCTGCATTGGCAGCAACCTCGTCCTTGCTCATGCACAGCAGAGCGGAGTTAGTCTTTGTCACCGGAATATCCGTTCCAAATAAAGCCATACCCATCATAGGGCCGCCTGCAATCAGCTTCTCCGGCTCTGTTTTAAAGCCGCCTGCTGCCTCGATCAGCTCCTGCATATTGGTACCGATCTTCACCTGGAAGTTCTGGGGATTTGCAATCGCATCACCCGTCACGGTAACTACGCGGCGCATCAGCGGCGTTGTCTTACATACAGCATTATATACGGAAATAACCGTGTCAACGTTATCTACAATACAGCCAGCGTCCGCAGGAAGCATGGAGGAATTCACCTTTCTTCCAGTTACTGCATAAATCAGAGAACGCTCACCGCCCTGAGGATACTTGGTCTGCAAAGGACATACCTCAATCCGGGACTCGTCCTTTACCAGCTCCTGAAGCTTTTTAATTGCCTCCGGCTTGTTATTCTCAATGCCGATTACACCCTTGGCGTTGTCAAACAGCTGAAGGATCACCTTCAGACCGCCTACTAACTTCTCCGGCTCTTCCATCATCAAACGGTAGTCAGATGTCAGATATGGCTCACACTCTGCACCATTCACCAGAATATATTCGATTTTACTCTCATCCTTTGGTGCCAGCTTTACATGTGTGGGGAATCCAGCTCCGCCCAGACCTACAATTCCGGCCTCCTTCACAATATCGCGGATCTCCTGCTTTGACAGCTTTGCCGGATCGCGGTCTGCACCCAGCCCCTCTACAGCAGTGTACTCACCATCATTTTCCACCACAATGGAGTTTACCATTGCACCGTTTGCAACACGCCTCGGCTCAACTGCTTTGACCGTTCCGGAAACAGAACAGATAACATTTGCAGAAATGAAGCCGCTGGCTTCGCCGATTTTCTGGCCTGCCAGAACCTTGTCACCCTTTTTCACCAGCGGAATCGCCGGAGCGCCGATGTGCTGAGACATTGGATAAACCAGATCTCCCTTCGGCATCAGGATCTGTACCGGCTTGTGCTCGGACAATTCTTTTCCTTCATAAGGATGAACGCCGCCTTTAAATGTAGCCAATCCCATGAATCCTTACCCTCTTTCTCTACTTTTTTCTTGCATTTTATTGACAAAATCTCTCACCTTGTCATCCATATCAGTATAACATAATTAAACAGGCCATTCAATTCCATTTTTCTCCTTGTATACTGTGTATATAATACATTTCTCGACCATTTTGTCTCATTTCTAAGTAGTTTTCGACTATTTTTTGTTAATAAAAAAACAAGTTTTTCTGTTTTTGTATTTATTATGTTTTTCTAAAAAAACAATTTATTTTTTATGAATTCCAATGATTCAAGAAAAAGGGTGAAATGAGGAAAAAACTGACAGGAGAGCTGATTTCCTGCGGCTGTCAGATTGTGAAATTTTTGTTCATTTTTAGCGTTTTTTATGAAAATTTTGGATTTATTGTTTTTTCTTATTTATATTAATAAGTATTGTTATTTATTTTTATTTAAAAAATTTTTTCAATTTTTTTGAAAGAAGTGCAATAAAACTCACTGCCTCTGCATTAACTAATTGAACGGATGAAAAGAGGAACGCTCTGAAGCAGAACATGCGGCAAAAAACCTATCAAGAACATTTACGAGATCCCTTGATGCATTACACTCTATCACACACCGCCGCAGCTCCTGTACAGGGGCAGACTCCTTTTCAAAAAACCTTAAAAATTAGGGTTGCAACCAAAAGAAGCGGGATTTCCCACAGCTCAACAAACTGTGAAAAATCCCGCTTCTTTTTTATACTCTCCTCAAAACAGAAAAACGTGATAAAATAGAAAAATAAAAACCACGAAACCATACAGGGAGGTATTTCTATGACTCAACCAGAACGCCGCGATGCATCTATGGCCTATATCAGCGATGACGCTGTCATGGAAGAACAGCGCCAGTGCCGCAGGATTCTTCAGCGGTTTAATTTTGCCGATCGCTCTGACTTTGAAGGTCTGGCTGCCATCGTAAAAGAGCTTCTCGGTAAATCCGATCACGCCTTTATTAACCCGCCCTTTTTCTGTGACTACGGAAAGCATATTGAAGTGGGCAAAAACTTCTATGCCAATTACAATTGTACCATTCTTGATGTAGCAAAAGTAACTATCGGAGACAACTGCATGCTGGCTCCTAACGTAGCCATCTATACAGCAGGCCATCCCCTCCACCCGGTATCCCGTAATTCTCTATATGAATACGGAATTCCCGTTACCATTGGAAACAACGTCTGGATTGGCGGCAATGCAGTGATTCTTCCCGGCGTCACCATCGGAAATAATGTGGTAATCGGTGGGGGAAGCGTAGTGACAAAAGATATTCCCGACTGGTCTCTGGCAGCAGGCAATCCCTGTCGGGTACTGAGAAAAATAACGGAAGAGGATAAGCGGTACTATTTCCGGGATCTGGAATTTGATGAGGAAGCCTGGGATACCATTTCCAAACTGTAGCAAAACTGCCGCCAGTCCTGAACGGATACTTCCGTTCTGACTGACGGCAGAAATCATATTCCAGTCTGATTTTCTGCTTGTCTATTTTATTTTGCTTCTTTATCAGCCGATTCCGCCTACTGCCGCACCGACTAACAGTACCAGAATACAGATTCCGCAAAATCCGTATTTTCCAAGGGGATAAAACCATCCGCCCAGGGGCTCTTTTCGTCCTTTGTTTACTTCTTTCTCTACAAAGACTTTTCCCAGAACCCAGAAAAACATGATTCCAGCAATTCCCGCCCCCAAAGGACAGATATAGATGGATACTACATCCATCCAGTCTGATACGATACCCTGAATGCAGAGAGAAACTGCTGCTCCAGTCAGTCCAACTGCTGCGCAGGCGGATTTTCTGCCTATATGAAACTTTTCCTGAACTGTGGCAATCGGAGCCTCATACAGGTTGATCAGAGATGTGATTCCCGCAAAGGTCACAGCCACAAAAAAGATCATGGCGATGATACGTCCTCCTGCCATCCCCTTAAACAGATTTGGCAGGAAAATAAACATCAGCCCCGGGCCGCCCTGATCCAGCTGGGCCCCCACCGTAGCCATGGCAGGAATCAGCACCAGCGCCGCCAGTATAGCTGCCAGAGTGTCAAAAAATGCCACATTTCTGGCTGATGCAGGAATATCTTCCTGATCATCCAGATAAGAGCCGTAAATCAAGGTTCCATTTCCAGCTACAGACAGGGAGAAAAAGGCCTGTCCCATAGCATAAATAATTACCTGAGGGTTGAAAAAGGCCGCCGGATCAATGCGGAAAATATAGCGATATCCCGATATTGCCCCCGGCTGAAATGCAATGTATATCCCCAGCCCCAAAAACAAAAAGAAAAACAGGGGCATCAGAATCTTATTCACCTTTTCAATGCCGCCGCCAATGCCAAACATCAAAATAGCAATAGCCGCTGCCAGAGCCGCCATCTGCCAGCCATTGTTTCCAAAAGAACTGGCCATACCGCCAAAGGCAGAGCTGAAGCCGTCAATATCCGCCGGTTCCAGGGCAGAGCCTGTAAATACTCCTGCGGTATATTTAAAAATCCAGCCCATAACAACTGTATATCCAATGGCAAGAGCCATAGAACCGAGAACCGGAATCAGACCAATCGCCTCTCCGGCTTTTCTCAGTCCCTTTTTCTCACAGGCTGCTCCGAAAGCATCTACTGGACCAGATCGGGTAGCGCGGCCGAAGCTCATTTCTCCAATCACACCTGTAGATCCAATCAGAGCCACAAAAGCAAAATACCAAATCAGAAAGGAACCGCCTCCGTATTTGGATACCCGGGTAGGAAACATCCAGATATTTCCCATTCCAACAGCAGAGCCAATGCAGGCCAGGATAAATCCCCACCGGGATGCGAATAAGTCTCTCCTCTTTTCCATTTTATTTATTTAAAGAATTTTCCTTTCCGCTTTTTTTCTTCCGGCTCCAGATGCTCTCCCTTCATAGCCGCATCAAACCGGCGCAGGGCTTCCTTCTGCTCTTCGTTCAGCCGCTCCGGCACCTGAACGACCAGAGTTACATAGTGATCGCCGCGAACATTGCGGTTTCTCAGAGATGGAACGCCTTTTCCTCTCAGGCGGACACGGGTATCTGTCTGGGTTCCTGCTTTCACCTCGTATTCTACTTCTCCGTCTACAGTGCGGATGCGAATAGGACCGCCCAGTGCCGCTGTAGCAAAGGAAATCGGAACTGTGGAGAAAATACTGGTATCCTGGCGCTTAAATACCGGATGCTGGGATACTACTGCCTCTACCAGCAGATCGCCCCGCTCTCCGCCATTGACACCAGGCTCTCCGCCGCCTGCACAGCGAACACTCTGTCCATTATCAATACCGGCAGGAATGGTAACCTTGATTTTCTTCTTCTTGGTAACATATCCGCTTCCATAACAGTCCGGACATTTCTCCTTGATAACTTTTCCCTTACCGCCGCACTCCGGACAGGTCTGCACATTCTGTACCTGTCCAAAGAAGGACTGCTGGGTATACATGATTTTACCTTTTCCGTTACACTTGGGACAGGTTTCCGGAGAGGTTCCCGGTTTCGCTCCAGTTCCATGACACTTGCTGCACTCTTCTTTAAAATTGATCTCAATTTCTTTTTCACAGCCAAATACGGCCTCCTCAAAAGTAAGACGGATGGCAGCTCTTACATTGGCGCCCCGCATAGGGCCGTTGTACTGACTGCTGCGGCTTCTTCCTCCACCGAAAATATCGCCGAAAATATCACCGAAAATATCGCCCATATCTGCGCCGCTGAAATCAAAGCCTCCGAAGCCTGCTCCTCCGCCTGCGCCGCCTTCAAAGGCTGCATGGCCGAACTGATCATACTGTCTTCTCTTTTCCGGATCACTTAATACACTGTAGGCCTCAGATGCCTCTTTAAACTTTTTTTCTGCCTCTGCATCTCCCGGATTACTGTCGGGATGATATTTCTTGGCAAGGGTACGGTATGCTTTTTTCAAAGCGGCTTCGTCCGCATTCTTCGGAACTCCCAGCACCTCATAATAATCTCTCTTACTCTCTGCCATGATGGTTTCCTTCCTCTTTTTCTGTCAAATTGCCTTCCCGCATCATAGGGCTGCCGCTCTGGCGGCCTTTTCCTTTATACGCCGAAACGGCTGTCGCCTTTCCCGGGCTGCCAGGAGCGGCCCCGGAAAAGCGCCAGCCTTTCCCGGCAGAAATCCCCCGCCCGGTTCCCTCCGGGCAGGTTCTCGTCATGCCTGATTATACTTCTTTAAAATCACCATCGATTACATCGTCATCCTGTCCGGCAGAAGCATTTCCTGCACCGCCCATGTCAGGACCTGCGCCCTGAGCGCCTGCTCCAGCCTGCTGAGCTGCCTCATAAACCTTGGCAAACAGAGCCTGTGCGCTGGCCATCAGCTTCTCCTTACCAGCCTTAATGTCCTCTACCTGAGCATCGGTCATCTGGTCGATAGGAGCACGGTTAATTGCTTCTTTCAGAGCATTCAGATCTGCCTCTACTGCAGATTTGTCGTCGGCGCTGATCTTATCGCCAACCTCTTCCAGAGCTTTTTCTGTCTGGAATACCATGGAATCTGCTTCGTTTCTTGCGTCAATGCCCTCTTTCTTCTTCTTATCCTGTGCCTCAAACTCAGCAGCCTCTCTCACTGCCTTGTCGATATCTGCTTCAGACATATTGGAGCCGGAGGTAATGGTAATGTGCTGCTCTTTTCCTGTTCCCAGATCCTTTGCAGATACATTTACAATACCGTTGGCATCAATATCAAAGGTAACCTCAATCTGCGGAACGCCTCTTCTTGCGGGCGGAATACCATCCAGACGGAACTGGCCAAGGCTCTTATTATCCCGTGCAAACTCACGCTCACCCTGTACTACATGGATATCAACTGCTGTCTGATTATCTGCTGCAGTAGAGAAGATCTGGCTCTTCTTGGTGGGGATAGTGGTATTTCTCTCAATCAGTCTGGTTGCAACACCACCCATGGTCTCGATAGACAGAGACAGAGGAGTTACATCCAGAAGCAGGATATCGCCTGCGCCTGCATCGCCTGCCAGCTTACCACCCTGGATTGCTGCACCGATTGCAACGCACTCATCCGGGTTCAGAGACTTGTTCGGCTCCTTGCCGGTCATCTGTTTTACTTTTTCCTGAGCTGCCAGCATACGGGTAGAACCGCCGACTAACAGCACCTTGCCCAGTTCGCTGGTGGTAACGCCGCCGTCTCTCAGAGCGTTCTGTACCGGAACTGCAGTTCTCTCAATCAGGTCATGGGTCAGCTCATCAAATTTTGCTCTGGTCAGGTTCATATCCAGATGCTTCGGTCCGTCCTGAGTTGCAGTAATGAACGGCAGGTTAATGTTGGTTGTGGTTGCAGTGGACAGCTCCTTCTTTGCCTTCTCTGCAGCCTCTTTCAGTCTCTGCATTGCCATCTTATCGCCAGACAGGTCAACACCCTCAGCCTTCTTGAACTCATCTACCAGCCACTGGGTAATACGGTTATCAAAATCATCGCCGCCCAGGTGGGTATCACCGTTGGTAGAAAGAACCTCAATAACACCGTCGCCAATCTCAATCAGAGATACATCGAAGGTACCGCCGCCCAGGTCGTATACCATGATCTTCTGCTCTTTCTCATTGTCCAGACCGTAAGCCAGAGCTGCGGCAGTCGGCTCGTTGATAATACGCTTTACCTCAAGGCCTGCAATCTTACCTGCATCCTTGGTTGCCTGACGCTGTGCATCGTTGAAATATGCGGGAACAGTAATAACAGCCTCGCTTACCTTCTCACCCAGATATGCCTCTGCGTCTGCTTTCAGCTTCTGCAGAATCATAGCGGAAATCTCCTGCGGAGTGTAATTCTTGCCGTCGATGTTTACTTTGTAATCGGTACCCATATGACGTTTAATGGAAGAGATAGTCCGATCAGCATTGGTAACAGCCTGACGTTTTGCCGGCTCACCTACCAGTCTCTCTCCTGTCTTTGTAAATGCTACTACAGACGGGGTTGTACGGGAACCTTCCTGGTTCGGGATTACAACCGGCTTGCCGCCTTCCATAACAGCTACACAGCTGTTTGTTGTACCAAGGTCAATACCAATAATTTTGCTCATAGTTTTTTCCTCCTGCTATGCTAAATGAAATAAATGCTCCAAATCAGTTTGCTACCTGTACCATACTGTGGCGCACCACGGTGCCACGGTACTTGTAGCCCTTTAACAGTTCCTGTGAAATCTCATTCTCCCCGAAATTCTCATCATCCACATGCATCACTGCATTGTGAATATTCGGGTCAAACTGCTGTCCCACTGCCTCGATTGCTTCTACTCCGGCATCCTCCAGAGTTTTCACAAACTGCTTATAAATCATTTCCACGCCTTCGGCAAAGGAAGAACCCTTCACATCCTCCGGCACGGCTGCCAGTCCCCGCTCGAAATTGTCAAGCACCGGCAAAATCTTTTCGATAATGTCTCTGGCTCCAATCTCATACATAGAGGACTTTTCTTTTTCTGTCCTCTTACGGAAGTTATCAAACTCGGCCATCTGCCGTTTCAGGCGATCCTGCAGTTCCTCTATCTGTACATCCTTGGGATCCTTTTTGCTGTCGGACTGGGATGCATAACCATCTGCCTTCTCCTCTGCGGCGTCCTGCGCTTCCTGATTTTCCATATGTTCTTCTGTCTCCGGCGCCTTTACCGCATCCTCTGCTGTTTCCGGCTCCTGCTGACAGGATTTCTTTTCTTCATTCATATTATCCTGATTCATGGTCTATCACCTTTCCTCATTTTTAAACGTGGCATCCAGCTGCTTCATCAAATTCTTCAGAGTGCCGAGCACCTTCTCGTAGTCCATCCGCTTAGGACCGATGATACCAATGGTTCCCCGGATTCCCTCGCCCAAATCATAATTTGCTGTAACTACGCTGCAGTCCTTCATAGTCTGAACCGGAGTTTCATTTCCGATATAAACCTGAATTCCTGTCTCATCGGAGGCCTCATTCACATCTGTAATCAGCTCCTGAAGCACATCCTTCTGCTCAAAAGCCTTTAAAAGCTCGCTTGCCCGATCTCCATCGCTTAACTCCGGGTACTTGAAAATATTGGTAGCTCCGCTGGTATAAATCTGCAAATCCTCTTCATCAGCCCGAATGGCACGTGCAACCTCTGTCAGCACCGTATCCACCAGACTGCTGTGAACCCCTGCCTGCTCCTTCAGTCTGCTGATTACATCCAGGTTGATTTCCTCAATCGTCAGTCCATTTAAGGCGCTGTTCAGCAGAATATTCAAATTCAGCAGTTCTTCCCGGCTGATGTTCCTTGGAACATCTACCATGGTATTCTTAATCAGATTTCCCTCCACTACCGTAACAATCAGAAGCTTCCTGTCATCCATCATGGAAAGCTGGATAAACTTCAATTTGTTCCTGTGGTACTGGGGACCACTGATCAAGGCCGCATAATTGGTGTTGGTCGCCAAAAGCTGGGCCAGCTTCTTCAATACCAGTTCCACCCGGTCAACCCGCTGAATCATCAGCTCCTTGATCTCTGTCACTTCCTGTTCTTTTTCCTGCATGATCTGATCTACATAGAAGCGATATCCTTTATCTGAAGGAATACGCCCTGCTGATGTATGAGGCTGCAGGATATATCCCATCTCCTCCAAATCAGACATCTCATTGCGGATGGTCGCAGAACTCAGCTTCAAATCCGTATACTTGGAAATGGTTCTAGAGCCGACTGGCTCTCCCGTCTCCAGATAGGTTTTGATGATTGCTTTTAATATAGTAATCTTTCTCTCATCCAGCTCCATTCTGGCGGCCTCCTCTCTTTTAGGTTATTAGCACTCATAGATGAGGAGTGCTAACATCTGTGTTTAATATACTTTAACCCAGCACATTTGTCAAGGGTTTTTCAAAAAAAACTTTGGAAAACGCTTTTTTCTGTCTGAATTTTCCCATGACTGAGCTGTTACAAAATGTGTCATATTTTTGTAATAAATTGTTGACATTTAATATTTTTGTAATATATAATGAAGCCTGTGCAGCAACTCATTGACAATCACATTTTTATATGTTTAAGAGGTAAGTGAGCAATGAAAAAAAATACATTTCAGAATCTGTTCCGGCT
This sequence comes from Lachnoclostridium sp. Marseille-P6806, assembly GCF_964238185.1. Classification (NCBI taxonomy): domain Bacteria; kingdom Bacillati; phylum Bacillota; class Clostridia; order Lachnospirales; family Lachnospiraceae; genus Lachnoclostridium; species Lachnoclostridium sp. Marseille-P6806. The sequence continues at coordinate 122,431 of NZ_CAXSLG010000001.1, forward strand.
TTCCGCCATTGTCGTATGCACCCTGTCCCTGAGCGTTTCCGCTTGGGCTTCCACCGAAACTTCTTCTATTGTTATATGCGGTTCAGAAACTTCTAAAGAGGAAGATGAAATTATTTTAAACGAAACTCCAGAAGATATTCAGGACACAGCCGATGAATTTGTGTCTCTTGGCATGTTTACCACAACTGGTTACTGCAATTGTGAACAATGCTCTGGCGGTCACAGCCTCACCTATGCCGGCACAGTGCCCCAGGCAGAGCACACGCTTTCTGCTGATCTGAATCTCTTTCCTATTGGTACACAGCTTATGGTAGATGGCATTATCTACACAGTTGAAGATATGGGTTCCTCTGTAAATGGCAATAAAATCGATATTTTTTATGACTGCCACCAGGATGCCGAGGCCCATGGCATGCAGCTTCAGGAGGTTTTTGCACTTGCTTTCTGATGAAACAATTCCCATCTCTTTCCAAAAATACACAAGATATAGTATGAGCGGATACCATATATAGGTTTTCCGCTCCTTTTTTACGCATTTTGTTGACAAATGAAAAAAAATATGTAAAATATGGACTTGTCGCTCATATATTACAAATTTGTTACATATATTTAGATTGTATGAAACTTTTGTTGATTTTTTGTTTTGCGGCTTCCAGCTGCAGAATACTGTAACAATTTGAGGCAACCGTTCAGCGCTTCTTGTCTGCTGTAAACAGGCAAGATACCCCTTTGAGCTGTTGCAATTTGAGCAGGAAAGGATTGAATATTATGTTGAAAACCAACACGATCTTTGCAACTATTGGACTTGCCTTCTGTCTTCTCTTCGGAGGTGCTTTTACTGCTTATGGCAGCCAGCCGGCCAACGGCTTTTTCGATGCCTTTGAAGGAAATACCATTGTAGGCTGGGGCTGGGATTCTTCCACTCCCAATACTGCAGTTCCGGTACATGTGACTGTAACAAATAAAGACTCCGGAGAAGTAGTCGGTGATTTCAAACCTACAGCCGGTACCTTCCGTCAGGACTTAAAGGAAAATGGAATTGGCAACGGAAACCACGGCTTCCGCATTTCCATGGATTGGGACAGTCTTCCCGACGGCTCCTATGTAATTCAGGGCTGGATTGAAGGCCAGGAATTTGAAAATACAAAAACCTATGTAAAAGGTGAGACTGCTCCGGCGGAGGAAGCTGCCCCGGCAGCAGAAGAGCCTCAGCAGAATTCTGGAATGCGTTCTCTGGGTCTGTTTCGAACCACAGCCTACTGTCCCTGCTACAAATGCTCTGAGGGCTGGGGACGCCACACCTCCAGCGGTGCCACCGCTCACGCCCGTCATACCATTGCTGTAGATCCTCGAGTAATTCCTATGGGCTCTAAGGTTATGATTGGCGGTGTGATTTATACAGCTGAAGACCGGGGAGGCGGTGTCAAAGGAAATCACATTGACATTTTTTATGACACCCATGCCCAGACCCGCCAGCACGGCTCCTTTATGCAGGAGGTATTCCTGGTACAGTAGTCTGAAAATCAATAACAAATAGAAGAGAAAGTACCGCTGATAGTCTGTTTCATACAGGCTTCTCAGCGGTACTGTTTTGTTTGTAGTATCTGGAATGCTTTCATATCATCGATCTCTTGCTTTTTTCCCTGGTACAGGTCTGCTCCCTCCCATGACAGATATAAAAATTCAGAAGCCTGTTCCCCTTTTTGAGTTTAGTCTAAAATTTCTTTCTCTGGAATTGTGCAAAACCTGACTTTTCTTCTTCATAATGCAAAATCTTGACTTCGGTTTGTGCAGGATTCGGCTTTTTCCTCTGAAAATGCACAATCTTCTCCCCTGTTTGTGCAGAATCCGGCTTTTTCCTTTGAAAATGCACAATCCTTCAACACCTTTTTCTGTCTGAATCTTCACATTTCAGAACTAATATAACTATACAGATTCAGAATCCACATATTCCTTCTGATTTCATGCAAACATAAACCCTGCAGTCTTTCAATCCACAAAATTCCGCCTGAAAGCTTTCACGAATGGAGAAAAAGAATATACCTTGGCACATCCCCGCAAAGCATTTTTGTACCACAGGATGAACATTCTTATGATACAAAAAAAGCCAGACCAGGTCCATGAAAGAACCTGCAATCTGACTTTTGTTTCTTATCTTTTCTTATTTTTAAGCTTTTCTCAACAGAGTACGTATTCTCTCTCCGGTATTCTGCATCCAGTAAACTTCCTCGAAGATTCCACTAAACTTTCACGGTGCTTCCGCTCCCCCCACTGAGCTTCCGCTAAACCTCCACTGAACTTCCACTAAGCTTTCATAGAGTTTCCTCTAATCTTCCATTAAACTTCCATAAAACCTCCGCTTCCCGTTCTATGTCTGTTTTTGTTTTACGCCTCTTCCTCCAGCCGTTTTCTGTAAATCTCAATTACCTTCTTCATAGCTTCCTGCCCGGGAGCGCCGATGGTTACACGCTTTTCTACACAGGTCTTCATGCTGATAGCATCGTAGATATCCGCCTCAAACACAGGACTGATAGCCTGAAACTCCTCCAGAGTCATATCATCCAGAGCAATTCCCCGTTCAATACAGAACAGCACCAGCTGGCCTACAATTCCATGAGCATCCCGGAAGGGAACTCCATGATTCACCAGATAATCGGCAGCATCTGTCGCGTTGGTAAAGCCGTTTTTCGCGCTGTTTTCCATGAATTCTTTATTAAAGGTCATTGTGGAGATCATGCCCGTAAACAAAGCCAGACTCCCCTTCACCGTATCAATGGCATCAAAGGTCAGCTCCTTATCCTCCTGCATATCCTTATCATAAGCCAGCGGAATACCCTTCATTACAGTAAGCATGGACATCAAAGCTCCATACACCCGTCCTGCCTTTCCTCGAACCAGCTCTGCAATATCCGGATTCTTTTTCTGGGGCATAATACTGCTGCCTGTGCTATAGGCATCATCCAGCTCCACAAAACGATATTCATTGCTGTTCCAGATAATAATTTCCTCGCTGAAACGGCTTAAATGCATGGCAATCATAGACAGAGCAGATAAAAGCTCAATCACATAATCGCGATCGGAAACAGAATCCATACTGTTTAAAGTAGGACCATAAAATCCAAGAAGCTCTGCCGTATATTCCCGATCCAGAGGATAGGTGGTTCCTGCCAGGGCGCCGGAGCCCAGCGGGCAGTAATTCATCCGCTCCCGGATATCATGAAGGCGTCCCCGATCCCTGGAAAACATTTCAAAATACGCGCCTACATGATGGGCCAGCGTTACCGGCTGTGCCTTCTGCAGATGGGTAAAACCAGGCATAAAGGTATCTGTATTAGCCTCCATAATTGCCAGAAGCTCCTCTAAAAGCTTCCGAACCAGTCCGTCCAGTTCATCAATTTCATCACGGCAGTAAAGCTTCATATCAAGAGCTACCTGGTCATTGCGGCTCCGGCCCGTGTGCAGCCGTTTTCCTGCATCTCCAATACGCTCAATCAAATTGGCCTCTACAAAAGAATGAATATCCTCATGCTCTTTTGTAAATTCCAGCTTTCCGGACTCAATATCTGCCAGAATTCCCTTCAGACCTCCAATAATGGCCTCCCGATCCTCTTCTGATACAATTCCCTGCTTCGCCAGCATGGTCACATGAGCAATGCTTCCCTGAATATCCTGATGGTAAAACTTCTGATCAAAGGACAGGGATTCATTAAAATTGTGTACCAGCTGATTCTCTTCCTTTGTAAAACGTCCTCCCCACAGCTTCATAATCTAGTCTCCTTTATTTTCCGTTTTTATCTTGTCGGCCGTTTCTTTTCCGCCCGCTCTTCGTATTCAAACTCTTCCTGATACCGCCTCCAGTATCTTCCTCCTGCTGCAATCAGGAAAAGCACAGCCACACTTCCAAGAGAAATCATCCATCCAGACGTCAGTCCTTTGGGATTGTATTTCATGGAAATCGTATGGCTTCCCGGCGTCAGCCTCACACCGATAAATGCATCCAGCATCTTTTCCGGCGGCTGCTCCACACCGTCCACCTTTACTCTCCATCCCTCATCATAAGGAATCGTTGTCATCATCAAACCGCTTTCCTCGCAGGAAATGGTTCCCTCCAAAGAGGTATCCGTCCAGCTGCTCAGAACCCATGGCTTAGCAGACAGCTTCTCATACACAGCCTTCAGGCCGCTTTCTGAAAACCGGTATACATCCGCCCAGAAATCGCTGCCCTCTTCTGCCTCCAGAACCACTTCTTCACCAGCCTCGCAGTATCCCAGCTCCACCAGATACCCTCTGTCCGTATTATCAAAGGTTTTGCTTCCCTTCCAGGTAGTGGCCTTCACCTTTTTTACCGACTTTCCTCCAGTGTAGGCGTAATACTCTCCCCCGATTTCCGGAGTAAAAGTCACTTTTTTCCCATCTGAAACTGTATCCAGCACAGTAACAAGCACCGGCTCCGTATTCAGAGCTGAAGTCAGATTATTCTGGACATCTGCAGGTTTTCCTGTATCCACATCCCACTGCTCTTCAAAATCAGCCCCTACCCAAAAGCCCAGAGGAAGCGTATAGCTGTTTTCACAAAGCCATACCCCCTCATCCTCTGCTTCCACAGTTCTCAGTTCCGATGGATCCGGCTGCTCCGAATACAGCCCGTATTTCACAGAAAACAGCGAATCCACCAGAGGGGTTCCTCCGGTAATGCTGTAAGCATTAGTAGAGCTTTCACATCCCAACTTCTTAAACAGCTTCGACAAGTCTGCATTTGCTGTTGAAGAAAACAGAGAGACTGAAGGAAAATGCATCCAGGCTCCGTCATTTTTCGTTTTTCTCGTTACCTTCTCCATACGGAAAAAGGTTTTGTTAGGCTGCACAGAATCCACCAGTCGTTCTACGGCATGATTATCTGCTTTATAGGCAGTTCTGCTGGTAGTTGTCACACTGGTCACAGTCATATTGACTGCTGCCTCAATCGAAACCACCGTCAGCGCCAGAAGAGCTGCCAGGTTCTGATACTTGATTCCCTTCTTATATAAATAAATCACTCCCAGATAAAGAGCCAGGAATAGAATCGCCACATAGAACACAATAAAATGAAAATGCGATTCTGTTGTCAGCTTCTGTGCCAGAAGTACAAAAACTACAGCTCCTGCAAACGCCCCGGTAATCTGTTTCCAGGGAATCTGCTCCAGATGCGTATACGCCCGATAACAGGCCGACAGCACCAGGAAAATATAAATATAAGACTGGCGGCAGGGCAGACTGTTGGGATAATGAAAGCCATGCCAGATAAAATTCAGAACATTGATAGAGAAACTGGCCAGGAAAAACAGCAGTAGCGTACAGGTCACAACCTTTTCCTTTGCCCGAATCTGCCTGCAGGCCAGATATAATGCAAAAAACATCAGGACTGCAACGCCGCAGTAGAGATTCGGCCAATGATCCAGTCCAATCTCCGTTTCCACATTTCCAATATGACGGGCAAGCATATCAAAAATAGGAAAATACTCACTGAAGGTTTTCGGAAAATTCACATCTCCAGATGCTGTTGTCTGCAGCACATAGATTTCCGGCAGAAGCACTGCCGCTGCCAGCCCCCCGGCCAAAAGAGAATACACCGTAAACCGGAAGGTTCTTCCTATGAACTTCTCCCAGTTCATATCCTCGTCCAAAACCAGAAGTGCTCCAAAATACAGAACCATGAAAATGCAGGTCATAATCGAAATATAGTAGTTGGACAGAATCGAAAGGCCCAGAGCTATACAATACATAAGGCCCTTTCCCTCTCGAACCAGCCGTTCCAGGCCAAAAACAATCAGAGGGAATAAAATAATGCAGTCCAGCCACATAATATTCCAGCTGTAGGCTGCCATATACCCGGACAGAGCATAAAAAATTCCGAAAAAGGCAATCCCAAAATCACGGGTATGGCAATGCTTTCTTAAATACCAGGCCATAGCCAGACCAGAAAGTCCTGTCTTTATGACAATAGAATATGTCATAAATTCGATTACAAGACTCTTCGGGCATAAAATCAGCAGCCAGTTTAAAGGGCTTGCCAGATAATAAGCGTACAGCGCTGAAAAATTCACTCCCATCCCCACATCCCAGCTGTAAAGCAGGCTTCCTCCATGCGTCAGCTTATACTGAAACTCAGAGAAAAACGGGGCATACTGGTGATACATATCTGTCCGCAAAAAAGACTCTTCTCCAAAGGGAAAAATCCCTCTCTGAATAAAAATAATCAGAAGAACCATAACCGGCACAAAAAACGCTGCCAAAAGCCCGTCTCCCGGACGTATCATCCCCTGTCTGGCCGTCCGGCCTCCTGCTGCTTTTCGGACAGGCGCATTTTTTTTCACCGGCTTTGGAGAAATCAGTTCCGGTCCCTTCTCCTGATTCTTTTCATGAGGAATGTTTTGATAGAAACTGCCTCCCGGCGCCTCTGTCTGTATCGTCCACTCCAGAGACTCGTCCTTTTTGCTGCAGCTGTCATGCTCCTGTTGTGTTAAGCTGTCTCCATCATATTCTTCCGACAAAAATTCTGCTCTCTTCTGCTCCGAATCACACTCTTCCTGCGCCCTTTCTATCAGGCTTCCTGCTCTGTTTCTTTCCTCTTCCTCAAATTCGTCCAGAAAATCACTTCCATTTTCTTCCGGAAATCCCTCCAAAAGGATCTCATCTGCCTCATCAGAATAACCTTCCGATAACGCCCGTTCCAGATCCTCATCAAAATATCCTTCCGGTATATCTTCATCTAAATACGAATCTCCAGCAGTTTTTGTCTTCCAGGCAACATGGCGTTCTCCCTCTGATTTCCAGACTTTGTCGGCCTCATTTTCCCTTCCGGCTCCCTTTTCCCGCTTCTCCACCCTTGCTACTGCCGACTCCATCTCAGCCAACAGCTCCTCCATAGAGCTTCTCTGCTTTTTTTCATTTACCATAAGTAAATCTTCCAATTCTTTCGTCGTTCGGGTGATTTTCCTGTCCCTCATAACCGGTTTCTCCTTATTTATGCTTTTCCCGATTCTTCTCTGATTTAAAAATGAACAGCTTACTGAACAGATAGTTAAGCACCAGTGAAATGGCTGAAACCACAATCTTGCAGATAAAATCCTGATGAATTTCCAAACCATCCACCAAAACAATCATCGCTATCATGGTAAAGACTCCAGTTGCCGCCCGGCAGATTACAAAAGGAACAAACTCGCTCCATATCTTCTTCGGATGAAGATCCAGGCTGGCAAAGACAAACAGCTTATTTGTTATAAAAGCAAACAAAACCGCCGCCGCCCAGGACAGTGCTGTTGCAAGCCGGTAATCCATACCGCCCTGGCGCATATACCAGTAGCTAAGCCAGTCTACAAGCGTGGTCAGAACCCCAAAAAACAGATAGGAAACTGTTTCTCTGTTTACAAGCTTTCTCCATAATTTCTCTATCATACCTTTTCTCCCTGCATGTAGTCTATTGTATTATAGGGCAGGAAAAGCAAAAAGTAAAGGGAATGTGCCTTGTAACTCCCATTCTGATGTGGTAAAATAATTGTAGTAATTTTTGAAAATAAATACAAGGAGAAGTGCCATGTTTGGATTTTTTAAAAAGAAAAGTGAACCCAAAGAATTAAAAGCCATGGTCAATGGCGAAGTAATTTCTGTTACTGAAGTAAAGGATGATGTTTTCTCCTCCTGTATGTTAGGCAAAGGCATTGCCATCCATCCCACGGACGGTGTTGTAGTCGCCCCCGTTGACGGAGAAATTTCCGTTACCATGGAGGGAACCAATCATGCTGTGGGTATCCGTATTGCCGAAGGCTTTGATCTGCTGATTCACATCGGTCTTGATACCGTATCCTTAAACGGTGAGGGCTTTACCTCCCATATTTCCATGGGACAGAAGGTAAAAGCCGGCGATAAACTGATCACTTTCGACAAGGCTCTGGTTGAATCCAAAGGTCTGTGCTCCGATGTAATCCTGATCGCACTGGATAATCCGGCTCTCCCGGCTCTGGACTTTAAGACCGGTATGACCGCTTCTGCCGGTGAAACCGTAGTTGCAACCTGGTAACTGTAAAAAGGACATCAGATGATACTGTCTGATGTCCTTCTTTCCTTTATCCTTATCTGATTTTCTAACATTTATACATATCCCAGCAGGCCAGGCAGCCACATGGACAATGCCGGAATGTAGGATACCATCAAAAGAACAATGAAAATTGCTGCAAAATATGCCAGTAATGGTCGAATCACTTCTTCAATCTTCGTTTTTCCTACCTTTACACCGACAAACAGAGTCGTTCCTACCGGAGGCGTAATGGTTCCGATACACAGGTTAAAGATAATCATAATACCGAAATGAATGGTATTCATGCCCAGTGTCTGACAAATTGGAAGGAAAATCGGTGTAAAAATCAGGCAAGCCGGCGTCATATCCATAAAGGTTCCCACAATCAGCAGCAGAATATTAATAATAAACAAAATGACATATCTGTTGTCACTGATTCCAAGCATAGCCTCAGACACCGCAGTCGGAATGCCTGTAAATGCCATTACCCAGCTCATAATACTGGAAACGCCTATCAGGAAAATAATAATTCCAGTCATTTCCGCACTGTCCAAAAAGATTTTCGGAAGCTCAGACGGCTTAATCGATTTATAAAAGAAAACAGACAATACCATACTGTACACAACTGCTACAACACTTCCCTCTGTTGCTGTAAAAATACCGGAAATAATACCACCAATAACCACAACAATCATAAACAGACAGGGAATTGCTTGCAAAAATACCTTCATTTTTTCACTTAAGGTAAACTTTTTCGTACTGCGATAACCCTTCTTTTTTGCAAAAACATAGATTACAATCATACATGCCAGTCCCCAGAGAATACCGGGAATATATCCTGCCATAAAGAGAGCTGCAACCGAAGTTCCACCGCTGACAAGAGAATACGTAATCATTACATTGCTGGGAGGAATCAAAAGTCCCGTAGGCGCTGTTGCAATATTGGCTGCCGCGGAGAAAGCTCTGTCATACCCTTCTTCTTCCTCAATCGGTCCAATAATGGATCCCATAGCAGAAGCTGCCGCTGTACCGGAACCGGAAATCGCACCAAAAAGCATATTGGCAACTGCATTGGTATGAGCCAGTGCACCGGGAATACTTCCTGTAAAAATTTTAGCAAAATTAATCAGACGAATGGCAATTCCGCCCTTGTTCATCAGATTTCCAGCCAGAATAAAAAACGGAATCGCCAGAAGACTGAAAACCGAAATACCAGAAAAAATTCTCTGAGCGCCCGTAAGAACGGATGCTCCCATATCAAGAACTGGAAGAATTGCTCCAATCGAGGACACAGCCAGAGCAACTGCAATCGGCACACCAGCCAGAAGCATTATTACCAAAAGCACTAAAATAATCAGCCCGCAGGCAACTGCGATTGTCATAATCTCACTTCCCCCTTCTCCTTAAATTCCATGTGAGCCACATCTATGGCATTCATGAGGCTAAAAATCATAATCAGAGCTCCTGTCACCGGTACAATCACATAAATATATGCCATCGGTACCTGTAAGGAGGCCGTTTTCTGAATCATAGTCAATTTGGTAATAGCGATACCGCCGTATACCATGACAACTGCTGCCAAAAGGAAAGAAAGAAGGTCAATTCCAATTTCCAGATATTTTCTTGGCGCTCCCGTCAGCTGATCTGCCAGAAATCCCATTCGCATATGATCCCGCCTTCCAAATACATAAGCTGATGCCAGCAACGCCATCCAAGTAAAGGAATAGGTCAGAAGCTCCTCCGATACCGTACTCGGTTTATTGAAGAAATAGCGGGTTACAATCTGGTAACTTCCAATCAGTGTCATAAAAACAAACAGTGCAATAATCACAATTCCCAGACCCTTCATAATTCCCGCTTTTGCCTTATGCATTGCTTCCATTTTATTCTCCCCCCTTTACTTTTTGATTCACTTCCTGAATATGATCATAAAAATCACGAATTTTCTCATTTTCCTGAAGCATCGTATCATGAAGCGGGAGAACCTTCTGTTTAAATGCATCTACATCTACATCGATAAACTCCACACCCATATCTTCTGCCGCAATCCGTTTTGCCTCTTCTGCACTTTTTTCCCACTCCTCCAGTTCTACCTCTGTTGAAAGAGCAGCGGCCTCTTTAAAAATCTGATAATCCTCATCACTCAGACTGTTTAAGAATTTCAGATTTGCTACCAGCATATCCGGAACCATCTGATGTTTGTTGTAGGAATAATATTTCGCTACCTCTCCATGCTTGTTATTGGTCAAAGCCAGTTCATTATTCTCAGCTCCGTCAATGACTCCCTGCTGAATCGCTGTGTATACTTCTCCAAATCCCATTGGTGCAGCAGCCGCATCAAATGCCTTCACCATTGCAACACTGGCCGGACTCTGCTGCACACGGATTTTTTTGCCTTTCAGATCCTCTGGTGTTTTAATCGGACTCTTACCGTAAAAATTTCTGGTCCCTGCATTGTACCAGGTTACCACACGGAAACCAGCCTCATCTGTAGATTCATAAATTCTTTCCATGTAGTCTGTATCCTGCATAACCGCCTTGTACACCTCTTCGGAATCAAACAAATACGGCATACTGAAAATCTCATAAACATCCGCAAAGGTTTCCAAATTGGCCGTGCCTGCCACTACAAAATCAATGGCTCCTGTCTGTGTCAGCTCAATGGCTTTCTGTGCAGAACCTAACAGCTCATTGGGAAAAATCTGAATTTCATATTTATCCCCTAGATTTTCTTCTACATACTCTTTAAAAGCCAGAAGTCCCAGATGTTCCGGGTGGGTTTCTGCCTGAGCATGAGAAATACGGACAATCCGCTTGCCTCCGGTCAGAGAAGCACAGCCAGTCAATCCCACTGCTGCTGCACTAAGAGCAAGAAGTGTCAGCTTTTTCATTATCTTCCTCACGTCACTACTTCCTTTCTATCTTCCCATAAGTTATTGATAAACTCAGTATAAAGAAAGGACCGCCGGATTGATACCGTAAATATTTGACATGCAGGAAGAAAATTTTGTCATACTGTCTGCGTCTGCCAGAGCAGGAAATCAGGGCGTCCTGCATACACCAGGACTGAATTTCAAAGCTGCCTTCACACGCTGTCTCTGTACTCGGAAGGATTCATTCCCGTAATCCGCTTAAATACCTTGGCAAAATAATTTGCATCATAATATCCAACCAGCATACTGACCTCACGGACACTGACATTTTTCTCCCGAAGAAGTCTCCTTGCCTCATGAATTCGAAAGGCAGTCAAATAGGCTGTAAAATTCTGATCAAAGCACTGCTTAAACAGCTTACAGAAATAGGCATCGGAGTAATTCATCATCCGTGCCGCATCCTGCATAGAAATATCCCGCATATAGTTTTTCTGAATATATCGACGAATTTTCTCTGCCGCCTGTCCCAGACGATCCGGTTCCTCCATATCTGCCTCATCCTTAAACTCCGCTCCATAAACCTCCTCTTTCCGTGACTCTTCCCCAAGGCATTCACAGCTCCTGTTCAGTTCTTCAAACTGCCGTCTCCTCTGAATTCGCCGCATGGCCTCCTCCATAACAGCAGTCAGCTCCTCCTCCTCACAGGGCTTCAAAAGATAATCCAATGCGTGGATCGCAATGGCCCGCTTGGCATAAGAGAATTCATCATAAGCAGTCAGAAAAATAATTTCGCAGCCCTCGTCCAGCCTTCGGATCTGCTCTGCAGCCTCCACACCATTCATCTCTGGCATGGAAATATCCATAATCACAATCTGGCACCGTTCCTGCGAACAGAGTTTAATTGCTTCCGTTCCGTCCACAGCCTGCAGAATCACTAAATTCTCTCCAAAACGCTTCAAAAGCCTTCTGGCAAGAGCCATCCTCTCTATCTGCTCATCATCTGCCAGCAGTACCTTATAGCTCTCTTTTTTTTCATTTTCCTGATTCACTGTTTTCCTCCTTATAGTGTTCCGGTGTAAATACTAGCTGCACTACAGTTCCACACCCACGCCTGCTGTAAAGGAACATTTCCCCATCCCGGTACATGGTGTGAATTCTTCGGTAAATATTACCGACTCCAATCCCTGTTCCCTGCTCATCCCCTTCTGTTAATGCCCTTTTGATCGCCTCCAGCTTCTCGGATTCCATTCCCTCCCCTGTATCCGCTACAGAAATCCATAGTCTTTGTTTATCCTTCCAGCTTCTTACAAGAATTTTTCCTCCTTTGCTTCTGGTTGAAAGACCATGTTTCACCGCGTTTTCCACCAATGGCTGCAGCATAAAAGACGGCACCAGAATTTCCAATGTTTCCGGCGAACAGTCTGTGAAATACTGTATTCGTTTTCCAAATCGCATCTGCTGCAAATACATATAGTCCTGAACCACCCGCAGCTCCCGTTCCAGAGGCATAACAGAGGCTGCTGATTTCAAATTGTAGCGAAACAACCGGCTTAATGCGTGAATCATTTTCTCTGTTGCAGCTGCATCTTCAATTTGAGCTGTCCCCGCAATCATATTTAATGTATTAAAAAGGAAATGCGGATTGATCTGACTTTTCAGCATCTGCAGTCGAACCGCTTCCAGCTGTCGTTCCTTTTCATGATTTTCCTTCAGTGCCTCTATATACCCCTTCGTAGCTGCCTTCATTTTATTGAAAGAGCGAATCAGCAGTCCAATTTCATCCTCTCCCGTTTCCTTAAGTTCTGGACCGGAAAAGTCATTCTTTCCAATCCGTTCTGCCTCTCCGGCCAACATCACCACCGGCTCTACAATCTTTCGGCGGACGGTTCTGCTTAACTGCCAGACCATCCAGAGGACTCCTGCTCCCCAGAGAATGCCAACCGCCGGAAGCATCGAAAATAAGAATCGATTTTTCTCGTACTCTTCATTTCCATCCTTCACAGTCATCTGCTCCAGCTGGCCAGCCCGATCTTTCATATATGTCTGAACCCGGTAGATGCGATACAGACGTTCCACATATTCCGGCTCCTGTCTTTCTGTATGTTCAAAAATTTCCAGTTCTTTTTCATAAGTATCATACATATTTCGGATAGACCAGATCCAGGCATACCGCTCCTCCCCAACCTTTTGATAATCAAATGGAAGAGCCTCCAGACATGCCTGCGTATTTTCCCTGGTCTCCAAAAAGCGTTTTCGATCCTCTGGCATCGAGGTGCTGACATAATGCTCAAAGGCCAGACTTTCCGCGTCTATGGCTGACCAGAAAGCCAGACTTTCTGCGTTACTTTCTAAAATTGCACCAAAGCCTCCTAGTCCAAACCAGGTTATCAACAGATTCGCACTCATAGAAAAAAAGACCACTGCTCCGGCACATGCAGCGATCCGCTTTACTTTTTTCTCCAACGAAAACCCATATTTTCCCATATACTTCCTCCTGCGCACTCTGTTTTGCATAGTATAGCATGTTCCTGACTGCTCTGGGTAGTTCTGTTTCTTCTATAATAAAGATTCTTTTCAACTTCTTAACAAAACAAAAGAATTGCCAACAAAAAAACTGGCAAGAAACACAAATCGCGTGTTTCTTACCAGTTTTTTTACTGTAATGGATAAAGTGTCATAATCCAGCCTACCGACACGATACAGCAGATGATTGCCAACGGAAGAGACTGCTTAATCATAGATTTCTGATCATATCCTCCATAGCTCATCAAATACGGAACAGCCGCTGTTGCCATCGGTGTCATATAGGCAGACAGACAGGCTGCCTGAATCAGAATCATCAGTCCTACCGGATTTGCTCCGATAGATGCACAGGTTGCAATTGCAATCGGATGGAAAATCATCATGCATCCCCGGTTTGACATTACCTGTGTCAGCATGAACGGTACAATGAAGAAAATCAAACCAATAATATAGGAATTTCCTCCTACCATCTGAACTACGTTAGCAATCATTCCTCCGATTAACTCACCTGCTCCTGTTGAAGACAATGCTCCTGCAATTCCCAAAGCTCCAACAATCAAAAGCAGCATACTTACCGGAATGGCTGCTGTAGCCTCCTTCGGCTTTAAAACTCCGCACCAAACCATCAGCAGGGCGCCGATTACTGTAACCTGCCAGTTCTCCAGTCCCAGCTGTTTTGCAAACATCAAAGCAATGGCATCTCCGAAGAAAATCAGAATTCCGGCATATTCCTGGAAATTGTTCAAAGGAGCCTTGGCAGCTGCCTTTTTTACTTCCTTCATATCTCCGCCTATAACAGGCTCATCCGGAGCAAATCTGGTAGCAATAAAACCGCAGTACAGAACACAGATAATCAACATGGGAAGGCGGGCTTTCATTGGATCCAGAAGTCCTACCGTATAATCCAGATATCCATAGCTTTCCAGATATCCGTTTAATTCTGCTGCAATCGTCGCACCTGCGCCAACCGGAAGCGTACAGCAGGTAACAATCGTAGTTACGCCCAAAGAAAACATTACTTTACTGGATTTCAGCCCCATACTTTCTGCAGAAGCAGCCAGCATGGGAGCAACAATACCGAATACTGCCACCGGGCTCTGCACAAACTGGCTGAGAATCATTCCGATCAGCACATACCCAAAAACCATCTTGGCCATATTTCCCTTAGACATACTGGAAATTTTATCTGCAACCTTCATGCAGAATGCTGTTCTGTTAAAGCCTGCAGCTACGATACACATACCTGCAATCATAATGACATTGCCATTGGCAAAATACCCGACAGCTGTCTTTGCATCCAGACAGCCGGTCAGAGACAGAGCTGTCAAAGAACTGATAGCAAAGGTTGCCAGACTGAGTTTTCCGCTGCAATACCCAATAACGGTAATTGCAAAAATTATCAGACATATAGTTAGCTGACTCATAAACACCTCCAAAAAATAATAAATTTCCCCCAAAAAAAGCGCAAAAAAAGAAAGCCCTGCCAAAACTGCTTCTCCAGGTACAGTTCTTCTTTTGTATAAAACGATTCTATTCTGCCAGAATCGATGTACAGATCTGATACCAGCGATAAGGTTCCGGATTGAATGTCCTGCCGGAACAGTTTCTGGAAATCAGAATCTCATTTACCTTTCTCATATATTCATTCAGATCCTCCCCTGATGCCCTTGCATTGTTATGATGAAGAGGAAGCATCAGCTGAGCCCCCATTTGCTCAATCATATCTGCATACTGTTCCGGTGTGTAGCTCCTGATCCGGTGACGCAGCATCAGATTTGGCCGTTCCTTCTGCACATGCTGCAGATGCTCTTCAAAATCCCTGCCTGCACTAAAGTCGATCCGATAGTTATTTTTTGTCTCAATCAAGTAGTTAAAATTATACATGGAACCTAAAGGCCCTAAATTACTGGGGCATGAAATTCCAAATCCCTCTGAACCATCGTAAAGGCTTCTGGGATCACTGGGCCTCTGGAATTTTCCCTCTCGGAATGCCCGGTTATCATGAGCCCCAGGATAAACCTTCAGCGTAAAATCATCAAAATAATAGGTGTTTCCAGGATACAGCGGATAAATCGCCCCATACGGAATATCGTAGGCCTTGGCTACCTCCATAGCACATTCTGCCGGAACAAGGACACGTCCATAAAAACGATTCCAAAGTTCTCCCACCAGATTACTGTGATCCCCATGAACATGATTCAGCAAAATATAATCTGCTCCTGTAAAATCTTCTGCTGAAAATCCACGTTGGGCATAGATTTCCTTTTCCAGCTTCTGGTTTCTGGTCAGCTCTGTCATTCCATCAAAATGACTGGCATCCCAATAAAAAGGATCTGTTACCAGTACCTTGCCTCCCGGCAATACCATCTCGTAACACTGCACAGAAATCCATCTCAATCTTAAAGCCTGAGAAATCATTTCCTCTGCATATGGCTCTGCCATCACATTCCCTCCTTCTTTTGTTTCACTTCTGTTAAATTCAGTATAACACAGGAATATACATTACTCAAATTCATTATTGTCAAATAATAATTCCTTTGCGGAATTATCCATCGTCTGTCCAGAAGACTGAAGAATTAGCAGCATCAGATACTTCATAGCCGCAGACAGATTTTTGTCACTGCGGAACACCATCATAACTGTCTGCTCCATAAGTTCCACCTTTTTTAAGGAGAGATAGCGGATTTTTTTCTTGCCAACAGGCACGGACATAAACATCGCTGCCCCCAGACCGCATTCCACTGCATCCATCAGACTTCGAACATCACTCACCTGCAGAACCATCTTCGGATTTAACCCATACCGTTCACAAAGTTCCTTTGTCAGCACTCCGGAATTTGTAGATACAGGCAAGGTTACCATGTCTATGCCATTTAAGTATTCCGGTTCAATCACCGGATAGCTGCAGTTCTCATCTTCATAAGCTTTTTCAAGCAGTGGAGAGCCCTCTGGCACAGCCACTACCAGCTGGCTTTTTCCCATAGGCAGATATGTATATCCTGGAAGCCGCTCCACATTGGTCACCAGCACCAGATCTTGTTCATTATTTTGCAGACCCATCATCAGCTTTCTGCTGGTCTCTCCCTTTGCATAAATCATAATCTCTGGGTATCTCTTATAAAATTCAGGAAAAATATTTTCCACCATTTCACTGGTTCGCCCCATACTGAAGCCAAAACGGATTCTGGATTTTTCCATTACAGACTGACGCTGCAGCTGTTCTGCCAGCTGATGATCCATGTTCATAATTGCCCGCCCAATCTCCACATATCGCTGTCCGGCTTCTGTCAGAAGGAACTGCTTTCCCTTCCGGACAAACAGCTCCATTCCCAGCTTTTGTTCTGTACGCTGAAGAAATTTTGTTAAAGCAGACTGAGTTATAAACAGGTGATCTGCTGCTTTAGAAATTCCCCCTTTTTCTGCAATCGCCACAATATACTCATAATCCCGAATATCCATTATCCATCTCCTTTTTCTGTCAGGCTCATCCCTCCGCGCCTCCCTCCTAAGGCAGGCTCTGTCTTCTGTCAGTATAACGTAAAAATGCCCTCTTTGAAAGAATAGATTCTTCATCCCCTCTTCCAAAAAAGGCATTCTCTGTTATTTTCTGTATTTTGTCTGCGTATCCCTCTGCTCCTGCCTGTGCTTTTACCTGCACTTTTGCTTTGCTTCTGCTTACGCCTCTGCTTTCACTTCTTCGCCGCTTCTCCGGTTCTCCAGAATCTTGTCAATGCTGACAATCTTCACGCACAGGGAAAACAGCTCCATAGCCAGCTCCAAATCTGCTAACGGCGGATAAGAAGGCGCGATTCTGATATTGCTGTCATGAGGATCCTTTCCATATGGATAGGTTGCGCCTGCGCTGGTCATCACCAGTCCTGCCTTTTTGCAGCGGGCAACAATGGCCTTGGCACAGCCGTCCAGAGAATCAAAGGAGATAAAATATCCTCCCTTTGGCTCTGTCCATGTTCCAATATTCAGTCCTCCCAGCTCCTGTTCCAGAATCCGGATCACCGCCTCAAATTTAGGACGCATCACATCTGCATGGAGGCGCATATGCTCCACCATACCGTGTATATCTTTAAAATAGCGAACATGACGCAGCTGATTTACCTTATCATGTCCAATGGTCTGGAACTTTAACTGCTTTTCAATATCTTCCAGATTATTCCGGGAAGCTGCAATCGCTGCAATTCCGGAACCCGGGAAGCTGATTTTTGATGTAGATGAGAATTTGTAAACCATATCCGGATTTCCTGCACGCTTACACTCAGCCAGAATCTCAATCAGGTGATCCTGATCGTGATCGTACAGATGATGAAGTCCATAAGCATTATCCCAGTAAATACGGAAATCAGGCGCTGCCGGCTTCAGACGTGCCATACGGCGTACAGTCTCATCAGAATAGCTGTTTCCGGTCGGATTGGAATATTTGGGTACACACCAGATTCCCTTAATGCTTTCATCCTCAGCCACCATCTTTTCTACCAGATCCATATCCGGACCATTTCCAAGAAGCGGCACATTGATCATCTCAATGCCAAAATACTCTGTAATTGCAAAATGGCGGTCATAGCCCGGTACGGGACAGAGGAACTTTACCTTGTCCAGCTTGCACCAGGGAGTGCTTCCCATCACGCCGTGAGTCATAGAACGTGATACGGTATCAAACATAACATTCAGGCTGGAGTTCCCATAAATAATAATATTCTCAGGGGATACCTCCATCATATCTCCAATCAGCTCTTTCGCTTCCTTGATACCTGTCAGCACACCGTAGTTACGGCAGTCTGTGCCATCCTCACAGGTCAGGTCGTCATTGCTGCTTAGAACATCCATCATTCCCATAGACAGATCCAGCTGCTCTACACTGGGCTTGCCCCGGGACATATCCAGTCTCAAATCCTTACCCTGATATTCCTTATACTGTGCAGACAGCTGCTTTCTGAGTGCCTGCAGTTCTTCATTGCTCATCTCTGCGTATGGCTGCATCTTTTTCTTCCTCCTCATACGGGTTTCCACCTTCGTTCTCGTTATTCTTCTCGTCACCCTTTACATATATCAGGTTCAGTGATTGATTTTACACGAAATTTTCCTGTTTTACAATCTATTTTTGAAAAAAAAGTGTTTTTCGTAAAAAAACATTTGTCCGCCTCTGTTTTACATGGCGATTTTGGAATTATTTCACAAAGCAATTTCTTTCCTTCCATCTATTGACACATTTCTCAAAAATATAGTAGAATGTGCAGGAAAGAAAGGTGATAAAATATGTCAAGTACAACTATTTCAAGGCAGCCGGAGCAAAATAAAATGGGTACCATGCCCGTTAACCGGCTGCTTATTTCCATGTCCCTGCCCATGATTATTTCCATGCTGGTGCAGGCGCTCTACAATATTATTGACAGCGTGTTTGTGGCGCAGATCAGTGAAGCGGCCCTGGCAGCCGTATCCATGGCCTTCCCTGTTCAGAGTCTGATGATAGCCGTTTCCACCGGTACCTGTGTCGGTGTCAACGCCCTTCTGTCCCGCTCTCTCGGTGAAGGAAAACCAGAAGAAGCCCGTCTTACTGCAGTAAACGGTATTTTCCTGGCAATCCTGGGGGCTTTGTCCTTCCTTCTGTTTGGACTTTTCGGAGCTCATACCTATTTTTCCAGCCAGACCTCCGATCCGCTTATTATCGAATACGGTACACAGTATCTGGAAATCTGTACGGTGTTCTCCTTCGGAATCTTTGGCGAAATCATCCTGGAGCGAATTCTTCAGTCTACCGGACGAACCATCTACAATATGTACTCTCAAGGCGCAGGAGCAATTATCAATATCGTTCTGGATCCCATTATGATATTTGGTCTGTTTGGATGTCCGGCTATGGGAATCAGCGGCGCTGCAGCTGCAACCGTTATCGGCCAGATTGTTGCCATGTTCCTGGCGCTGTATTTCAATTTAAAGAAAAACCATGATGTCAGCATTGACATGCGCGGCTTCCGTCCTAATGCGAGGATCATCCGGATTATTTACTCTGTCGGACTTCCGTCTATTATTATGCAGTCCATTACCTCTGTCATGACCTACGGAATGAATCTGATTCTTATCAGCTTTTCCGCTACCGCTGTAACCGTTCTTGGTATTTATTTCAAGCTGCAGAGTTTTATCTTCATGCCGATTTTCGGCCTGAACAATGGCATGATTCCGATTATCGCATACAATTACGGCTCCCGCAGCAAAAAAAGAATTATGGATACAGCCAAGTTAAGCATAGCCATTGCTATCGGCATTATGCTTCTGGGACTGGTTATTTTCCAGGTATTCACCCCTCAGCTTCTCATGCTTTTCAATGCGTCAGACAGTCTGCTGGAAATAGGGATTCCTGCCCTACGCACCATCAGCCTCAGCTTCCTGTTTGCCGGCTACTGCATCATTACCGGTTCCGTATTTCAGGCTCTGGGAAACGGTGTATACAGCCTGATTATTTCTGTTGCAAGACAGCTTCTCTGCATTCTGCCCCTGGCCTACATTTTTTCTCATGTCTGGGGACTTCATGCAGTATGGTTTGCCTTCCCCATGGCAGAGATTATTTCCACCCTGCTGACATCGATTCTGTTCAAACGGATTTATAACAAAAAAATCAAGGTTCTGGAATAATGTAGTAACAGTTCTGTTACATAATATATAGCAATTCAGAACGGAGGGATTTACATGTCACTAATTGAACTTTTCATCATTGCCGTAGGACTTTCTATGGACGCCTTTGCTGTCTCAATCTGCAAGGGACTGTCCATGCGAACTATGAGCCTGAAAAATGCTGTGATTGTAGGCCTTTATTTCGGCGGTTTTCAGGGACTGATGCCGCTGATTGGCTATTTTCTTGGCATTCATTTCCAGCAGGCCATCACTTCCTATGACCACTGGATTGCCTTTATTCTTCTGGGAATCATCGGAATCAGCATGATACGGGAGGCTCTGTCTGGAGAAGAAGAGTCCTGCAATGCCTCTCTGGCCATTGGCGATATGCTGGTTCTGGCTGTTGCCACCAGCATTGATGCCCTGGCCGTTGGCGTTACCTTTGCATTTCTTCAGGTAGAAATTCTTCCGGCTATCTCCTTTATCGGATGTACTACATTTCTCCTGTCTGGAATCGGTGTAAAAGTAGGAACCGTTTTCGGATGCCGATATAAGGCAAAAGCTGAGATTTTTGGCGGAACTGTTCTGATTCTTATGGGCTGTAAAATATTAATCGAGCATCTGTTTTTCTGACAGATGCCCGATTTTTTTACAACGCTATCTCTCGAAAACCTCCCCCCGGCTTCAATACACTTACCCGGCGGAATCCGCAGTCCCAGGCAAGCTTCTGCGCCAGTTCAAAGCTGCCGCAGATATGCTCTGTGCTGTGACTGTCAGAATTAATGATAATCCGTCCCCCCATCTGACAAAGCTCCCGCAGAAGAACCGACGACGGATAGGGTACTGTTCTGTATTTCCGTCCTATAGCCCCGGTATTGATTTCAAAGGGGACCTCTGCCTGCTGCAGATATTTCATAGCTGCCAGAGCCGGCTCCAGATAGGCATCGCTGGTTTCATCAAAATACTTTCCGCCCTCGTTAAATTTTGTCAGCAGATCAAAATGTCCAATCCAGGTACACCTGGTTCTGTCCCATACCGTAGCCTCCAGCTCGTAGTAATCACGGATAAAGGCGTACCAGTCGCCTTTCCAGAGACGCTCTACTGCCTCTGTCAGCTTCTCCTCCGTATCATCTACGGAAATATATTCTCCGTTTTTCTTTACGCAGTGGGCAGAGCCTATGGAATACTCTGCCTTTTGAACCGGTCCCAGGCAGTCCAGTTCGATTCCAATATAAAGATTCATTCTCCCCCTGTATTCGTCACGAAGCTGCTCCAATTCTCTCTGGTATTCCTCCAGAATTCTGTCATTCATTCCAAAGCCAGGCTCACAAAAGGAATAATCTCCGTGTCCAGAGATACCGAAGTCCGTCAGTCCTTTCCGAAAAGCGGACTCTACCATCTGGCGCGGTGTGTTTTTTCCATCGCAGAAGGTTGTATGCGTGTGGAAATCTGCTCTCAGATTCATAATTTTTCTCCTTTCGATGCCAGCGGTCTATGTACTCCTGCCGCCTTCTCCCCTTTATCCGGTTATTCCTGAAAATCAAAAATCACATAAGACTCTGTAGCGGGATTTACCTTGATTGTAATTTCCTTAATATGGGGAACCTGATACCCAGCAATTTTGCCGTCCTTCAAATCAGCAAGAATCTGATCCTTGGCTTCCATCCAGATTCCCATATCGCCCTGATACCATGTTTCCAGAAGAAGATCTCCCTGAATTTGCGGCTTCAAGATTTCTGAACTTTCTTTCTCTTCTCCAGTCTCTTCCTCCTTCGCCACAGTTTCTTCTATTTCACTCTCTTCTGTCTCAGCTGTTTCTGTTTCGCTTTCCTCTGTCGCAGCCGCTTCTGTCTCAGCTATTTCTGCTTCGCTCTCCCCTGTCACAATCTCTTCACTAAAAATCTCTTCCGCTTTCCCAGGCCGGAATATCAGCTCCGGCTCTATGGTTTCCGGCAGGTAGGTGATCTCATAGCGGATCACATTTTCCGGAACTGAGTCATCAGTCTGAACCTCTGCTGTTTTCCGACCCCCGTACCAGGAGGGATGAAGGCGAATTGCCCCAAGCTCCGGATCAAATGTATAGTCAAAATTCTCTGTTACCAGTTCCTCTTCTCCAAGGGTTCTCTCTCCCAAATAAGTCAGAGAGGAATACTCTCCTATGGCTGTCCCCGCTCCAACACCGCAGATAAGAACACCGGTCAGAAAGCTTCCCAAAAGAATCTTCTGTATCTTACGCATGATCTTCCTCCCCTTCCCAGCTGCAGTCCCTATACAGGCTGAGCTCCGTTTCTCTTGTTCCCGTTTCCAAAAGATTTCTGGATGTTCTCTTTCGCCATATAAAGCTCAGTCCCAGTCCTGCTGCAGAAAACAGACTTACATTCAGCCCCAAAAGCCCCAGGGTAATTCCAGCCATAGGATACCCTTGAGCCAGCAACACTGCCAGCATACCCAGACCAAAAAGAGTTCCGATACCGGCTGCTGCACATAAAGCTGCAAAGAAAATCCAGCCGCAGTTCCAGACAATACGGGCACAGGCAAAAGCAATCTGTGTGCCATGTCTTATGCACCAGGAGAGACCTGACCAAAGACGTCCGCCCCAGTCAAGCGCCAGATGCCATCCGGCACGCAAAAGGCGTCCCGCCGTTCTCCAGCCCCATTTGAAACATGAAACTATAAAATATCGCAGCCTCTCAGCGCCCCTGCCAAAGGCCTTCCAAATCATCTCAAGACGGGACCCTCCGGGAAACCTTCCAGCGCCAGATAGATTTCCGCCCCTCTCTGCTTTATCCTCCGTGGTTTCCTCTCCATATTCCTTTTCTCCAGTTTTCTTTCCTGCAAAGCTGCGGAAGCAGTCTCCTGCTTTTCTTCCCTGATTTGCACAAAAATTCCGAAAGCTTACTCCCGCCTTCCGAATATCCGGTCCCCGTTTCACAGCTTCCCCGGAGCTTCCCTTCTCTGCTCCCATCAGGGTGTACCGCTTCTTCCCAGTGTCTTCCCGAACCGACGCGTAATCTCTCCGTACATGATAGGCCTCCAGAATCTCTGCAGTCAGCTCCTTTAAATTTCCAAAATCTGCAATTGCTTCCTCCTCAGTCAGCCCTCTCTGCACCTTCATATCAATATGCTGTTCATATTCTTCCATAATGTCACGCAGCTCTTCCTCCTGAAGAACGGAAAGAGCCTGTTCCAGCTCGCTGATAAATGTCTTCTTATCCATGCCTGCACTCCTTTAAAAACGCTCCAACCTTTTCTGTCAGCTGATTCCACTCCTGCTCCAGGCTGTCCCTGTAAAGAACGCCTGCTGCCGTCAGGTGATAATATTTTCTCGGCGGCCCTTCTGTCGATTCCCGCAGATAGGTTTCAAAATAGTGTTCATTGGTCATCCTCTTTAAAAGCGGATAAATCGTGCCTTCATTCACATCCACGACCTTCGAAACCTCTTCCACCAGTTCATAGCCATACATATCCTTCTGACGGACTGACTCCAGTACAATCAGCTCCAGAACTCCCTTTTTCAACTGTGCGTTCATCTGCGTACCATGTCCTTCCTGAGTATCCTTATTCTTATAATACTATATTATACCAGCTACTATGTATTGTCAAGTACTGGACAAAAAAGAATGTGCCCAGATATCAATTCAGCCATGCATACCGAGGCACATTTGCACCGGGATGGGGCTGCGTCAGCAGCCACCTTCCACAAGCGCCTTTTTCCTATTCGTTAAACAGAACCAGCTTCTGTCCCACATTCTCTGCATTGCTCCAGATCAACAGCTCCCGTCCCTCTGCTACATCCGGCAGATACACCATCTGGCGGGTCAGATATGGAATCACCGGGCACTCTCCCGGAATCTGGTAAGTGGTTCCCTCACTGGAAACCAGAGTCCAGCTGGTATCCTCATTCCAGGTCATGGAATCTACGGTAATATACTCCGGCGCCTTAAAATCTGCCGGAATTCCTGCAAGAATCATCTCTGCAGTAGTCTGCGGCGGAAGACTCAATGTCATAGCCGGTCCAATGTAGGCATAAATGGTATCTCCCACATGGATATCAGAAAGGCCCACGGGAAGACCGTCCACTGCTCCCAGTACCTTTGTCACCTCATCTGAAATATGAAGCACCATCTCACCTTCAAAGGAAACACCAGACTGATTGTTCAGAACGATTCTGTTCTCTTCCACTGATGTCACGGTTCCCCAGATGCGGATCCTCTCCGGAGCGGTCATCTCTTCCTCACCGGCCGGTCCTCCGGCATTCAGCTCCACTGCGGAACTGCCCACGGTCAGGGTTTGGGACTGGGCAAATGCGCAGATACTTCCTGCTGCTGTCAATAATCCTATCATGCAAACTGCTGCAGCTGCTTTTTTTGTCTCTCTTCTCATCTTGATATCGCTCCTTTCTCTATGCCCACAGTATAGCAAAACCGCCCTCTAATTACTATTGAAATTTACAGAATTTTCTCTTACAGATTTATTACCGGAATGAAAACTGTGATTGATATTTTTTCTCATTTGTAATAAAATTTAGTACAGTTAATTTTTTCCAAAGACATTACTGATAAGCAAAGGAGCTTTTACTATGGAAAAATCAAAAGTTTATTTTACCAATTTCCGCACTGTTGCCTTCGGTGACGGACTTCCAACCAAATTAAAAAAGCTTATTAAAAAAGCCGGAATTGAGCAGATCGATATGGATGGCAAATTTGTTGCCATTAAGATGCATTTTGGAGAACTGGGCAATATCAGCTATCTCCGTCCCAACTACGCCAAGGCTGTTGCTGACGTTGTCAAGGAGCTGGGCGGAAAGCCCTTCCTGACAGACTGCAACACCATGTATCCCGGCAGCCGCAAAAACGCGCTGGAGCACCTGGAATGTGCCTGGGAGAACGGCTTTACTCCCCTTTCTGTAGGCTGTCCTATTCTCATTGGAGACGGCTTAAAGGGAACTGATGATATTGATGTTCCTGTAAACGGCGGCGAATATGTAAAAAATGCCAAAATCGGCCGTGCTGTTATGGATGCAGATGTATTTATCAGCCTGACCCATTTTAAGGGCCATGAAATGACCGGCTTCGGCGGCGCCATCAAAAACATCGGAATGGGCTGCGGCTCCCGTGCCGGTAAGACCGAGCAGCACTGCAGCGGAAAGCCCCATATTGAAGAGCCTATGTGCCGCGGATGCCGTAAGTGCCAGAAGGAATGCGCCAACGGCGGCCTGATTTTTGATGAAGCTTCCCGGAAAATGCACGTAGATCAGGAACACTGCGTTGGCTGCGGACGTTGTCTGGGCGCCTGCAATTTCGACGCCATTGTTTTTGACAGCGATGATGCCGTAGAGCTTTTAAATTACCGCATGGCAGAGTATGCCAAGGCTGTTGTAGACGGACGCCCCTGCTTCCATATTTCTCTGGTAGTAGATGTCTCCCCCAACTGCGACTGCCACGGAGAAAACGATGCGCCGATTCTCCCCAACCTGGGAATGTTTGCCTCCTTTGATCCCCTGGCTCTGGATCAGGCCTGTGCCGATGCCTGTCTGGCCGCAGACCCCATGCCGGGAAGCCAGCTCTCCGATCATCTGGCTGATCCTCATTTCCACGATCACCACGATCATTTCAAAAACTCCACGCCGGAGTCTGAATGGAAATCCTGTCTGGAGCATGCAGAAAAGATTGGTCTGGGAAGCCGCGACTATGAATTGATTGTTATGTAAATTTTTCCCTCCGGCCTGGCTGGAGAACCAAAAAAGGAGCGGGAGCAAACCATTTTTCCATCTGGTTTGCTCTCACCCCGCTTTCAGTTTTTCTGCTTTATTTCCTTCAGGGCAGATTGCCCCTTCTTTTAGTTCCAGTTCATCCTGCCGTAGCGCAGAGTCACAGCATAAATATCCTTCTGCAGTTCCTCAGTTAAATCCCCGTCTCTCAGACGCCATTTCCAGTTGATTCCCACCGTAGAAGGCTGATTCATCCGGCACCGGTTATCCAGCCCCATATAATCCTGCATCGGCACCATGCACAGCTGTGCGCGGCTTCGCATAATCAGGCTGATAAAGGAACGGGGAAGCCGTTTCCCAGGCGTTGCATAATCACAGAGATAATCCCGCGCCAGCCGCTGTTCCTCCGAAGTGATATTCTTCCACCAGCCGGCCAGAGTCTCATTGTCATGGGTTCCCGTATAAGCCACAGAATTCTCTGTATAATTGTGAGGAAGGTAATCATTGGCACATCCCGAATCCCTGGAATCAAAGGCAAACTCCAGAACCTTCATTCCAGGAAAACCACTTTCCTGCACCAGACGGCGAACCGAATCTGTCACATATCCCAGATCCTCTGCAATTACCTGCTTCTCTCCCAGGGCCTGCTTCACCGCTTCAAACAGTCCAATTCCCGGCCCCTTTTCCCAGTGTCCATTCACAGCCGATTCTTCGCCAAAGGGAATTGAATAATACTCGTCAAAGCCGCGAAAATGATCAATCCGCACCACATCGTAAAGATGAAAGCAATAGCCAAGCCTGGATATCCACCACTGATACCCTGTATTTCTGTGATAATCCCATCGGTAAAGAGGATTTCCCCACAGCTGCCCATCTGCAGAAAATCCATCCGGCGGACAGCCTGCCACTGCGATCGGCAGGTTATTTTCATCCAACTGAAACAGCTCCGGATGAGCCCAGGTGTCTGCGCTGTCCATAGCCACATAAATCGGAATATCTCCAATCAGCTGAATCCCCTGGCTGTTGGCGTATTGTTTCAATTGCATCCACTGTTCATAAAATTTAAATTGAAGATACTGTTGAAATTCTATATCAAAATATAATTCCCGCCGATAATAATCCATGGCATTATTCCACCGCAAGCGGATATCCTCCGCCCACTCAGTCCAGGGAATTCCCCCAAACCGCTCCTTAACTGCCATAAACAGGGCATAATCTGCCAACCACCAGGCATTTTCTTCTACAAAGCTTTGATAGTCCTGATTCTGGCTGATATTGCTGCGCTCATAGGCCTTTCTCAACAGAGGATATCGTCCCAGATACATCTTCTCATAATCCACGCTGTCCTCACGTTTCCCAAAATCCACAGCGCTGCATTCCTCCTCTGTCAGCACCCCTTCCTCAATCAGCGCCTCCAGACTGATAAAATAGGGATTTC
The DNA here is from genome assembly GCF_964238185.1 of Lachnoclostridium sp. Marseille-P6806. Taxonomy (NCBI): domain Bacteria; kingdom Bacillati; phylum Bacillota; class Clostridia; order Lachnospirales; family Lachnospiraceae; genus Lachnoclostridium; species Lachnoclostridium sp. Marseille-P6806. Next base: position 149,649 of record NZ_CAXSLG010000001.1, read on the forward strand.
CAGCAAAGGTGGAAAAAGACTGATAGGGGGAATCCCCGTAGCTGGTCGGCCCCAGGGGAAGAATCTGCCAGAAGCTCTGTCCCGCCCCCTTCAGCCAGTCAATAAACATAAACGCGCTTTTTGAAAAACATCCAATTCCATACCTAGAAGGCAGACTGGTAATTGGCAATAAGATTCCTGCTGATCGGTTCATTCTCCATCCTCCCCATTCTCTGTCTCAATGATTACTCCATAATGATCGGAAACCACCGGTTCTCCCTTTCCGCTGCAGATTACCCGACTTTCCGCCACTTGAACAGGGCGGCTGCAGAACAGATAATCCAGGCGCATCCCTGTTTCCTTTTTTTCAGCGTCGGAAGGCTTTCTTTCCCTCCACCCGTCAATCTCCAGACAAGCCGTGATTCCTTCGTCCTTTTTTGCTGCCCTGGCATAGCTGTCCTTCCATCCGCTGCAGCACACCAGGTCATATCCCTGACCGCGAACCTCTGCAGGGCTGTTAAAATCCCCCATCAGCCAGACCGTATGCTTCTTTTTCCCCGTTTTCTCCAGGGTTTCATTCAGCAATGTCCACTGGTTCAAAAAAGATTCCTCTCTGTCATCCCACCAGCCCATATGTACGGTGTAAAACCAGGTATGCTTCATGGCTTCTGTCCGGATTCCCAGAACCTTTCTTGTTTTCCAGTTCTGATAATCCTGGCTGCGGCTGATAAAAAACTGATCGGTTTCTGCAATAGGCGTCCTGCTAAAAAGCGCCAAACCTTCATCATAGAATCCGTATCCAACCTTTGCCCCTATCCAGGTCCAGGAGCAGCCAAAGCCCCGCTCCTTTAAAAGACCGGCAAGTTTGGCTGCATAATTACCTCGCCGCACCGGCATAGATACCTCCCGGCACCGGACAAAGCCCTCCAGCTCTTCATCCGGCCACACAGCCTCTGACATGAGCTGGCTAACCTCCTGAAGTGCCAGAATATCCGGCTTTTCCCTGGCTGCCACATCTGCAAATTCCACAAGCTTCCTCTCATAATCCTTTTCTACAAGACTATGGACATTCATGGTCATCAGCTTCATAATTTCAGACCTTTCTTTACAAAATATCATTAATATCCGATTTTAACACATCTGCCTTGGGTCCGTAAACTGCCTGAATTCCGTTGTCCTTCCGAATCAATCCCAGGGCCCCCTCTGCCTTCCATGCCGGAAGCTCCGCCACTCTGGACAAATCCTTTACAGTTACTCGAAGCCTTGTCATACAGGCGTCAACTAAAACAATATTCTCACGGCCTCCTAAGAGCCCAATGATCCGTTCTGCCTGACTCTGACTCTTTTTGCTTCCATCCTCAGCATTTGATGCCTCCTTTTGTGCCGCATCTGCAAAAGAACTCTGTCCTGCGTCCTCCTCTCCATTTTCATCTGTGTAATTTCCCAGACGTCCCGGAGTGGCAAAACGGAATTTTCCAATCATCACATAAGCTACAAAATACCCGACTGCAAAAAATACGATGACACAAATAACAAAGTGAATCAAATCACCTGCAAGACCAGCCTTTAAAGACATGGGAATTCTTGTGATAAATTCCAGATTTCCAAAGGAGTGAAGCCTCAGATCCACAATTCCCGCCATTGCGAAGGCACAGCCCTGCAGAACCGCATAAACGATATACAGCGGCAGCGCGCAGAACATAAACATAAATTCCAGCGGCTCTGTTACACCAGTTAAAAATACAGCCAGCACTGTAGATACAAACATGGAACGGTAATTCTGCCGTTTATCCGGCTCTACTCTCCGATACATAGCCAGGGCAATCCCCAGTAAAAGCCCCGTAGCTCCAATCATCTGTCCCACTTTAAACCGGGCAGGTGTTACCGTTGTCAGAAGATTTGTATAGGCTGCCATGTCCCCTGCATCTTTAAAATTAATCAAATCTGTTACCCATGCCAGCCAGAGCGGATCCTGTCCAAATACCTGAGTTCCTGCATTGATTCCTGTAGCAATGGTATAGGTTCCTCCAAAAGAAGTATAGTTCATGGGAATCGTCAGCATATGATGAAGCCCAAATGGCAGAAGCAGACGTTCCAGAGTTCCATACACAAACGGCGCCAGTACCGGAGAGGTCGAAGAGGAACTGGCAATCCACACGCCAAATGCATTGATTCCAGACTGAACCGCCGGCCAGACTACTGCCAGCACCAGAGAAATCACTACAGACCAGGCAATACAGACCATAGGTACAAACCGCTTTCCATTAAAAAATGCCAGGGCATCCGGAAGCTTGCGGAAATTATAGTACTTATTATAAATGACGCCTCCTGCAAATCCGGAAATAATTCCCACAAACACGCCCATATTTAATGCCGGAGCCCCCAGAACAGAAGTAAAATATCCGTTTACCAGAATTTCCTGGCCGAACAGCGTATGCGTCACCGCCGCCGGATCATTTAACATATCTGCTGTTACGCCAAAGACAGAGCCTGTAATCTGATTAATCAAAATAAAAGAAATCACTGCTGCAAATGCTCCGCCGGCCCGCTCCTTTGCCCAGGAACCGCCAATTGCTACAGCAAACAGAATATGCAGATTGTTAATAACAGCCCATCCGATATTCTCCATTGTGCTTCCCACAGTCAAAAGAAATGACGCATCTGCGCCGGCCATCTGTACAAGCTTGCCCAGACTGATCATCAGTCCCGCCGCCGGCATGACCGCAATCACTGTCATTAATACCTTGCCCAGTTTCTGAAGAAAATCAAAATTAATTTTCCTATGCTTTCCTTCCCTGTTACTCTCCATTGTGAAATCCCCCTTGTTTTCGTTTTGGTGTTGTTTGCATTTGTTTGCATTTTGTTTGCGTATTTTATTGCATTAAATATAGATCTGTTGCACAAAAAATGCAATAGTTTTTTCCTGTTTTTTTCTATTTTCTGCATTTACAACAAATACAGCTCCATATTTTTATCTGTTTTCACTAATGTTTTAACAGTTTTACTCAAAATCCATGTTTCAAACGCCTTCCCCATGTCCTTTTATGCAATTTTTTGCATAGATTGCGTTTTATTTTCCGGCGATGCCGCTTGTCCCTGGAATGCAGAGGAAATCTGCCCTTTCAGAACGGTCTGACAATTCCTGTTTTACAGGACGTAATTTCCTATAAAAATAAAAAAACGCGTATAAAACCACGCCTCATTTTATCTGCAGCTGTGATTTTATACACGTTTTCCCTTAGAAGAAGCATTCGCCCCTGTCTCTTTCTATCGATAGCGCTTACTCATAGAAAAGCCCCGACCGCGCACTTCACTGACACGGCTGACTACCATAAAGCTTTCCGGATCAATGTTGTGAATCAGCTTTTCTACCCGGGGCAGCTCCCGATCAGAAATCACACTGAGCAGCAGCTGGGTATCCTGTCTCAGATATCCGCTTTCTGCCGAAAGCATGGTCACCCCCCGATCCAGCTTTTTCAGAATTGCCTCCCGAATCTCCTCCGCCTTCTCGCTTACCACCTTTACCTCTGTTCTTGTTGTTCCCATCAGCATAACCTTATCCAGCACAAGAGTATACGTCAGTACCAGCAGAATTCCATACAGAACCTTCTCCGGCGGGTTATAGACAGCCTGGGCCAGAAGAATGCAAAAATCAAACACATACATACTGACTGATACTGGAATCCGGAAAAAATGGTTCAGCGCCAAAGGGGGAATATCCATTCCTCCCGTGGAAGCGCCTGCGCGAATAACGATTCCCAGGCTGATTCCAATACCAAGTCCGGAAAACACTGTGCATAGCAAAATATCCTCTGTCAGCACCAGATCGCCAAACAGCTTCTGGAACATTCCCAATGCAGCCGGATAAGCAAAGGTACTGATCACTGTAGTTGCTGCAAACTGTCTGCCCAGAATCAGATATCCTGCTATCAGCATAATGACATTAAATACCAGTACAAAGCCGGATACCGGAATGCCAAAGAAATGGTTCACTGCAAGGGCAATTCCCGTGGTTCCTCCCGTTACCAGTCCGGCCGGCATCAAAAACAGCCGCACTGCCAGGGCATACATGGCATTTCCCGCCACAACCAGAACAACCGGCCAGATTTTTTTCGCCAGCTTTCCTGCCGGACTCAACTCTTTTTCCATGTTTTACAAACCGCCTTTCTTTCCCTCTTTCCAGACTCAGTCATCCTGATATTCTGCCCGAATCGCCCACCGCAGCTTGGTAGAGCGGGCTCTGCTGTTGCGGACACATTCCTCGGCCGACGGGCGGATTACTTCCTCTGCAACCTGACTGTACAGCCCTGCTTTCTGATACTGGCGGAAGGATTTTTTCACCATTCTGTCCTCTCCGGAATGGAAGGTGAGAATCGCAGCCCTTCCCCCCGGAGCCAGAATATGAGGCAGCTTATCAAGAAACGCATACAGCACCTCAAACTCGCTATTCACATCAATCCGAAGAGCCTGAAAAGTTCTGGCACATGCTTTTTTCACTGCCTCCTTCCTCTCCTTTTCCGGAAGGAAGCTCAGAGCCTTTTCAATCAGAGCCCGAACCTGAAGGGTGGTTTCTGCCTTTTCGCCCCGGCGGATGGCTCCTGTAATAGTTCTGGCAATTTCCTCTGCATAGGGCTCGTCTGAGTTTTCTATCAGCATCCCGGCCAGTTCCTCCCGATCTATGGTTTTCAGCCGTTCTGCCGCCGAAATTCCAGCCTCAGGATTCAGACGCAGATCAAGAGGCCCGTCTGCCTTGTAGGAAAATCCCCTCTCGGGATTGTCAATCTGCATCGAGGATACTCCCAAATCCGCCAGCACAAAATCAAAAGGCCCTGTTTCCTCAGCCAGCTTGTCAATATCTGCAAAATTCATCTGGCGGACTGTCATAATCTCTTCTCCATACCCCAGATCTGCCAGACGTTTCTTTGTTTTCACAGATTCTATTGGATCCACATCCAGCCCATGCATATGGCCCTGCCCCTTTAACTGTTCCAGCATGGCTCTGGTATGTCCTCCATACCCCAAAGTCGCATCCAGCCCCTTTTGTCCCGGCTGTATCTGAAGAAAATCAAGAATTTCCTTTACCATAATCGAAATATGCATTCCAGCCGGCGTACCGCCTTTCTGAATCACATGCTCAATGGTATCCCCGTATTTTTCCGGGTTCAGCTCCTTGTATTTTTCTTCAAACCTTTTCGGATGAGTTCCCTTGTAGCGGACACGGCGCTTGTGAGGCTGTGTCGTTTGTTCCTTATTCTCTTCCATAAATTTCTCCTTCTTCTTCCTTCTCTCTTCCTGAAGTCTGCATCCGTCCTTCTGCCACAATCCGATCAATCAAGTCCAGATAAGCGCCTCCCTCATAATCAGACCAGACTTCTTCACAGGCCCGTCGAAATGCCTCCATCTCTTCCTCGTTCGGCTGATAAATAACCGCCTGATGCAGCTTAAGCTCCTCTCTGGCTGTTTTCTCCGCCTGATCCCAGAGCTTTTTCTGGTACTCCCAAGATTCCAGAGCTGTCTGGTCAATCATTTCCAGATCCTCAGGACTTAACTTTGAACGAATCACCGTACTCATCACAAGAACATCGGCATTCCTTGTGTGATTGTCCTCCACAAAATACGGCGCTATTTCATCATATCCATCCTGCACATAATTGACAATGGAATTTTCCGCCGCAGTAACGCCGCCCTTCTGCAGTTCTCCCGGAATCTCCCCGTAATCCAGAGCAACCGGGCTGGCGCCCAGGGCCTCTACCATATCCATCATCAAACGGGAATTCTGCACCCTCACCAGCATTCCCTCCATATCCTCAGGGCTGTGAATGGGCTTTTTGCTGTAAAATCCCCTGGCTCCACCGTCGTAATAAGTCAGGCCATACATATGCTGCTCCGCCATAGCCTCTCCGCGAAGGAGCTCCATGCCCACAGCTTCCCTGTGTACCTGACGGAAATGCTCCGTATCCCGGTAAATATAAGGCATGGCAAAGGCATAATAATCTGACACATAGTTGGACATGGTCGGTTCATCTGTCTTTACCATATCAATCCCTCCATACCGGAGCTGCTCCAGGCAGGACGGAGAGTCTCCCAAAACGCCATCGTGATAAACCTCAATCTGGATTCGACCGTCACTGCGCTTTTCCACCTGAGCGGCAAACCAGTCGATTGCTCTGCTGGTACAGCTGCCTGAGGACAGATTATTCGCCAGCGTCAGCGTTACTGTCGGTACTTTTCTTCCTGCGGGCTCTCCCTGACATCCTCCGCTCAATACAGCTGCTACCAAAGCTGCTGCAGCCAGTCTCTTTTTCAACATTTTACCTCGCCTTTCCGTCCTGAACCGTTACTTTTCATTATACTCAGGGGCACTGGCCTGTCAATATATGGTTTTCCTGATCGTTTCCAAAAAACGCAGACCATACCGTTCCAGCTTATACTCGCCTACTCCTGTCACCTGCAGCATTTCTTCCCTGTTTTTCGGCTTTATTCTGCTCATAAATACCAGAGTCTTATCAGAAAACACAATATACGGCGGAACCTTTTCTTCTCTGGCAATCTCCGCCCGCAGTCCCCGCAGGTTCTCAAACAGGTGCTCCTCCTCCTCTGTCAGTACCACAGCTCCAGCCGTTTTCTGTTTTTTCTTCCGCTCTCCGGCCGCTTTCGCCTGTCCGGCAGTTCCTTCCTGCTCTCTGACCCGCTTCATCATGATCGTTTCCTTCGAGGCCTGTCCGGAAAGCAGGACCTCTGACTTTTCCGTCAGCTGCACAATCGCATAGGAATCATTCGTAACTGTCAGATATTCCTGCAAAAGCAGATGATTCATAATCTGCCTGAGGCGTGGCATAGGCACTTTGAAAAGACTTCCGTAAAAAGGATTCTCCTCCATATGGTACTGACGGATTTTTGCCGTATTTGCGCCGTGAACCGTATCCAGAATTACATTGATCCCATAGCGCTGTCTGCAGGCAGACACACATCCTGCTAAAGCCCGGGCCTCTGCCGTCACATCTACTGTTTCAAACTGAGTCAGGCAGTTCTGACAATTTCCGCAATAATTGGAGCCATATTCTCCAAAATACCGCAGAATATAATCCCGCAGACACTCTCTGGTATAACAATAAAAAGTCATCTTCCGCAGACGTTCCCGATCTCGTTCCTGCACCAGCATCCGTGTCATGGGATCCAGCTCCTGATTATCCTGATTGTTTTCAATAAAAAACTGGTTGGTAATCACATCCTGCCCGCTGTAATACAAGATACATTCTGCCGGCTCTCCATCCCGCCCTGCTCGTCCGGCCTCCTGATAGTAGGATTCCAGATTTTTCGGCATTCCGTAATGGAGTACAAAACGGACATTGGATTTGTCAATTCCCATGCCAAAGGCATTGCTTCCCACAAGAATCTGCGCCCGATCATAGAGAAAGTCCTCCTGATTGCGTCTCCTCTCATCGTCTGAAAGTCCAGCATGGTATCGGGTCACAGAAAATCCGTCTGCTCTCAGGCGCTCACAGACCTCCTCTACCTGCTTTCTTGTAAGGCAGTAAATAATGCCGCTGTCTCCTGGATGGGTTTCCAGATAATTGCGGACAGCTCCATACCGATCCTTCGGAGCCGCCACACCGAAATAAAGATTTTCCCGATTAAACCCTGTTGTCACCACCACTGGCTTCTGCAGCTGCAGAATATCAATCATATCGTCCCGTACATCCTTTGTAGCTGTTGCCGTAAAAGCTCCAACCACTGGTCTTTTGGGAAGGCGGTTTATAAAATCCACAATCTTCAGATAGCTGGGCCTGAAATCCTGCCCCCACTGAGAAACGCAGTGAGCCTCATCTACTGCCACCATGGAAATTTTTGTATGAAGGGCAAAATCCAGAAAGCTATCCGTCAAAAGCCGTTCCGGCGCCACATAAATGATCGGATAACGCCCCATTCGGGCAAATTCCAAAGCCTTATAATACTGCCGCGCTGTGAGCGAGCTGTTTAAATAAGCCGCATGAATCCCGGCCTGATTCAGTCCCTCTACCTGATCCTTCATCAGAGAAATCAGGGGAGAAATTACCAGGGTAATTCCTTCAAGCATCAGTGCCGGAACCTGGTAAACAAGGGATTTTCCCGCCCCTGTAGGCATGATCCCCAGCGTGTCCCTTCCCTCTAATATACTGTCAATCAGCTCCTCCTGCCCCTGCCGGAAGCTGTCATATCCAAAAACCTGCTTCAGTACCTGGTACTTATCTGAAAATCGTTCCATTCCTATCCTCTTTGCTGTTTTATCGCAACCGTTCAGCCATGCATCTTACTGCCCGCCTCCAGCGGACAGGAGGCATCCAGTGTCTGCCCTATGAAACCTCCGTTTTATCGTTTTCTGACATACAAAACGGCAGCAGTTCTCTGCCGCCGTTTGCAGTCACAGTACGCTCTTTACTCTACTGTCACCTTCATAAAATTCTTTTTGCCGCGTTTTACAACCATTCCCTCACCGGCAAAATCATCCTTGCCAAAGGATGCCTTAATATCCTTAATCTGCTGTCCGTTTACGGAAACACCGCCCTGCTCCACATTTCTTCTTGCCTCAGAACGGCTTGCTGCCAGACCGGATTTCTGCAGAACTGCCAGAAGATCGATGGCTCCGTCTGTGAAATCCTCATCCTTTAATGCAAAGCTCGGCATATTCTCCAGGCTTCCCTGACCGCTGAACAGAGCACGGGCAGCTGACTGTGCTTTCTCAGCTTCTTCTTCACTGTGTACCAGCTTGGTCAGCTCGTAAGCCAGAATCTCTTTTGCAGTGTTTAACTGGCTTCCTTCCCATTTATCCATTTCATCAATCTGCTCCAGCGGAAGGAAGGTCAGCATCCGCAGGCATTTCAGAACGTCTGCATCTGCTACATTTCTCCAGTACTGGTAGAACTCGAAAGGACTTGTCTTATTGGGATCCAGCCATACAGCGCCGGACTGAGTCTTGCCCATCTTCTTGCCTTCGGAATTTAAAAGCAGGGTAATGGTCATCGCATGAGCATCCTTGCCCAGCTTGCGGCGAATCAGCTCTGTACCGCCCAGCATGTTGCTCCACTGATCGTCACCGCCGAACTGCATATTACAGCCGTATTTCTGGAACAGCATATAGAAGTCATAGCTCTGCATGATCATGTAGTTAAACTCTAAGAAGCTCAGTCCCTTTTCCATACGCTGCTTGTAGCACTCTGCCCTCAGCATGTTATTTACAGAAAAGCATGCGCCTACCTCGCGAAGCAGCTCCACATAATTCAGCTTCAGCAGCCAATCTGCATTGTTTACCATCAGAGCCTTGTCATCACTGAAATCAATAAATTTGCTCATCTGTACCTTAAAGCAGTCGCAGTTGTGCTGAATCATTTCCGGAGTCATCATCTGACGCATATCGGTACGTCCGGAAGGATCTCCAATCATTCCAGTTCCGCCGCCAATCAGAGCGATCGGCTTATTTCCTGCCATCTGCAGACGCTTCATCAGACAAAGAGCCATGAAATGACCAACATGCAGGCTGTCTGCTGTCGGATCAAAGCCGATATAGAAGGTTGCCTTTCCCTCATTTACCATTTTTTTGATTTCTTCTTCATTTGTAACCTGGGCAATCAGACCACGGGCTACCAGCTCGTCATAACAATTCATGTTTGTTTCCTCTCTTTCATTTCGTATCTGTATTGTTCTTGCGGGATCAGGGTCTTCTTAATGGTGAAACAAGTAGGACGTAATTTCCTATGAACTGAAAAAGTCCCCGTCCCTTTGCTGTTTCAAAAGGACGAGGACACTGTTCCCCGTGTTACCACCTTTATTCGCAGACGGTTTTCACCGACTGCCTCATGGAGCACTCCATCAGAAAACCGCCAGCCTCTGCAGCTTCTGAAATGAGCTCTGCTGACCGCTTCCTCGCGGATATGTTCCGGCACAATAACGGATGCCTCTGACCGTCACAGCCTACTGATTGGCAAAATCTCTGCAAGTCCTGCCTCTGTTCGGTGTGAAGCTCCAGGATGTATTCACAAGCTGTCCTCCACGCGCCTCTCATCTTCCGGCTGCTTTCTGTGTGGGGTCTCAGACTGCTACTTCTTCCCTTCATCGCCTGATAGCATATAAATAGATCTGCTGTTACGGGAAATTATAGCGGCGGGAGGAGGAAATGTCAAGGGTTTTCCCTCACTCAAATTCCGCCCGCACCATCTCACACAGTTTTTCAGCCAGAGCCCGGTGAGAAGCCGCATCCATATGAAGCTGGTCAGAGCCTGGTGAGGCAACGGAGGCCGCATCCAGATACAGGCAGCCCTGGCGCTCTGCCACTGCCCGAAAGCAGGGGGCCAGCTGAGAAGCCAGCTCCACAGATGTCTGATCAAAGCTCTCAAAGGGACAATTTTCCAGATCTTCTCCAATTAAAATCGGTGATACCAGAAGAATTTTCGGCGCCTTCCCGCCCCGGTAATCGTATTCCTTGATCATGCGGCAGAGACACTCTGCCCCTTTGGCAACCAACTCCGGAGACAGATGAAAGTTCAGCTTACAGTCATTGGTTCCCAGGCTTACAATCACCAAATCCAGCGGCATATGGCTTTGAAGGGCAATCGGAAGCGCCATTTTTCCACAGCGGTTTGGCTCAAAGGGATCGTCGTGAACCGTTGTGCGTCCTCCCATGCCTTCTTCTATCACATAATATTGTTCTCCCAACAGTTCTTGCAAAACGCCGGTCCATCTGACATTTCTTCTGTGACGTCCGCCTGCCGGGTTGGAACCAAAGGTATTCGAATCTCCAAAACATAAAATAGAAATCATCTGTCTGCCCTCCTCTTCTTATGGCTTAAGAATCTTTTCTGCCTTTGCCATCAGCTCCACAATGGTGTACATATTCGTTACTTCGCCCACCTTCAGAAGATCTTTTCTGTCATAAAAATCAAGACAGGTTCCGCAGGAGTAAATCTTTACGCCCTGTTCTTCCATTGCCTTTAAATCTTCCAGAGATTCCGAGCCTTCTGTTGTCAGCATTACGCCTCCATTGTAGAAAAGAATGGTCTCAGGAAGGGTATCCATCTGACTGAGGGCATACAGAAATCCCTTCATTAAAATCTTCCCCAGTGCCGGATCCCCTTCTCCCATCGTATCCGATGCGACAGCCACCAGATAAGATTTTTCTGCCGGACTGCCTCCAATTCCACAGAAGATTCCGTGAAACGGATCTGCAGTGCCGGCCTGAGAAACACCAGTATCTCCAGCCAGCGCCCCTGTTGTTTCACGACCGCCTCCTGCTTCTCCTGCTGTAATTTCCACTACAAAATGCTTTGCCTCCAGCTGTCTGTCTACAGAGCTGCACTGCATATTAGATGCCAGCTTTCGCAGATTCTGAACCGCAATATCATTGTCTACATGAACCTCAATCACGTCTCCTGGCATGGCTTTGTCCAAAGCCTTTTTCGCTTTTACAACCGGCACAGGGCACTTATCCCCCAGACTGTCTACCACATATTTTTCACTCATATCAAGACCTCTTCTTTCTGCGGATTCCATCCTGTCAGGCATTTAGAGTTTTGCTCCGCATTTCTGCTCTTTTTCCACTGGATTCCGCTTTTCCAATCTGTCTATGAGTATACCGCAGAATTCACCATAAAGCAATGATCCAGGGGGCCGTTTCCCTTTCCCAGATCCAGCCCGGATGCAAGAGCTCCTGTCAAATATGTTTTTGCCGCGCGGACACTCTCCTCAACACTTTTTCCCATGGCGAGCCCGCATGCAATCGCGCTGGAAAGGGTACAGCCTGTTCCATGGGTATTCATGCTGTCAATACGCTTTTCTCGGAACCAAATAAGCCTTCCATTCTGATAAAGCACATCGTTGGCCTCTGCCACCTGATGTCCTCCCTTTACAAGAACTGCGCCGCCGTACTTCTCTCCAATGCCCCGGGCTGCCTCCTCCATCTGCTTTTCATTTTCAATGCTTCTTCCCCAGAGAATTTCTGCCTCCGGAATATTCGGTGTCATAACAGCTGCCAGAGGAAGCAGCCTTTCCGCCAGCGCATCCATGGCATCCTCCGCCAGAAGACGACTTCCACTGGTAGATACCATGACTGGATCCAGGACAATATTTTTCGCCTGATATTCCTCCAGTTTATCGCCAATTACCCCTATCATTTTTTTCTGGGAAACCATTCCGATTTTAACTGCATCCGGAAAAATATCCTGAAAAACACAGTCCATCTGACTGGCTGTAAATGCAGGATCCACGTCGAAAATACCGGACACACCCATGGTATTCTGCGCTGTTAATGCTGTGATAACGCTCATTCCATAAAGCCCCAGGGCCGTCATAGTCTTTAAATCAGCCTGAATTCCGGCTCCTCCGCTGGAATCTGATCCAGCGATAGTCAGCACAGTTTTTCTGGTCATTTTTCTTCCTCCTCTATTTCGTAATCTGCCCGTAACTATTCCGGACGGCGTAAGAACTGGAAGAAAAATCCGTGTCAAGCTTGCTTGTAAGCGGGTCTTTCTTCCAGTTCTCACATCGGAGGAATCTCCGATGCTTCTTGTTCGGCTTTGCCGGACAAGAAGATGCCCCGTCCTGAACTGTTACAAAATTTCCTCTACTGCACTTCTCAATTCAGCTGTTGCTTTTTTAATATCCTCTGCTCCAAAAATACCAGATACTACAGCGGCTCCTGCAATGCCGGTTCCCTTCAGCTGACGGATATTCCCCTTGTGAATTCCTCCGATTGCCACTACAGGAATCGATACAGAAGCAGTGATCTCCTTCAGCCTCTCCATAGTCATAGGAAGGGCCTCCCTCTTTGTGGAGGAGCCAAAAACTGCGCCGGATCCAAGATAATCTGCCCCGGCCTTCTCTGCCCTCCTTGCCTGCTCCACTGTCTTTGCAGTGACACCCAGGATTTTGTCAGGGCCCAGAAGGCGGCGTACACAGGCTGCATCCATGTCCTCCTGACCAATGTGAACTCCCGCTGCATCACAGGCGAGAGCTACCTTCACATTATCGTTAATAATCAGAGGAACCCCATAGGAATCTGTCAAAGCCTTTATCTGCCTTGCCTCTTCTAAAAATGCATCGTCATCCAGCTTCTTTTCTCTTAACTGCACCAGAGTGACCCCTGCCTGCAAAGCCTCCTCCAGCTGACAGAACAGAGATTTTTCTCCTGTCCAGGTCCGATCTGTTACTGCATACACCCTCAAATCCAGCTTCATATCTTCTCTCCATTTTTCATTCAAATTTTCTGCCCTTTCAAGCTGAAAACTTTATCATTCATCATAAATATTAACAATTTCTCCATCCAGAATCCGGTTCATATTTTTCACTGCACAGAAATTTCCACACATGGAACAGGTGTCCTCTTTTTCCGGCTTTGCAGATGCCCGGTAAGCCCTGGCCTTTTCCGGATCAATAGAAAGCCGGAACATTTCTTCCCAGTCCAGCTTCTTCCGTGCCGTACTCATAGCCTTATCCCATTCCTTTGCGCCCTTGATTCCTTTTGCAATATCTGCTGCATGGGCTGCAATTTTTGATGCAATAATTCCCTCTTTCACGTCATTGACATCCGGAAGACGCAGGTGCTCTGCCGGAGTTACATAGCAGAGGAAAGAGGCTCCTGCTGCGGCTGCAATCGCTCCGCCAATCGCTGCTGTAATGTGATCATATCCCGGTGCAATGTCCGTTACCAGAGGTCCCAGTACATAGAAAGGAGCACCCTTGCAGACTGTCTGCTGAATCTTCATATTGGCAGCAATCTGATCCAAAGGCATATGTCCCGGCCCTTCAATCATAACCTGTACATCCTTTTCCCAGGCCCGTCTTGTCAGCTCTGCCAAAGTAATTAACTCCTCCATCTGGGAAATATCAGAGGCGTCCTCCAGACATCCCGGACGGCATGCATCTCCCAGACTCAGCGTCACATCATACTCTCTGCAGATATCGAGAATTCTCTCATAATGCTCATAGAAAGGATTCTCCTCCCCTGTCATTTCCATCCAGGCAAAAATAATAGAGCCGCCGCGGGAAACAATGTTAGTCAGACGCTTCGCATCCTTAAAACGCTTTGCTGTATTCCGATTGATTCCCACATGAATGGTCATAAAATCCACACCGTCCTGGGCATGCATTTCCACAATCTTAATCCATTCCTCTGAGGTAATTTCTTTAAGCGGCTTATGATAATAAACAACAGCATCATAAATCGGAACGGTTCCAATCATGGCAGGACACTCTGCGGTCAGCTTTCTGCGGAACTTCTGTGTATCACCAAAGGAGCTGAGATCCATAATGGATTCTGCCCCCATATTTACCGCATCTCTCACCTTTTCCAGCTCCATATCAATATCCTTCCAGTCTCTGGAAGTGCCGAGATTCACGTTAATTTTTGTCTTCAGCATAGAACCAATGGCATTGGGAACAATACTTGTATGCAGCTTGTTGCAGGGGATAATTGCCTTTCCCTCTGCAATCAGAGCCCTCAGCTTTTCTGGCGCCATCTGCTCCTTTTTTGCTGCTGCTTCCATTTCCTTTGTAATGATTCCCTTTCTTGCAGCGTCCATCTGTGTTGTGTATTCTCTCATAGATTTCCTCCTTTTTACGCGTCCTGAAAGGGGCTGTATCTGTCGAATGAGCCTTTAAATAATATAGAAAAACAAGAAAGAAACTCGCTCGCGAGCTTCTCCGCCTGCGGCGGGTCGCTTCTGCGACAAAATTCTCTACCGCCGCATGGCGATCCTCGCGGAGCGTTTTTGTTTCATAGGACGTAATTTCCTATGAAACAAAAAACGGCGTTTTCTGTAAGGCCTTTACGCTTACAAAAAAACGCCGCTTTCTCTCTGTTTTCGATCAGCCCGGATGCACTTTCGCATCCCGAATCCGGTCTGTCAACGGTCTGCATTCTGTATCCAGCATGAAATCCCTACGTTGGCATTACCCAAATCAGGTACAATTGGTCGAAGTTCGATTACTTCCTCTCAGCCTGCTCCTACAAGCTCCCTTATCTACGCATATTTATTCTTCTACAGAATAACACCAAAAAGGAAATCTGTCCAGTATTTCCTCAATCCAGATGAAATACAGGGCTTAAATCCACACAAACAGGGCTGTTGTCCGGATTGGTTTCCATAATATCAGCCATAAAATCCCACCATTTCCGGTTAATGGCCGTATCAGCAGAGGCAGCCCAACGCTCCTCATCCTCTACCTCCAGATATCCGTACAGCACATGGGTTTCCCGATCCAGATAAATGGAATAATTGTGTCCGCCGTACTCGTGAATCATATCCCGCATTTCCGGCCAGAGCTGATTATGACGCTTCTCATATTCCTCTTCCATGCCTGGATAAAGAAACATTTTAAATCCTTTTCTTACCATTTTTCGTCACCTCTTATTTCTCATACAGGAATTTCTCTGGCAGAGTTACTCGGAAATCCTTTGCCAGATCCCGGAAGTTCTGGGGTGTAATAGTCTGAAGCTTATTCGGCTGCATAGACAGCATTTTTACCAGAATCTCAGCAGATTTTTCTACGGTATGCATCAGTCCGAAGGTCAAATCAAAATCCTCTCCTGCTGCAAACATTCCATGATGAGCCCAGATTGCCACATCATATTTTTTCATAAGCTCACTGGTAGCTACGGCAATGTCGCGTCCGCCGGGAACCATCCAGGGCACTACACCGATTCCGTCCGGGAAAACAACAGGACACTCGGTTGCCATTTCCCAAAGCTCTCTGGTAAACACCTCATCAGACAGAGGAAGAACAAAGGTCAGAGCAATCACATTGGTTGTGTGAGCGTGATAAATCACACGGTATTTTCCGTCGGTTGCCTGCTTCTTTACTTCGTGATTCATCAGATGAGAAGGCAGCTCACTGGTAGGACGTCCGCCGTTTTTCAGTCCCCAGACAATCCGATAGGATTCTCCCTTTTCATCTACCTCAATCATGCAGATGGAATCCTCCGGGTTAATGATAACGTTTCTGAAATATTTTCCACTTCCGGTTACAAGAAAATACTCTCCAGCCAGTCCAGGCACTGAGGTGCCGATGGGCTGCCACGGTCCGGGATTAAAATTCTCTCTGACACTGTCTGCCTCCTCCGGCTTTACGCGGTAAGACAGATTTCCGCCGTTTCTCTCATGCCATCCCTGCTCCCATCCATCATTTGCCATGCGGATAAATCCCTGTACAAACTCTGCATCTAAAAATTTCATACTTGTTATTTCCTCCTTCTCCCTTTCTGCCGGGGACTCTTTCTCGTTTCTTCTATTCTCTTTTCATTATTTCCGTACTGACAGTACGTCCTTTTCATATTTCTCAATCTCTTCAAACATCTGGCTGTCCACAGCTACCTGGCAGCGGCGGCAGTATTCTTCCCAAACCTCTCCCAGCGGGTACATTTTCAGGTTCTCCTGCATTACCATCAGCTCTGTCATACGGTTCTCCTCCTGCAGTCTGCGAAGCTCTGCATACGGAGTGCACAAAGCAGAAAGCAGAGCCTTCTGGAAGCTGCGGAAACCAACTGCCCATGCAGAAATCCGGTTAATGCTGGCATCAAAATAATCCAGTGCAATATATACCCGATCCAGAGCGTCATTGCGGACAATCTCCTTGGCAATCTCTCTTGTTTCATCATCGTAAAGAACAACATGATCACTGTCCCAGCGAACCGGTCTTGTTACATGAAGAGCAATTTCCGGGAAGAAGCACAGCAGAGCCGGAATCTTGTCAGATACCATCTCTGTGGGATGATAATGACCGTTATCCATCAGCGGAAGCACACCGTCATGGGTTGCAGCAAAGCTTAATGCAAACTCTGCGGAACCAGCAGTATAGGACTCTACTCCAATGCCGAATACCTTGGATTCCACACAGGGCTTTACCAGGTTTTTATCAAATGGCTGAGACAGAATCTGCTCAATAGAATCCTTATAGCGCAGTCTCGGTCCCATTCTGTCTGCCGGAATATCCTTGTATCCGTCTCCGGTCCAGATATTCATTACACAGGGAACACCTGTCTCTTTTGCAAAATATTCAGAAATCCGGATACATGCCTTGCCATGCTCAATCCAGAATTTTCTCGTTTCCTCGTCTGGACTGCTTAAAGTCAGACCATCCTTTACCTTCGGGTGAGAGAAAAAGGTGGGGTTAAAATCAATGCCCATCTGATGCTTTTTTGCAAACTCTACCCATTTTTCAAAATGCTTCGGTTCCAGCTTGTCACGATCCACTTCCTGGCCCGGCCCAAAAACAGCATAGCTGGCATGAAGGTTCAGTTTCTTTTTTCCCGGCATCAGGCTCAGAGCCTGCTCCATATCTGCCATCAGCTCCTGAGGAGTTCTCGCCTTTCCCGGATAGTTTCCTGTAGTCTGAATGCCTCCGGTCAGAGGACCGTCCTGATCAAAGCCCTTTACATCATCGCCCTGCCAGCAATGAAGGGATACGGGAATCTTCATCATCTTTTCAATTACTGCCTCTGTGTCCACACCTGCCAGACGGTATTTTTCTCTGGCTGCTTCATAATGATTCATTTTTGTCTCCTTTCGCATGCTTTCTTTTTTCATCTGTCATGCTTCTTTTTTCATCTATTTTCAGTTCCCTAAATGATGCTTCTTCAGCCCTTCTGATACTCACGAATGGGGAAGGATTCTGCCACACAGGCTCTTGCCTGCATAAGCCGTGCAAATTCTCCTTTTCCTATCATCTGAGCCATCAGATTTCCTATTGCCGTTGCTTCCGATGGTCCTGCCAGCACCTGGCGTCCTGACTGACTGGCAGTCAGTCTGTTTAAATAATCGGCATTGGCCCCGCCACCTACAATGTGAATGGTATCATAGTACTCTCCCGTCAGCTGCTCAATCTCCTGAACGATCTCCCCATAGCACTTCGCCAAACTCTGATAGATGACTGCTGCCAATTCTCCTGTTGTTTCCGGAACTCTCTGTCCCGATTTTTCGCAATACTGGCGCACGGCCTCTGTCATACTTTCCGGAGCCAGAAATTCCTGTGCATTTACAAATACCCGGGACGGAAAATCACTGCATTCATCCGCCATTTCACAGAGCTGAGCGAAAGAATACTGATCCTTTTCTTCATGGCGGACAGACTGAATCATCCACAGTCCCATAATGTTTTTCAGATACCGGTATCGGAAATCATATCCGCCCTCATTGGTAAAATTCTTCTGACGGCTTTCCTCTGTGCAGATGGCCTTTTTATTTTCCGTTCCCATTAAAGACCAGGTGCCGGAGCTGATGTACAGGCAGTTATCCTCCTGACACGGAACTGCCATAACAGCAGAAGCCGTATCGTGGGTAGCAGGAAGTACAACCTGACAGGAAAATCCCACTTCTTTTTCGATTTCCTTTGTAAAAACGCCCACCTGAGTTCCCGGCTGGCTCAAAGGCAGAAACATCTCTCTGGGATAACCAAGACGGCTTATCACCTCATCATCCCAGTCCTTTGTCTCTGCATTCACCAGCTGCGTGCTGGTTGCATTGGTATATTCCGAACGCTTCTCTCCGGTCAGCAGAAAATGAAAATAATCCGGCAGCATCAGAAAGGTTCTTGCCTGTTCAAGATATTCCGGATGCGCCTTTTTTACTGCCATCAGCTGGAATACCGTATTAAAGATCTGCTTCTGAATTCCGGTTCTCTGATACAGCTCCTTTTCCGGAATCAGGCGGTAAACCTCCTCGTCCATTCCTGCTGTACGGCTGTCCCGGTATCCAAAGGTATCTCCCAGTATCTGATCCTGCTCATCCAAAAGCACATAATCCACTGCCCAGGTATCAATTCCCATAGAAACAGGAATCTTGCCAAGCTCTCCACAGCGCCGGATTCCTGTCTTGATTTCCTGAAACAGCACAGGAATATCCCAGCACAGTCCCTCTTTCGTCTGCTTCATCCCGTTTTCAAAACGGTAAATCTCCTCTAGTACCAGCCGTCCCTTTTCCAGATGGCCCAGCATATGTCTTCCGCTGGATGCGCCAATGTCAACGGCAAGAAAATATGGACTCATGTTGCCCCTCCTCCTAAATTTCTTATGACTGAACTGTTATTTATTTTATAAAAAAAATCCTCTCCCTAAAAGCACACCGTTTGATGAAAGATCTGTCCTTATTTGCAAATCTTTAAAAATATGATATGATAGCAGGAAAGAAGCTCTCTGCCTGGCAGCCTTTTTTCTCTGGCGCGCAGTTCGCTTCCCTGGCTGCCAAAAAATACCCTGCAGACGAAAAAAGGAGGAACGATTATGAATCAGCAGCTGATCCGTGAATTAAGCCAGATCACAGAAGAAGAACAGCGTATTTTAGACGGAGATCCATCCATTGATCCCGCCATCTACTCCGATTCCCCCGCCTTTGTCATTGACAGCCGGAAAATGCTCCAGAAGGGAAAGCTGATTCAGGTTCGCCCACACACTCGTTTTGTCCATTTTCCCAGGCATACACACAATTATGTGGAAATGATTTATATGTGTTCCGGTCAGACTGTTCATGTAATCAACGGCTCGAAAATCGTCCTTCGCACCGGAGAACTGCTGATTTTAAACCAGCATGCTACCCAGGAAATCTTACCCGCCTCAGCAGAAGATATTGCCGTAAATTTTATTATTCTTCCTGAATTTTTTGATCAGACTCTGGCCATGCTTGGCTCTGAGCCAAGCATGCTTCGGGACTTTGTTAGCGGCTGTCTTCAGTCCGCAGACTCTCCTGTTTCCTACCTTCACTTTCAGGTATCCGGGATTCTTCCTGTTCAGAATCTTGTGGAAAATCTTGTCTGGACCATTACCCATGAGCTCCAGAATAAACGGCTCATGAACCAGATTACCATGGGGCTTTTATTTCTTCAGCTTTTAAACCATATGGACAAAATCCAGACTGGTCAGAATTCCTTTGAGCAGGAGCTTTTGATGAATGTTCTCCAGTATGTAGAGGAACACTACCGGGACGGCTCTCTCACTGCCCTGTCCAACCATTTAAACTGTGAATTCACCTGGCTTTCCAAAACGATTTTAAAGCTTTCCGGCTATACCTACACAGATCTGGTTCAAAAAAAGCGGCTGGAGCAGGCCTGCTTTCTCCTGCGCACCACCGCTTTGTCTGTCACCGATATCAGTCTTGCCGTAGGCTATGATAATTTCAGTTATTTTCACCGGATTTTTCGGAAAACGGTTGGCCTTACTCCCGGCGCTTACCGGAAAAGTCAGGGCCTCCCAGACTCCTCATAAAGGCGATGTCCTCTTTTGCAAACAGCAGGTTCATTTCTTCTCTTAAAAGATAAATTTCCCTCTTCTGCTTTTCCAGCCATCTGCTGATGGCAGTATAATCCATCACGCCGGCGCCCAGAGCTTCCGGCTGATAGATTTTCCTCCCATCCAAGCTGAAATCCTTAATATGCATCACATCTACAAAATCGCCCACAGCCTCCAGCCACTGGGTCCAATAAGCGCCCTGAAAGGTTTTCTCCGGATGCTTCAGCAAATTTGAAGCATCAAAAATGATTCTAAGATGAGCCGCATCTCCGACTTTTTCCAGAACCTCCATCGTGGTTTCCAAATTCTCCAGAGGATGCCAACAGACTGGCTCAATCGCCAGGGGCATATCTACGCGAACTGCCTCCTCCACACCCCGGAGAATGCTGTCCATCATAAATGGCTTCCACTGCTTCCTCAGTTCCCAGTTCAGCCGGGGATAGGCTGTTTCCGTTCCTACTACGTGTGCTCCCAGCTCCTTTGCCCAGGTCATGCTTTTTTCAGCGTATCTACTGCATAGCTGCGGACCTCCTCATCTGGATTTCCCAAATCCATATAGCAGCCAAAGACTGCAATATCAATCTTCTGCTTTTCAAAAGACCTCCGGATCTGCTCCAGCTTTTCCGCAGTAATATCTTCATAACCTCCTATGCCCAGAAAGGCCTTGGGAAGGGCCAGCTGAGCAGCCTCATACTCCTCGTCATGAAGCAGTCCGTCCAGTTCCCCGATTTCTCTCCGGCCAAAATCATGGGCGCGTACCCCTATTTTCATCACAATTCTCCTTTTTACATTCCCAGGCCTTCTGCCAGAGTCAGAAGAGGAGTGGTCGTATTGATATTTTTGGATGGCAGACCTTCCCGGATATTGTCCTCAAACCAGTGATACAGGAAATCCCGGTACTCCTGATTGTTCTTTACCTTCATAATCTTTAACAGCCCGTAAAGACCTACTCCCTGGGGCCAGTCCCACTCTTTAATCCCAAAATCTCTGCGGAAAAAACCAATTTTTTCTCCGCCGGCCTCCAGCTCCTTTTCATCCTCCGGACCGCCCAGATTCATCAGCTTCTGGATCACCAGATCCAGCTTTTTCTCCAGTTCTGCCTGATTAATTCCTTTCATTTTTTCCTCCTTCTCTGTTTCAGAGAATTTCTCAAACGTTCAATCCTATAGCATACCATCAAAACACCGCTGACCGGTACGCCTGCGTAGTAAAGCTGCATAGGCATATGCATAGCCGGTGAAATCTGTCCTGCAGAGTTCATCGTTACCATCCAGCCGCCTGCAACCATTACAAAAACGCTGAGAACCAAAATCAATGCTTCAATAAATATGTTTGTCATTGCTTTTCCCTTCGGCGAAAAATACTTCACCGCAATATTAATGGACAGATGCTTATCTTTTCCGTAAGCATACGGCACACCCAGCATGGTAGTCCAAATCAGAAGATAACGCAGCAGCTCCTCCGTATATTTACTGGGATTATTTAACACAAACCGGGTAATAACCTGCCAGATACATCCAAGCACCATGACTGCTACTAAAAGTCCCAGCACTGTTTCCAGAATTTTATTTAACGTCTTCATTCCGTACCTCCTTATTCAGCATATTTCTGAATATCATCGTAAAGTTCCTTATAGCTTTCTCCCTTTGCACAGAACTTTTCATGCACCGGCTGTACTGCCTCAATAAATGCAGTTTTGTCAATATCCCGGTAAACATGAACACCATGGCTTTCTGCCTCTTCCATAGCTTCTGCCATCATGCCGTTATAAAGATTTTTAAAATTGTCATTGGCCTTCTGAATGGCTTCTTTCAGATATTCCTGCTGCTCTGGAGTCATTTTATTCCAGGTCTTGGTGCTGATGATATAAATATCCGGTGAGTATTGATGCTCAGTATAGGTATAGGATTTTACCAGATCCTGATGTCCGTCTACGGTCAGCGCCAGCTCAGTATTTTCTGCGCCGTCCACAATTCCCTGCTGAAGAGAGCTGTAGGTTTCTCCGCTCGCCATGGGAACCGGTGAACCGCCCATCAGTTCAATCATATCCATGGAAGTGGAGCTGGGCATGGAACGAATTTTCTTTCCTTTCAGTACCGAAGGATCCGTACAGGCTACATCCTCCTTCAGATAAAAGTTGCGGGAACCGTTGGCATAGTATCCAATAGCAATATAACCGTCCTCCTCTGTGGAACGAAACAGCTCCTTTACCTTCTCACTCTGCTCACAGGCATCATAATAGTGCTGCTGGCTCTGGAACAGATAGGGAATGGCAAAAATAGAATACTCATCCTTAAACTGTCCCAGAGTGTTGGAGCTGACCTTCGCCATATCAAGTACTCCGGCCTTTACCATCTCAATCTCTTCCTTCTCTGTTCCCAGTACACCGCTGGCGTAGATGGAAACCTTCAGCTTCTGGCTGGGATCCTCTGCTGCAAACTCTGAAATCTTTGCAATGGAATCTGCAATTTCAGAGCCTTCTGCCTGGTTATGAGCCAGACGAAGCTCTAAAACATCGCTGTCCGAATCCCCTGCTACTGAAAAAAATGTTGCTCCTACAATCAGAATTCCAGCACAGGTTGCTGCAATTCCAAGCGATTTTTTCCAACTTTTCATATTTGTTTTCCCCTTTTTCTTATGAAATGATTCCATAAAATTCCGGACTTTTTCATGAAATCTTCCAGTGTTTTCTACAATTTTCTCATGTATACATGTGATTTGTCTGTAATTCTACTGTATCACAGACCCCAAGCCGTTTCTTCTTCTTAATTGACGGGAATTTTTCATTTTCAAACTATATTGTACTGAAAGGCTTCCCGAACAGAAAAGGCGGTATAGAACAAGGAAATATCTTCCTGTTTTACACCGCCCCTCAGGCTTAAGATGCTTCTCCTATTTTATTTTTTATAATCAGTACAGGCCTCTCCCTGTCCTGCGAATTCATATTCACCCATCGCTCGATCTTCACTTGTTCTTCTTCAAAACGAATACTTACGTGGTCAAAAAATGCCATTTCAGGGAAACGCCACTCCATCATCAGCGTATGGAAATCGCTCCAGTAAGCAATGGCATCAATCCGTAACACTGCCGGCTCATACTGATGGTGAAGATAGGATCCTGTCATGGTTGTCATTCCATTTATCCAATGATCCAATCCAGCCAAAACCTCATGCCGGCCGCGCCCATCTTCCATGACATATAGAAGCCGGTCTTCGTCAAAATGAACTTCTATTCGCCGGACTCCATCCTGATTTTTCTCCGGAGTCCAAAAAAAATCCCGAGCTTCCAGACCTATATGATTCTTTACAGATATATTTTTTCCCTCCAGCGTCATGCAAAGCCCCTTTTGCCGCAATATCTCTGCCATTTTATGGTCATCCTGCAGCACCTCTTCATTGGCCTTCACCTTATCAACAATTTCTCTCTGAAACAGTTTCATGGCTGCGTAATGTTCATCTGCTGCCGTAATGGCAAATACCATATCAAGGGCAGGCACAAGCCCGCAGGTCTGTCCAAACATCCCCCGCCCCGCCCAGATATCCTCTGTATGCTCCCAGTGATAATTATATTGAAGGCCGTCCACCGGAGGAATCGGATCTGCATATCCCATGGCGTAATCTACCCACTTTTCCGGAATCAGCTGTTCTCCCTGCCACCTTCCTTTATTCAGATAGAGAAGTCCTATCCGCAGCATATCTTCTGTTGTCAAGGATACTCCATTTCCTCCAGAGCAAACGCCCTCAGGACTCATCATCCATGGAAATTCCGTCAGACCAATCTTTTTTCCCACACGCTCCCAAATTAGTTCTCTGCAGGTCTTTTTTTCCAACAGCTGTACAATATAGGAAAGAATATAGCTGTTTCCGCTGGAATACATATAAACCTCTCCCGGCTCTTTATCAAAGGGAACCTTAAAATAGGCATCCTTCCAGCTGCTCTTTAATGGACGCCATTCATTTCCACCAATACTGCGCTGCTGTCCGCTTCTCATGGTAATCAGATTTCGGATTGTACAGGCACGCAGGTATTCATTGGCGCTCTCCGCATATTCTGGAAAAAACTTTAAAATCGGATCATCCAGATTCAGAAGTCCGTCTCCATAAGCAAGGGCTGCTGCCGTATTGGTCACAATTTTCGTAAAGGAATGCATGATGTGGGGGATATCCGCCTTGTATGGGGCGTTGTATGCCTCAAAAATTACCTTTCCATGGCAGGCTATCATGATTCCATGAATTTCTGATTCAGCCTTTTCACAGGCATTTAAAAAATTAATAATATATTCCGCGCGAATTCCCTCCCGGAAAGGAAGGGATCGCTCAAGCTCCTGTCTCATCATCAACAGCTCCTTTTCTTAGAAGAATGGGAATACCTGGGGAAGAATTGCCACACAGCAGATCCAGGTAATAATCAACAAAGGCCAGCCAAAACGGGCAAAATCCTGGAATTTCAGCTTTGTGAAAACCATCATAGTCTGGTTTGTTCCGGATGCAATGGGAGTTAAATAGGAACATCCGGCTCCAATGGCAATTGCCAAAACGATGGCCTGTGGATTGGCTCCCAGAGTCTCTGCAATGGAAATGCCAACCGGAGCAAGCATCCCTGCACAAGCCATGTTGTTCATAAACTGAGTTCCCACAGACGCGCCGATACACAGCACTGCTGTAATCAGATACAGATTTCTGGATTCACCGATTACATGGATAATAGCAGTTCCAAACAGATCTCCCAGACCACTCTGATTCATAATGGCAATCATCAGGTTAATACCTGCGCAGAAGAGAATCATATTGGCATCTAGAGAACTGATTGCCTCCTTTGGAGTTACTATTGTTGTCAGAACAGCAATTGCAATCATGGCATATCCTACAAAGTTGGGATCAATAGAAATCACCTTCAGAGATTTCAGCACCAGCGCAGCTACAAATACCACGAATGCAGTCCCTACTACCTTCTGCTTATTCTTCTGCTCTGCCGTTAGTGTCTGCGCTACAATCTCGTCGCCAAAATCATCATAGGATTTGCACCACCGGTTCATCACTACCATATAGATACCGCCCAGAATAAAAATTGGGATACCAACCCAGGCAAAATCCAGCATTCCAAACAGCGCCAGTCCGGCCTCCTCTAGAGCGGAGTTTGCATAAACATTCGTAGGGGTTCCAATCAGGGTAATCGCTCCGCCCAAAGTAGTAGAAAAAATTACAAACAATACCAGCTTAGAAAGGCTGATCCGGTTCTTTCTTGCAATGCTCTTTAACACAGGAAGAAATGCCAGCGCCACATAGCTGTTTTGAAGCACTGTAGAAATCAGGCCGGAGAACACATATACGATTGCAAAAATCATCATTTCCTTTCGCTTTCCTGTTTGAGAGCTGGTTGCCCGATCCAGAAAATCGCCAATTACCACATCCAGCCCCGTAGCCGCAATCATACCTGAAAACATACATATAATCACCATCAGATGAAGACTGGAGCTGTTTAATACATTATAAACGGCATTAGCATCCATCACCTTTGCCAGAAACGCAATGGGAGCAATACACACAAAGGTCATCCAGTTGGGAAGCTTCGGGTGAGCCAGAACAGCAACAAAAATAATCAGGCAGATAAATGCCCAAATCAAAGACATATTCATACGATATCCTCCTTCAAGAAACTGCACTGTATTTTACTCTGCTGGCCGGCATCGTTTTGATAAACCCAGTATAAGCTCTTTCGGCAGATTTCGCCAATGCTGAAATAAAATAAGGGTATAGCATAATGCTATACCCTCAACTTTCCAGCATCTCCCAATCTGGAAAAAATCGTCCTTTCTCCTTCCTGAAGTGCCGCCTTAATGCAGGAAATACAATAGGTTTCCTCTGGTGAAAAAAACTTGGTTTGAAGAGAAAGAACAGCTGCACAAGACAGCTCATCTCCTCCTACCTGGTAAAAATTCAGTCGCTCTGCCCGATTGACATAGGCAAGATGTCCCGTAGCCACAATACAGCAGCCCAGTCCGCTTTCTGCTGCCTGAATCGCCAGGGGACTGCTTGTTACCAAAAGCCTGGGCACAATAGGATACTTCATCTGATGAGCCAGTCGGTCAATTCCCTTTCTGACAGAAGTGGTTTCTTCTTGAAGGATAAAATCCATTTTCGGAAGCTTCCCCAGATTTATCTTCGGAAACACCTCCTTTTTTCCCTTCTCCGTATAGGCGCTGATATCATAACGGTCAGGAACAATCAAAATATACGGTTCCCGAACCAACATATCGATTCCAAAATCGGAATTCAACTCCAACGCCGGACCTATGACAAAGTCATACTTTCCTTCTCTCAAAGCTACCTCAATATCCTTTGACATAATATTGTACATCTCTACATCGCATCCCGGATATCGTTTTTTCACCTTTTCAGCCACATTATATGCGGAAAGAGAAGCTGAATTCAATGTCATTCCCACTCGAATCCGATTGGTATTTTTACGCTGAAACTCCCTCAGCTCATGCTCCATGGTTCCCCGAAGAAGCTTGATTTCCTTAGCATATTTCAGATAGATTTTCCCAGCCTCAGTCAACTCCGTTCCATTAATTGTCCGGACAAACAGACTGAATCCCAGCTCATTTTCCAGATTGGAAAGATACCTGCTCAAAGAAGGCTGACTGATATAAAGCACCTCTGCCGCCTGCGAAATGCTTCTGCACTCCGCCACCGCAATCACATAATCAATGTCCCGTTCCATCATCTCCTCCTGAATCAAGGGCACATCCATTATATATAGATGCTTCCCATTTCCCTGAAAAAGATAGAAAAAGTCACCAGCCGGAGTGTGTTCCCGGGATATTCAAAGTGAGACCGGACACCTCCGATACAGCCGAAACTGCACTCCTCCCGGAACTGGCGACAGCTTTATTTTACCACCAGATGATTCCAGTGACAAGCTCATTCTTTTCCCTCTCTAGTCAGACAAGCCTCTGCCGAAAGGCTCCCTCTCTGCCCTGCCGCATTCTCCAGAATCTCCATCATCATAACCGTATGCTTCATCATTTCCCGGCAGGAACTCCAGTCCTTTCTGTGAAGCTGACCTGCAAATTCCGCCATTTCTCCTGTCAATGTCCCCGGTGCCGAATCCTCTGCCAGAAGCCGCTGCTCGCCATCCACAGTGATCTCTGCCCGTGCCGCCGAGCTTACAGGTCCCTCAATTCGAATCCAGCCCTTTGTTCCCTGGATAAGGGCCCCGCAGGGGCTGGAAGAATCCTTGGCCCCGCTGCAGATTCCCAGAAAGTTTCCATACTTCAAAACTGCCGTTCCTGAGGTATCCACTCCATTAAATCCAAGATTTGCATAATAATCCACCTCTTCCGGCCTTCCAAACAAACCTGTCACGAAATGGAGATTATAAAGATTAATGTCATACAGACATCCTCCGCTGCAGGCAGGATCAAAAGCCGGAAGAACAATCCCCTGTTCATACTGTCTGTACCGGCTGGATATTCTGGAATAATTACACTGTACCATTTTCACAGCTCCAATCTCTCCCAAATGCCTCTTTACCGCCTGAAAAACGGGAGAATAGGGAATCTTAAAAGCCTCCCACAAAAAAAGTCCTTTTTCATCAGCCAGAGCTGCCAGCTCTTTTGCTTCGCAGGCTGTCACAGTAAAAGGTTTCTCGCAGATCACATGCTTTCCCGCTTCCAATGCCTTTTTTGCATATTCATAATGCATTTGATTGACAATTCCAATATAAACAGTATCCATATCTTCCCGTTCCAGAAAGGTTCTGTAATCCGTATCCACAGCTGGTATTCCAAACTCTTCAGCCAGATCTCGCCCCTTCTCCAGGCTCTTCGCCCGAACACAGATAGCTGACAATTCAATCTCCGAAATCCCTTTTATATCCTGAAGCATCCGTCTTACTATCATGCCATTTCCTGCAATTCCAATCCGCATAATTTTCTCCCTTCTGCAGCTCTGATGCCTCGTCCTGAACAGTTACAATTTCTGTATTGTTCTATTATATCAGATTATTCTTAATTACAGCAATCCCATGAAAGAAAATTTATATGCCATCGTTGCATTTTCTGCCTTCCCATATTATAATAAAACGTAATTGTTCAGAACGGCGAGAGAACTGACAGGAACAGCCGCATCAAGCTTGCTTGTAAGCGGATTTTCCCGCCAGTTCTCTCATCGAAGGAATCTCCGGTGCTTCTTGTTCGGCTTTGCCGGACAAGACGATGCCCCGTCCTGAATAGTTGCAATAAAACGTAAATCTTGCGAATGGCAAGGGAATGTAGATTATACAAAGGAGATACTGCGATGGGGTATGAATTTATTAATAAGCTGCCGACTCCGGCAGAAATAAAAGAACAGTTTCCGCTGCCTGTAGAGTGCGTAGCTGCCAAGGCTCAGCGGGATGAAGAAGTAAAAAAAGCAATCAGCGGACAGAGTGACAAGTTTCTTGTTATTATCGGTCCCTGCTCTGCTGACAATGAAGATTCCGTTCTGGATTATACAAGCCGTCTGGTAAAACTTCAGGAGGATACCAAGGATAAGCTGATCCTGATTCCCCGCATCTACACCAACAAGCCCAGAACCACTGGCGACGGGTATAAGGGTATGCTTCATCAGCCTGATCCGGAAAAACGTCCCAGCATGGCTGACGGTCTTCATGCAATCCGCCACCTTCATATGCGTGTGTTAATGGAAACCGGTCTTTCCACTGCTGATGAAATGCTGTATCCGGACAATGTCAGCTACCTGGATGACATTATGTCCTATATTGCTGTAGGGGCCCGCTCCGTGGAAAACCAGCAGCACCGTCTTGTTTCCAGCGGCTGTCATGTTCCGGTAGGCATGAAAAATCCTACCAGCGGCGATTTGTCCGTTATGCTCAATTCCGTTCATGCTGCCCAGCACGGCCACGAGTTTATTATGCGGGACTGGGAGGTAAAAACAGAAGGCAATCCCTGGACACACACCATCCTGCGGGGTGCTGTCAGCAAACATGGCCAGTGCCTGCCCAACTACCACTACGAGGATCTGATGCTGCTTCATCAGCTTTACATGGAACGGAATCTGGTAAATCCGGCCTGCATTGTAGACGCTAACCACTCCAACTCCAACAAGCAGTACAAGGAGCAGATCCGCATTGTAAAAGAAGTGCTTCACAGCCGCCGCCACTCTGCTGATTTGAATTCCTTTATCAAGGGCGTTATGATTGAAAGCTATATTGAAGAAGGCAATCAGAAGATAGGGGAACACTGCTACGGAAAATCCATTACAGATCCCTGTCTTGGATGGGAAGATTCCGAGCGTCTCATTTACGAGATTGCAGAGGGCGTATAAACTTTTTTCGCCTGTGCCAGGACACACGTTCTTATGAAAGAAAAAACGAGGGTATCGCTCCACCATCTCATTTGATGATTTTGCGATACCCTCATTAAATCTTTTTCTCGCGAGTTTTTCCGCTGCCCTTAACAGGCTACAGCATATCTTTACTTATTTATGCAAGATATTTCTTCAGAGTTGCTCTTACAGCGCCGGTTCCTGCAATCTCTTCCAGGAACATTTCCTCGATCTTCTCACCAATTCCTGCTTCATACAAATCAATTCCAAAAATATTTGCATTAGACAGGATGCCCTTCAGCTGTCCCTTGTAGGTTTCCGGATGGCCTACCTCAATGCCCTCCAGAGCCTGTACCAGCTCCGGAACCATCGGATCTGCAGACAGTTCAAACTTCTCACCATCATCCTGAACACCCAGCAGGTAACGACACCAGCCGGCAATTGCCAGCGGAATGGCAGTCAGCTTCTTTGCATCGCCGTATTTTGCTACATAGGATTTAATGGTTTCGCCGTAGCGGATGCCTACCTTCTGAGAGGTATCTGTTGCAATACGCTGGGGCGTATCCGGCATAAATGGGTTAGGAATACGGACATTGATTACTTCATCTACAAATGCCTCCGGAGACAGGATTCCCGGATTGGTAACAACCGGCATACCCTCAACTGGACCAATCTGATGAACCAGCTTATTCAGCTCTTCGTCTTTCATCTCATTGGCAATCAAATCATATCCCAGAACACAGCCATAAACTGCCAGAGCTGTATGCAGCGGATTCAGACAGGTAGTAACCTTCATACGCTCTACCTTGTTTACAGTATCACGATCTGTCATATAAACGCCTGCCTTTTCCAGAGCCGGACGGCCATTGGGGAATTTGTCCTCAATAACCAGGTACTGGGGACCTTCTGCGTTTACAAACGGAGCGATATAGGTTTTCTTGGAGGTAATAACCGGAGCCATACCCTCAACCCCTGCCTTTTCCAGCTCTTCACATACAGAATCAGCCGGTCTTGGGGTGATCTTATCAATCATACTCCAGGGGAATGCAACCTGCTTTTCATCGCAGAGATAGTCCACAAATTCAGCAGACACGAAGCCCTTCTTCTCCCACTCTTTTGCCATAGTTACGATGGAATTCTGCAGCTTCTCACCATTGTGTGAGCAGTTATCCATGGAAACAACAGACAGAGGATACTTTCCTGCCTGGAATCTTTCCCAAAGCAGAGCACACACAACTGCCATCGCAGAGCCTGCCTTATCTGGGCCATTATCAATATCAGCCTGAATAAACGGGAAGAAATTGCCTTCTGCATTTTTCAGAGCATATCCCTTCTCGGTAATAGTAAAGGAAATCATCTGTAAATCCGGATTTACAAAAATCTCTTTCAGGCGGTTCCACTCTTCAGCAACACCAGACTGAGCCTTGATAGCCTCTGTCAGGGAACCCAGAACTGCCTTGTCAGTGGAGCCATCAGCCTTTAAGGTAACAGCCAGAACCAGATTGTCATAGGGCTTGTAAATCTTGTCTACTACGTCAAAATCAAAGGTCTCCACACAGGTAATTCCCTTGTCCAGAGCGCCTTCCTCAATCAGCTTATCTGCCAGCCCGCCAATAAAAATACGGAAAATATTTCCTGCGCCAAAATGCACCCATACCGGAGCTTTTCTCGTATTTTCTGCCAGCTTCTCCACGTCATAAGACGGAAGCTTAATGCCTGCAGCCTGCCATGCTGCCGTATCCTTTAATCCTGCTAATGTCAGTTTCATATCGTCACACTTTCCTTTTTGGTTTCGTTTACTGGTCACTTTATCAATGTCCGCACAAGACTCCCTCACTGAAAGTACTGCGGATACTGCTCCCGAAGAGCTTTTTCATCAACTTTATAGCGGTTTAAATGCTTTTCCATCAGCTGTCTGGCCGCCTCCTGGTCATGGGCTGCCACTGCTTCACAGATATTTCTGTGATCGCTCATCCACAGATGCTCCTTCACTGCCGTAACAGCCAGACTGCGAACCCGGTCAAAATGAACCGTAATGCTCTGCATCATCTCATAAGCCTGCATCCGTCCTGCAATCTGAAACAGCAGGCGATGGAATTCATCATCCATTTCCAGAAGCCTCTCTGAAGAGCCATGCTGATAATAAAACTCCTGAAGAGCAACACTCTCCTTCAGCTGCTCTAGCTGCTCCTGTGTCGCCCGTTCACAGGCAAGCTGCACCACTGCTACCTCCAGTACACTGCGGACAAACTGCGCCTCCTCTACCAGATTGTAGTCAATTGGCGCTACCACACTGCCTCGCTGGGGGTATATCTCAACAATTTTAACCTTTGCCAAATCCAGCAGGGCTTCCCGGACCGGCGTCCGGGACAGATTCATCCAGGATGCCAGTTCCCGGTCGCTGATAACAGCTCCCGGTTCAAGTTCCAGAGAAATAATCTTGTCCCGAATCACCCGTTTTGCGTAATCACGTCCTCTTTCGTGGGGATATCGTTCTGTCAGCACCATGGTATCTACTCCCCCTTATTCTGTCCTGCGAAAAGCCGAAGAATCCTTTCCCTTCCGGTTTTCTTCAGCCTGAAAAATGACTTATTTGTTTGTCATTTTATCAATGGCTTCCCACAGACCATTTAAGTATACAGCTCCCAGAGCTCGGTCATACAGGCCATATCCCGGACGGCCAACCTCATCCCAGATCATTCTTCCGTGATCCGGACGAACATATACATCGTGAGGACAGGTATCGTAAACAGCCTTTACAATCTCAAACAGATCCAGATCACCAGCAGAAGACAGATGAGCTGCCTCACGGAACTTATGGTGTCCCAGATATTTTACATTGCGGATATGGAGGCAGGCAATCCGATCCATCTCGCCAAAGTGACGGATAATAGCCGGAATATCATTGTCCGGATTAGAGCCCAGAGAACCGGTACACAGGCACAGTGCATTTGCCGGTGAATCATGAAGAGCAACAATCTTGTCAAAATCTTCCTGGCTGTGAGAAATACGCGGCAGTCCGAAAATTGGCCATGCCGGATCATCCGGATGAACAGCCATCTTTACGCCAACCTCTTCACATACCGGAATTACTGCATCCAGGAAATACTTGTAGTTCTCACGCAGCTTGTCCGGAGTAATGCTCTCGTATCTCTTTAAAGTAGTCTCCAGCTCAGCCAGACGCTCCGGCTCCCATCCCGGCAGGGTAAATCCGTTGCAGTTTTCAATGGTATTCTTTACCAGATCTACCGGAGTCATATCGCCTAATTCCTTCTCATCGAAATACAGGCTGTTGGATCCGTCCTCCGGAATCTCTCTGGCCAGGTCAGTACGCAGCCAGTCAAATACTGGCATAAAGTTGTATACAATAACCTTGATACCGTATTTTGCCAGATTGCGGATTGTGGTAATGTAGTTTGCAATATACTCGTCACGAGTAGGAAGACCCATCTTAATGTCCTCGTGCACGTTAACACTCTCAATAACCTCACACTCCAGACCTGCTGCATGAACCTCGTCTACATAAGCCTTGATCTCTTCCTCGGTCCAAACCTCTCCGGCTGCCTTGTAATCCAGAACGCCCATCAGACCGCTCATACCCGGGATCTGGCGAATCTGCTTTAAGGTAATGGAATCACTGTCAGAACCATACCAGCGGAATGTCATTTTCATATTGCATGTCCTCCTTAAAATAAAATTAAAATATAGTTTTCCTGTTTGCGCTCCGGTCATACACCGAAAGCCTGCTGCTGATCTGATTATATCACCATTTTTTCTATTGGTCAACTAATATATTAGTATTTTATCGGAAATTTGCACGATATTTTTTCTAAAAAACCTCTGTCTTTCCCTGTTTTGTCGTAATACACGCTTTCTATACAGGCAACAGCAAAAATAAGAACATATTCCTGTCATGTAGCTTCCTGCCAGAGGTCTTGTGATTTTACAAATTTTGCGATATGATATAGTTTAAAGTTTCCACAACTGTTCAGGAAACAACCGCTGACCTGAACGATTGTAGGTTTTTCAAGAAAAGAGGATATTTTTATGAGACCTGATACCATTGTTACTTCTTCCAGAATTGACAAATCTATTTTCTGCCATTTTGCCATATTTGATTCTATGGTATTCCGCAAACATTTCCGTTCCCCTGCCATTTTTGCAGGCATTATGGGTGTTTTCGCCTGCATTTGCTACACCCAGATCGGAAAAGCAGAGCAGGCCGCTCTTTTGGGAAATGTGCTCCTGGCCATAGGCCTGATTCTTCCAGCTGTATATTTCGGACATTTTTACATGGATCTTCAGGCTCAGTCTAAGAAGCTCAAGCTGGAGACCCCCAAACATGTCTATACTATATCCATGACAACAGCGCCGGACGGCATCACCATTGTAACCCCTTCCGGTGAGGGCGGAACCCTTCGCCTCCGGTGGGAACATATTTATCAGGTATACCGGGTAAAAGACTGTATCTATTTTTACATTTCTGCCCGTCAGGCATTCCTTCTTCCTGAGGGACAGAGTAATGTGGAGACCGACGAGCTGTGGACATTTCTGGGAGAAATGCTTCCGGCTGAAAAGGTTATTGATCGAAGAAAGCATTAAGATAAAGGAGCGCTGCAAAACAGGTGATTACTCACCTATGAAGCAGCGCTCCTTTATCTTTTCTATTGTAGCTGTTCAGGATGGGGGCATTACTAATTATCATTCTTCCTACAGCGACAGTCCTCCTCTCGCCCTCGCTCTTCGGTCCATTACAGACTGAATGACAGGAACCAGGAAAATTGCCACAATTCCTCCTGCAAATCCATTGTTATACAGGTTCATTCCACCGTAAACAATGCCCACATTCAGCGCTACAGAAGAGTGAAGGAAGCCTGCGAGAACTCCCGCAAGGATACCGAACTCCCCGGCAATCGGCGCCAGTGTTGTTGAAAGGAGCAGAGCCAGCTGTGCAGACGGATCCGTAATGGACCAGTTTTTCGCCACGCTGGCCAGGCACACGCCTGCCATAACCGGAAGAATATTTCTCAGATGCTTTCCTGTAGCGCTGAAGCCTACAACCGTAAAAATACTGCCTATGGTTGGGCCGTTCAGCTCGCCGCCTAAAGCCACCAGAATAATCATGGATGCCAGGCCGTTGACTCCCATATTGATCAGAGTCGCACTTCCGCCCTCTGTCTTATAATAGTCCGTGCCGCCCAGGCCATAGCATTTTAAAATATTCCTGTATCCCCGCACAGCCTCCTTTTTTCCGGAAAGAACGCCGTAGAGAATCATTCCTCCAAAAAGTACGAAGAGCAGCGCCAGAAACATACCATTATTTCCTTCAGACCAGATCAGCCTGGACTCAATGGTAATGCCAAAGGATTTAAACATAGAAACAATTACCGTAGCGATAATGCCTCCCGCAAACCCCACATTATAAAGAGAATATCCCTTGTGAGAATAATGAACATGGGTACACAAAGGCGGAAGTACAAAGCCGATTACCGTACCAGTAAGAATACAAAGCCCCATTCTCACCGGAATCGGCAGCTCCCACATCTGCATGACCTGTGTAATAATCGGGGAAAGGCTTGTCCCATAATATCCAATATAAATATACCGGGACACTGAGGTTCTGTGATACCGGGCATAAAGAAATACACCCAGCATAATCGCCCAGATATTCAGAAGATTTTTTCCGAACAGAGAAAATCCGAACATCAGACAGGCAGAGGTGATGGTATGTCCGTCAAAATCCATCCCCAGCCCGTATACAATTCCAATACTTACTAACGTCAGGATGCCGGCATTGACAAATGCAGCTCCTACTCCTCCAATAATAAAATAGTCTGTAATCAGAAAATCCGGTTCCCGGATAATCGTAAAGATTCCCTGCAGAATCTCTCCTGGAGACTGCAGGAAAAATCCCACCAGGATAAAATATGCCGGAACAAGCGCCAGAAACAGAAACTGTCTGTCCCTCGACCGCGGCTTTTTTATATTCATCAGCTGTCCTTTCTGTTATCTGCCCGTTTTCCGGGCTGCTTTTTTCAGTTACAAGGGTTCCGAACGGCAGGGCATTTCTGCCGTCCGGAACTGTTGTTTTCTTTGAATCACAAGGGCATCTGTCCCGCAGAATTTACTATTTCATCAATCCTACAGCTGTAAAATATGCCAGAACAATCACACCAAGAACGATCCGGTAATATCCGAAAAGCTTAAAGTTATTTCTCCTGATATATCCCATCAAAAACTTAATGGAATAAACAGACACAAGAAATGCTACTACCATACCGAAAAACAGATAGAAAATCTCTACTCCGCTGAAATCAAACCCAAATTTCAGGATTTTCAGAAGGCTTGCGCCAAACATCACAGGAATACCCAGGAAGAAAGAAAACTCCGCCGCCACCCCCCGGGAACAGCCCAGAATCATAGCGCCAAGAATCGTTGCCCCGGAACGGGAGGTTCCAGGAATCAGAGAAAGTACCTGAAACAGGCCGATATAAAGCGCAGTCTGATAGGTTATCTGCGCGGTTCGCTGAATAGGAAATTCTGTGTACTGGTTTCTGTTTTCCAATACAATAAACAAAACTCCGTACAGCACCAGCATAGCCGCTACCACATAAGCATTGTACAAATGGGCATCCAGCCAGTCATCCAGCAAAAGTCCAAACACTGCTGCCGGAAGACAGGCCACTGCAATCTTAATCCAGAGATGGACCGTGGCTATCTTCTGTCCCTGAGTTTTCCCTCTGTCAAAGGGATTCAGCCTGTGGAAATACAAAACCACAACTGCCAGAATAGCCCCCAATTGAATTACAACGCGAAACATTTTCATAAATTCTTCTGTGACATGAAGCTGGATAATCTCATCCACAAGAATCATGTGTCCTGTGCTGCTGATGGGAAGCCATTCTGTAAAGCCCTCCACGATTCCAAGCACCAGAACCTTTAAAATCTCAATAAAATCCATGAGCTTATTCTCCTTTTCTATTTTCAATCTGCCAGTCAATCGGTGTCAGTCCGTTCTTCTCCAGATATGCATTTGTCTGCGAAAACGGTCTGCTGCCAAAAAATCCCCGATAGGCAGACAGGGGACTGGGATGAGGTGCCTCCAGAATCAAATGTCTGGGATTCGTCAGCATCACCTTTTTCGTCTGAGCCGGTCTTCCCCACAAAATAAATACCATAGGGCGATCCTGGTCATTTAAAATCCGGATAGCTGCATCTGTAAATTCCTCCCAGCCGATTCCCCTGTGGGAATTGGCCGCATGAGCCCGCACCGTCAGTACCGTATTCAAAAGCATCACTCCCTGTTTTGCCCATTTTACCAGATATCCGTTGTCCGGTATGTAGCAGCCCAGATCATCGTGAAGCTCCTGATAAATATTCACCAGTGACGGCGGAATCTCCACATCAGGCTTTACAGAAAAACAAAGTCCATGAGCCTGACCTACATTGTGATAGGGATCCTGCCCAAGAATCACAACCTTTACCTGAGACAGAGGTGTAAATTCAAAGGCATTAAAAATATCATTGGCATCGGGAAAAATCTGCCTTGTTTCATATTCCCGCTTCACGGTATCATACAGTTTTTTGTAATATGGCTTCTTAAATTCTACGCTCAAGGGCTCCAGCCAGTCATTTGCAATGGCTCCCATCTTTCTCTCCTTTTCTTCTTATCACTTATCAGTATCCTTCTATGCAACCATTCCGGACAGTCATAATTATCATGCTTTCCTGCATTGTTTTGAAGTCCCACGGACTTACAGACGCATCGGAAGCCCCCGCTCCCGAAGATAGCGCTTCAACTCCCGAATCTCCAGCTCCTTATAGTGGAACAGAGAAGCCGCCAGAGCTGCATCTGCACCGCCAACTGTAAGGGCATCGTAAAAATGCTCCTTTGTGCCTGCGCCGCCGGAGGCAATAACAGGAACGGAAACATTGGCGGCAACCAGAGCTGTCAGCTCATTATCATACCCTGCCTTTGTGCCGTCACAATCCATGCTGGTTAAAAGAATCTCTCCCGCGCCCATATGATCAGCTTTCATGGCCCATTCCACTGCATCCAGTCCCGTATCGATTCTTCCTCCGTTTTTATACACATTCCATCCAGATCCGTCTTCCCGTCTTCTGGCATCAATCGCTACCACCACACACTGACGGCCGAACTTGTCTGCCGCATCTGATATCAGCTCCGGCGTATTAATAGCCGAGGAATTAATGGAAATCTTGTCAGCGCCCCCTCGCAGAAGCCGCCTGAAATCCTCCACTGTGCGGATTCCTCCGCCTACTGTAAAGGGTATAAATACGGTTTCCGCCACCCGGCGAACCATATCCACTACGGTTTCCCTGGCATCTGAGGATGCCGTGATATCCAGAAATACCAGCTCATCCGCACCGGCTCTGTCATAAGCCGCTGCAATCTCCACCGGATCTCCTGCATCCCGCAAATTCACAAAATTGACTCCCTTAACCACTCTCCCGCCATGAACATCCAGACAGGGAATAATCCTTTTCGTAAACATATGCCCATCCTCTCTTCCTTATCCGTCAAAGGCCGATAAAATTTTTCAGAATCTGAAGTCCTGTATCACTGCTCTTTTCCGGATGGAACTGGCAGGCAAATACATTTCCCGTTTCTACTGCTGCATGAATCACAACGCCGTAATCTGCAGAAGCCGCCACAATCTCCGGATCTGCAGCTTCCAGATAATAGGAATGGACAAAATATACGTAGGGCTCCTCTCCCAGCCCGGAAAACAGCCTGGTTTCTGGACGGAGGGTCAGGGAATTCCATCCCATATGCGGAATTTTAAGTCCCGGCGTATTCGGAATCCTGCGGATTTTCCCCTTTAGAATTCCCAGGCCGGGAACGCCCTGGCTTTCCTCACTTTCCTCAAACAAAAGCTGCAGTCCCAGGCAGATTCCCAGAAAAGGTGTCCCCTTCTGCACTACCTGACGGATAATCTCCACAAGTCCATACTGATGAAGCTTTTCCATGGCATCGCCGAAAGCGCCTACTCCTGGAAGAATCACCCGGTCTGCTGCCAGGATCTCCTCTCTGTCTCTGGTAATCACAGTCTCCTCCCCAAGAGCCTGCAGCGCCTTTTCCACACTTTTCAAATTTCCTGCATCGTAATCAATAATCGCTGTCATATTGTCTCCCCTTGTCTCTTTGCCCCGTTTGATGTCAACAGTTTATCATACTCTCTTTTATTTCACAACAAATTTCCGTATCCATTCCGGCGAAAAGGCCTTCACTCCCACAGCCCGTTCTCCCAGCTCTGCCGATGTCTGCGGAAAGGTTTTGTGTACCCGGCAGAAAAATGACTTCTGGTTAAAAAAACAAGTTTTTTCAAAGGGGAAACGGATCACTCCCGGATTTTCAAATCCACATCCCAATTCCAGAATCACAAGCTCTCTGTTCAGAGTTTTTGTCAGCCACTGGGTATATTTTTCCCACTGAGGCAAATATCCTTCCTCAATATAAGGAGTTGCCTGAATCGTGTTTCCTGTCAACGGTGCGCCGCAGTGAGGGCAGATATCATCCGGTATTTCTCCCAGTTCCCAGATATCCTTCGTACAACCCTCCGAGCACTGGCGCCAGTTTTCATTGCCGCAG
This sequence comes from Lachnoclostridium sp. Marseille-P6806, assembly GCF_964238185.1. Lineage (NCBI taxonomy): Bacteria > Bacillati > Bacillota > Clostridia > Lachnospirales > Lachnospiraceae > Lachnoclostridium > Lachnoclostridium sp. Marseille-P6806. Next base: position 188,815 of record NZ_CAXSLG010000001.1, read on the forward strand.
GGCGCCACAATTCTCTGAAACCGGGTATCCTGCTCTGGACGCTTCTGCTCTTTTGGCGGAAAAAGGCGATCCATCAGGGCCATCGTCTCACTATCTGCAGAAGGGCAGGAGAAGGTCTCTTCCGGCTCCGGCTCTGAGGATACTGCCCTATCCATCCGGCTTCCCAGAGCTGTATCAAAAATCATTCCGTCCACCGCCATGGTTACAATAAAATAATCCTTATCTTTTATTAATTCATAAAGACTGTCATAGGCAGACAGCAGTTCCCTGTCATCGTTTATGCCCCGCTTCCACTCCTCCCCCAAACCGATTAAAACCTTGTCGGCTGAGGCGATTTTTTCTTTTACTTTCTCAATCAGTTCCGTATCTGAATAATGATCTGTCATATTTTTCTCTGTCCTTTTCTGTATTTTCCGTGTTCCGCTCGGCAGGTTCCCGCCCATTCCGGTATTTTCCTGCCTGCTCCGGCGATTTCCGTAAAACACATTATAACATATTTTTATCCGCCTGTTCGATCTCTTTTTTCACTGATTTTCCAAGGTTTCCTCTTGCAATTCTTCTCTATCTGTTGTACGCTGTTTTTATCACCAGCAGGGAGAGATACCATGAAAAAAACATTATCCATCAGTGTACTTGCCTGTGCGCTGGCGCTGACTTTTGCAGTTCCTGCCCTGGCTCATGGCCGCCAGGCCTGCAGACAGGATCCCGTCTGCCAGGAAACCCATCTGTGTGGAGAGAACTGCTCCTATCTTGATGAGGATGGAGACGGCATCTGTGATCACCGTCAGGACTGTCCGGAAGACTGTCCGGCTTATTCATCCGCCGAAAACAATGACCAGCCTGACTACCCGTACCGAGAGCAGGGCTCCGGCAGCGGACACCGCAGAGGGCATCATTCCGGCAGCGGTTATGGAAGACACTGCAGACGCTGAAACCGGCTGACTCTTTTCCTTTATTCAAAAATCCGGCAGAAGCCTTTCTTTCCAGAAAAGCCCTGCCGGATTTTCATGTTTTCATTCTTATTTCACGCCTTGCCAGGCCAAGCTTCCTTCCAGAATTCCTGGCTGCCTCAATTTCGCAAAATTTCCTGAAACTAACGCTTAATATCGTAGTTCATGTTCATCAGATTCTTAATGGAGTTTACATCATCAGTAATATTGGCATCTCCGTGGATGGTGTGCTTAATTGCACTGCTGGCTACAGCAAAATTAATCATATCCATTGCTTTATATCCATGAATCATTGCATAAATCAGACCACTGGCAAAGGCATCTCCGCCTCCTACCCGATCCAGAATATTAAAGGTAAACAGCTTACTTTCAAAGGTATGACCCTCATACCACATAAAGGCCTTTAAGCTGTTTTCACTTCCGCTGTGAGCATAGCGGACATGGCGGGCAATACACTGAAGATTCGGATAACGATCAATAAAATGCTGGAAAATCTCATCCTGCTGCTCATAACTGGGCTGTAAGGGCACACCGTCCTTCCAGTCTCCCTTTCTATGGTTTTCCTCATCCTTCCACAGATGATATGGCTCAATCCCCAGAAGCACATCAATATAGGGCAGGCACTTGGTACAGAAGTCCCGGGCCTCCTCCCAGCTCCACAGAAGGCTTCTGAAGTTTCCATCAAAGCTGACTGTCAGTCCTTTTTCCTTTGCCACGCTCAGACATCTCAGAATCAAATCACTGCAGTTCTGAGACAAAGCAGGAGTAATACCACTTAAATGCAGCCAGTCATAGCCGTCCAGCAGCTGCTCCACATCCAGACTGCTGAAATCATACTCAGCCATTGCGCTGTGCTTTCTGTCGTAAATTACTTTGCTGGGACGGATTCCATATCCAGTTTCCAGATAGTAGGTACCCAAACGCTGAGTCGGGGTCTCCTTTGGGCCTGTCAGAATCATCGGAGTGCAGTGTACATCACTGGAGCGAAGCCAGCGAACTGCGCTTTTTCCCAGGCTGTTATTGGGAACTACGCTGAAAAAGGTGCTGTCCACTCCCAGGTTGGCCAGAGCCATGGCAATATTTGCCTCGCTTCCGCCGTAGCTTGCCTCAAAATTTGTGGCCAAACGGATCTTCTCGTAATTGGGCGGTGTCAGACGCAGCATGATTTCACCAATCGTAATAAACTTTTTTGTGCTTGTAACATTCGTCCACAGAGGATTCTTATGTTCCATAAAATACCTTCCTTCCGGCCAGAAAATATGTAACAGTTCAGTTACGAAAATATATCAGCCTGTGTATAAAATTTTTCTACCATAAAATCATTTTATACGATCCACCGGTTTTATTCAATGGACAATCCCACAATTTCTATTTTTATTTTCTGAACATAATGTCAAAAAGGGGACTTTACAGAATAAATTTTCGTTATTCTGTAAAATCCCCAGGAAAATTCACCCTCTATTTTGTTAAAAACGTTTTTCGGATATCCGAACTTTTCCTACATCAGAGATTTGTAAAGCTCCTTGATCTCTGCAACAGAGGTATCTCTCGGGTTGCCCGGACAGCATGCATCTGCAAATGCAGACTCAGATAAGAAATCCAGATCCTCTTCTTTTACAATCGCCTTTAAGTCAGCAGGGATGCCTACGTCAGCAGACAGCTTCTTCACTGCGTCAACAGCTGCCTTGCGGTACTCCTCCTGTGTCATGCTGTCTGTACCCTCAACACCCATGGCTTTTGCAATATATTTGTACTTGTCTCCAGTGCAGGGAGCGTTGTACTCCATAATGGTAGGAAGCAGGATTGCATTTGCCACACCGTGAGGAGTATCATAAACAGCGCCCAGAGAATGTGCCATAGAATGAACAATTCCAAGACCAACATTGGAGAAGCCCATACCAGCTACATACTGTCCCAGAGCCATTCCCTCGCGGCCCTCCGGCGTATTGTCAACTGCGCCCCGCAGAGATTTGGAAATAATCTCGATCGCTTTCAGATGGAACATATCGGTCATTTCCCATGCGCCCTTGGTAATATATCCCTCAATTGCGTGGGTCAGAGCATCCATACCGGTTGCTGCGGTCAGTCCCTTTGGCATAGATGCCATCATATCCGGATCAATAACAGCAATAACAGGAATATCATGGGTATCTACACAAACGAATTTTCTCTTTTTCTCTACATCTGTAATAACATAGTTAATGGTAACCTCTGCTGCGGTACCTGCTGTAGTAGGAACTGCAATAATCGGCACGCAGGGCTTCTTGGTGGGAGCAACGCCCTCTAAACTTCTTACATCTGCAAATTCCGGATTGGTAATAATAATACCCACTGCCTTTGCAGTATCCATGGAAGAACCGCCGCCAATTGCAATAATATAGTCTGCGCCGGATGCCTTAAATGCAGCAACACCTGTCTGCACGTTTTCAATAGTGGGATTTGGCTTAATATCAGAGTAAATCTCATATGCCAGTCCGGCCTCGTCCAGAACGTCTGTTACCTTCTTAGTTACACCAAATTTAATCAAATCCGGGTCAGAGCATACAAATGCCTTTGCAAAACTTCTTGTTTTTACCTCTGCCGGAATTTCTTTAATGGCACCTGCGCCATGATAAGATGTCTCATTTAAAACAATTCTGTTCGCCATAATAAAAATCCTCCTTTGGGATATGGATCAGAGCAGGTTCTTTCTGGAGCTGCTTCTGATTGCTTCATGTACTGTCATTATTTTAACAATGTATAGAAAAAAAAGAAAGTGACAAAACACAAGCTTTGTCACTTTCTTCTTATTTTTGTCAGATCTTCACAAATATCATTATGCATTGAGTACAATATTCTAAAGCAGCCCCAGCTCTGAAAAAACCTTTTCCAGCTTGGGAGGCATTGCCTCTACCAGTTTATAGGACATCTGTTCCGGAGAGTCCTTCATTCCTCCCAGAACCCATTTTTCTGTCATATAGACAGAACCTCGACAATACATTTCCAACAGAAATTCCAGTTCCTCACTTAAGGGACGGCTGGTCTTTCTTGCTATCAGACTGATATAAAACTGCAGAATCAGTTCAAAATCATGCTCTTTAACTGAGTTGTAATCATCAGAACGGAATGCCTCTGTAAAAAACGCCTTCTCACTGCGGATAAACTCAAACTTCTGGGTCAGACTCTCCCCTACAGTATGTCCCACACCAATCTGTTCAAAGGACTGAAGCACCAGCTTGTCAAAATACCAGTTGATCAAATCATACTTGTCCTTAAAATTCCGATAAAAGGTCTGGCGTGTCAGACCGCAGCCCTCCACAATATCCTTTACTGTAATCCGATCTACCGGCGTTGTTTTCATACACTCCTTAATAGAGGCCGCCAGCTTGTACTTTGTATTCAGGCCCTTTTCCTGTTCTGCCATCCCGTTTCCTCCCCTGCCGTTCCGGTTTTTATCTCTATTTTTCTGTCCTGTATGTTTTTTATTTATTGCTTCTGGCAGTCCCTCGTTTACCTTCTGCCTCAATTAGGAGCTGGTCTTCGCCGGTTCCTGGTTTCCGCGTCTGAATCCGGCCTGATTTTTATTTCTCATCACACACCTGGAAAATATAAAACTTCAGATAATAGGACGCCTGTTCTCCGCCTGTCCACAAAATCGGATGATCCGCTGCCTGAGTACGGTATTCCACCTGTCTCAGCCGTTTGTGAGCTCCTGCAGCCGCTTCCCGGATCGTTTTTGTAAACAGATCCGGATCCATAAAATGAGAGCAGGAGCAGGTCGCCAGATAGCCGCCATCCTTCACCAGCTTCAGTCCTCTGATATTAATCTCCCGGTATCCCTTCACCGCATTCTTAATAGAACTGCGTGACTTTGTAAATGCAGGAGGATCCAGAATCACCACATCATACCGCTCCCCCTTCTGCTCCAGTTCCGGAAGCAGATCAAACACGTCAGCGCAGACAAAAGATACCCGATCAGACAGTCCGTTTAACTCCGCATTCTCTCTGGCCTGATCCACACCCAGCTGAGAGGCATCCACTCCCAGCACAGACTTTGCTCCGGCAATTCCGGCATTTAAAGCAAAGGAGCCTGTATGCGTAAAGCAGTCCAGCACCTTCTTCCCCTTACACAGCCTCTGAATCGCCAGGCGGTTATACTTCTGATCCAGGAAAAATCCTGTTTTCTGCCCGTCCTGTACATCCACCAGATACCGGACACCATTTTCCACAATCTCCACCTTTGTGTCAAAGGGTTCTCCTACAAAGCCCTTATATCGCTCCATGCCCTCCTGCTGCCGTACCTTGGCGTCACTGCGTTCATAGATCCCCCGAATTTCAATGCCCTCCTCCGCCAGAACCTTTTTCAGCTTTTCCAGAATTACTGGTTTCCACCGGTCAATACCAAGAGCCAGAGATTCGACTACCAGAACGTCACTGAATTTATCAACCACGATTCCCGGAAGGAAATCTGCCTCCCCAAAAATCACACGGCAGCTGGATGTATCTGTCACTGTCTTTCTGTATTCCCAGGCATTGCGAACCCGCATTTCAATAAAGTCTTCATTTACCTCTGTGTCCGCTTTTCTTGTCATCATGCGAACAGTAATTTTGGAACGGGTATTGATAAATCCCTGTCCCATGGGATATCCGTCAAAATCCTCCACACGAACCATGTCTCCGTTTTCATAATCACCCTGAATTTCTGCAATCTCATTATCGTAAATCCAGGCGCCGCCGGCCTTTAAACTGCGGCCCTCGCCTTTTTTTAATTTTACAGATGCGGTTGTCATAAAGACTCCTTCCTCTTTCTCTCTTCATAATTTTATACTGTAGTCTGACTTCTATTTTAACTGTTTAAAGGAAAATGGGCAAGAGCATCTTACCCTGAGAATGTTCTAAAATTTTTTTAGGTTTTTCACAATGTTTTTTGTGCATTTTCGCCAATTTATAGATGTTTTTTTTCACAGGAACGCCATAGACTTAACACTTCTTTTACGATATAATCAATTCATCAAATGAAAACAAAATATTTTTTGTTACCAATATGTATATCCTGGGGATTGGCCCAGAGTCTCTACCAACTGCCTACAGAGTTGACTACATATCTTATGTAGTCAGCTCTTTTTTTCCCTTTGTATAGTAGATTCTCTGCGTTTTCCCCTAATCTAAACAAAAAAACATTGGTTCAAAAAAGTAAGGAGGCATCAAAAAGCATGAATATGATAGGTCAGCAAGTAAAACGAGTGGATGCTTATGGCAAGGTCACTGGTGAAGCTAAGTATACTGCCGATCTGGAACCGAGAGATATTCTCCACGGAAAGGTTGTTCATTCTACTATCGCCAACGGCCTGGTAAAGAGCTTTGATTTAGAGGAAGCCTATAAGGTGCCTGGAGTTGTAAAAATCATCACCTGTTTCGACGTTCCCGACTGCCAGTTTCCTACTGCCGGCCATCCCTGGAGCGTAGAGACAAAGCATCAGGACATCTGTGATCGGAAGCTTTTAAACCAGAGAGTCCGGCTTTACGGAGATGACATTGCAGCTGTTATCGCAGAAGACGAGGTCGCTGCAGCACGGGCCGCACGGCTGGTTAAGATCGAATACGAAGAATACGAGCCCATTGTTACTGTAGAAGCTGCCATGGCAGAAAACGCCACACCGCTTCACCCGGATATCCGCAAAGACAATGTGATTGTTCATTCTCATATGACTATGGGATATCCAGATTTTACCTATGAAGAAGGACTGGAAAAAGCCAGAGAGCAGTATGGCAGGGAAAATATTGTGGCTCTGGAAGAAGAATATGACACTCCCCGGATTTCCCACTGCCATATTGAGCTGCCGGTTTCCTGGGCCTATGTAGACACCAACGGAAAGGTTACGGTTGTCTGCTCCACCCAGATTCCTCATATTGTACGGCGCTGTACGGCTCAAGCCCTTGGCATTCCTGTCGGAAAGGTCCGCATCATTAAGCCCTATATCGGCGGCGGCTTCGGCAATAAGCAGGATGTGCTCTATGAGCCGTTAAATGCATTTCTTTCCATGTCTGTAGGCGGACGGCCTGTAAGACTGGAAATCAGCCGGGAAGAAACCATTTCCGGCACACGCACACGCCACGCCATCAAGGGAAAATGCCGCGGCGTTGTAACAAAAGACGGAGAGATCCTGGCACGTCAGCTGGAAGCTTATGCAAACAACGGAGCCTATGCCTCCCACGGTCACGCTATCTGTGCTAACTGTGGAAATGTATTTAAAGATCTGTATCGGGATCGTCTGGGCACTGAGGTAGACTGCTGGACAGTCTACACCTCTTCTCCTACAGCAGGCGCCATGAGAGCCTACGGAATCCCGCAGGCTGACTGGTTTGCAGAGTGTCTGATCGACGATCTGGCTGATGCCATCGGCATGGATCCCTGCGAGCTCCGCCTGAAAAACTGTATGGAGGAGGGCTTTGTAGATCCCGCCAACGGAATTACCTTCCATTCCTACGGACTGAAAAAGTGCATCGAGGAAGGACGCAGACATATCCGCTGGGATGAAAAATGGAATGCCTACAAAAACCAGACCGGCCCTGTAAGAAAAGGCGTAGGTATGGCAATTTTCTGTTATAAAACTGGTGTACACCCGATTTCCCTGGAAACTGCCTCGGTTCGTATGGTATTAAACCAGGACGGTTCCATGCAGGTCTGCATGGGCGCTACAGAAATCGGCCAGGGCGCAGATACCGTCTTTTCTCAGATGGCATCTCAGACCACAGGAATCTCCTTTGATAAGGTTTATATTATGTCCACACAAGATACAGATATCACACCTTTTGATACAGGAGCCTACGCTTCCCGCCAGACCTATGTTTCCGGCATGGCCTGCAAAAAGTGCGGTGAAGAACTGCGGCACAGGATTCTGGAATACGCAGCTTATATGCTGAATCACGATGTATCCGATATGTCAAAAACCATTTATGCGGATACCGTAAAGGACGCTGCCGCAAAGCTGAGAGATGTTCTGGGACTAAACCCGGAAGAGGAAATTACAGAAGATATGCTTGATATTCAGAACAGCCAGATTGTTGTAAACGGCGGAGATCCGGTTCTCTTTGATGTAGCTGTTGTTGCTGATACGGCATTTTATTCCCTGGATCGCTCCATTCATCTGACTGCAGAGGTGACCAACCACTGTAAGGACAACACCTTCTCTTCTGGCTGCTGCTTCGTAGAGATTGAAGTTGATATGCCTCTGGGACTGATTACTGTAAAGGACATTATCAATGTTCACGATTCCGGTATTCTGATTAATCCGGCAACTGCCAGAGCTCAGGTACACGGAGGCATGAGCATGGGACTGGGCTACGGACTGTCTGAGGAACTTCTGATAGATGAAAAAACAGGACGCCCGCTGAACAACAACCTGCTCGACTATAAGATTCCTACCGCCATGGATACTCCGGATCTGAATGTTTCCTTCATTCAGCTTGAAGATCCTACCGGCCCCTTCGGAAACAAATCCCTTGGTGAGCCTCCGGCTATCCCGGTTGCTCCGGCTATCCGAAATGCTCTGTTAAACGCAACTGGCGTACACATGAATGTAACCCCGATGACCGCGCAGCGGCTCATTGAAAAATTCAAAGAAAAAGGTCTGATATAAGGAGAATGTTATGTTTGATATAAAATCATTTTACGAGGCAAAGGATGTGGCTGATGCCATCAGAGCCCTGGAAATGGATCCGGATGCAGAGATTATCAGCGGCGGAACGGACGTACTGATCCGGGTCAGAGAAGGCAAGGATGCAGGGAGATCCCTGGTATCTGTCCACAATCTTCAGGAATTAAAAGGCGTAAAGCTATTGGAAAACGGAGACCTCTGGATTGGAGCGGGAACCGCATTTTCCCATATTACCAATGATCCGCTGATCCAGAAATACATTCCCATGCTGGGCGATGCAGTTGATATGGTTGGCGGTCCCCAGATCCGCAACACCGGAACCATCGGCGGCAATATCTGCAACGGCGCTACCTCCGCCGATTCTGCCTCTACCATGTGGACTCTGGAGGCAGAAGTCTTACTGGAAGGACCTTCCGGAAAACGTGCAGTTCCTGTCTGTGAATTCTATACTGGTCCCGGAAGAACTGTCCGCGATCGCTGTGAGGTCTGCACCGGCTTTCTTGTAAAAAAAGAAAACTTTGAAGGCTGGACCGGACATTATGTAAAATATGGAAAACGAAAAGCTATGGAGATCGCAACTTTGGGCTGCTCTGTCCGGGTAAAACTCAGCGAAGACAAAAAACGCATCGAAGATGTTCGCCTGGGATACGGAGTAGCAGGTCCTACTCCGCTCCGCTGCCGAAAGGCAGAAGAGGGCTTAAAGGGATGTGAAACAACCGATGCCGATGCAGTTCTTACCTTTGGTAAGAATGCCCTGGAGGAGGTTAATCCCCGAACCTCCTGGAGAGCATCTAAGGAATTCCGTCTTCAACTGGTAGAAGAGCTGGCAAAACGAGCTTTATGTGAAGCCGTAAAAAAAGCAGGAGGTGCCGTCAATGCTTAAAATTGTACATATGAAAGTAAATGGAAAGGAAACAGAGCTGGCTGTTGACGAGCGGGAATCCCTTCTGGATACCCTCCGCACCCGCCTTGGTCTGACCTCCGTAAAAAAAGGCTGCGAGGTCGGTGAGTGCGGAGCCTGCACCGTTCTTGTAAACGGAGAAGCCATTGACAGCTGCATTTATCTGACCCTCTGGGCTGACGGAAAAAGCGTTATGACTGTAGAAGGCCTGAAGGGGCCTAACGGAGAGCTTTCTCCGATTCAGAAGGCCTTTATTGAAGAGGCTGCTGTTCAGTGCGGCTTCTGTACCCCAGGCCTGATTATGAGTGCTGTTGAAATTGTGGGAACCGGCAAAAAATATAACCGGGAAGAGCTGAAAAAACTGATTTCCGGACACCTGTGCCGCTGTACCGGATATGAAAATATTTTAAATGCCATGGAACGAATTGTAGAGGAAGTCTACCAAACAACTCATAAAGAAGAAACGACATCTTAAAGGAGGAGTACATCATGGGAAGACCTGCAAATGACAGCGTAAACTGCAGTATCAATAATATTTATCAGCTGGAAGGACGCGTCCCCATCGGAAAGGCGATTCCCTTTGGCCTGCAGCACATTCTGGCCATGTTTGTTTCAAACCTGGCTCCTATTACCATTATTGCCGGCGCCGCCCAGCCGGCTCTTTCCCAGGCTCAGGTCGCCATTCTGCTCCAGAATGCCATGTTTGTTGCCGGTATTGCCACACTGATTCAGCTTTACCCCATCTGGCGAATCGGCTCAAAGCTTCCTGTTGTTATGGGCGTGAGTTTTACCTTTGTAACAGTTCTCAGTACCGTAGCCGCCAACTACGGATATCCGGCAGTTATCGGCGCGGTTCTGGTAGGCGGTATTTTTGAGGGAACTCTGGGACTTCTTGCAAAATACTGGAGAAAAATCATTACTCCTGTTGTCGCAGCTTCTGTTGTAACTGCCATCGGATTTTCCCTTTTCACCGTAGGCGCCCGCTCCTTTGGAGGCGGCTATGCCGAGGATTTCGGTTCTGTTGAAAACCTCGCCATCGGTACCATTACGCTGGTTACCTGCCTGCTGTGGAACATTTTTGCAAAAGGTTATTTGAAACAGCTTTCTGTTCTGGCTGGACTGGTTGTAGGATATGTGATTTCCATTTTTGCAGGAAAGGTAGATTTAAGTCTTATCATGTCAGGCGGTCTGATTTCCCTGCCTCACCTGCTTCCCTTTGCTCCGGAATTCCATCCGGGCGCCATTCTTTCTGCCTGCATTATCTTCCTGGTATCTGCAGCAGAAACCATCGGCGATACCTCCGCTCTGGTATCCGGCGGCTTAAACCGGGAAATTACCGGAAAGGAAATCTCCGGCTCTCTCGCCTGTGACGGATACGCTTCTGCCATTTCCGGACTGTTTGGCTGTCCGCCAGTTACCTCCTTCTCACAAAACGTAGGTCTGGTAGCTATGACTCATGTTGTCAACCGCTTTACCATTATGACAGGCGCTGCCTGCATGATCCTTGCCGGTCTGCTTCCTCCGGTAGGAAACTTTTTCGCATCTCTGCCGGAATGCGTTCTGGGCGGATGTACCATTATGATGTTTGGTTCTATCCTTACCTCCGGCGTGCAGATGATTGCAAAATGCGGCTTCTCGCAGCGCAACGTAACCATTATTTCTCTTTCCCTGGCAATCGGTATCGGATTTACTACCGCCAGTGAAAGCGGTATCTGGAGCCTCTTCCCGCAGCTGGTGCAGTCTGTATTTTCTGCCAATGTAGTTGCTGTTGTGTTTGTAGTTTCTATCATCCTCAGCCTGGTGCTGCCAAAGGATATGGATATTAAAAGAGTAGAAGAGAAATAAAAGCTAAATACCAAAACGGGCCTGTCCTGAAAACATAATTCAGCCACAGCCTGTAAGCAAGCATAATTAAGGGGATATCGCAAAATCATCAAATCAAATGATTTTGCGATACCCCCTTATCTTATTTTTACATATCTCTGATTTCTGCTGTTTGGTTTATCTGAAATTGTCTTTCTGATTTTTAAGCAGTCTTCTTTCGCCAAAAAATATCTTTATTCATCATATTCAAATTCAAATCCGCTCCACACAGGAATTCCCGTATACTCTTTTGTCTGCTCCTCACCAGTCAGTGCCCGTATTGCTCCGGAAGCAAGTGCCTCCATCTCAAAATCACCGCCATACACAATGAAGGGAGCGATCCAGCCTGCATATTTCTTTACATTGGAGATAAAATCTTCATCGTTGGAAACGCCGCCAGTCATTACCACCGCGTCAACCTCGCCTTCCAGTACACAAGCATAAGATCCAATATACTTGGCAAGCTGGTAAGCGAAATTATCATATACCAAAGCTGCCCAGCTATCTCCTTTTGCAATGCGTTCCTTAATTTCCAGCATATTATCCGTTCCCAGTAGAGATACCAGACCACCAGTCTTGCTTATTTTTTCCTTCATCTGCTGTAGCGTATAGGCTCCAGAATAACACATCTTTATAACAGGCATCAGCGGAACATAACCAGAACGGTTGGGAGCCATAGGACCTTCTCCATTTAAAACGTCATTGGCATCCACTATCCTGCCTGACTTCTGGGCCGTGATTGAAAGACCACCGCCCACGTGGCATACCACCAGATTGCATTCTTCATATTTCTTTCCCAACTCCCGTGCTGCCCTCATGGCAACCTCCTTCTGATTCAGCACATGAACATGGGATTCCCGGTATATTCCTTTAATTCCAGTTAATCTTGCTATATCATCAAATTCATCGACATCAGGAGGATTTACCAGAAATGCTGGTTTGCCTGTCTCTTTGGCAAACGCATGAATAATCTGTGCCCCCAGAATCGCAGGGTGCTCCATCAAACGCCCTGAAGTACAATCTGCAAGAATCTTATCATTTACCGGAAAAATTCCGCCCGGAGTAGAGACCAGGCCTCCGGAATACGCAGCAAACGCATCCATATCGTTAATGTTAATCTGTTTTTTTTCTAATTCACATAGAATCGTCTCCACACGGTACGGCATCTGCTCACTGACACGGGCAAAGGACTTCAATCTTACCGGATCATGCTGCACATTTGCTTTAAACAATTTCTCTTCCCCGTCAAATACCGCTAATTTTGTCGATGTGGAGCCTGGACTTAATGTAAAAATTTTATATCCCATCATTATATTCTCCCTTCCTAAGCATTTGCTGCGGCAATAATCACCATGGCAATATCTCCCACGATCTCCTCTACCGTTGCACCTCTGGAGGAATCTGCCACTGGTTTTGCAAATCCAGATAAGGTGTGTCCATAGCCCTTTCCTTTTGCAAAAATCTGAATCATTTTAATACCAATGTTTGCAGCATTAAGTTCAGGGAAAATCAAAATATTTGCTTTGCCCGCCACTTCACTGGGACGGTTTACTTTTTTTTCTGCCACAGCCGGTATGAGCGCCGTATCCAGCTGAAATTCCCCATCAATCTTTAGATCCGGCCTTCGCTCCCCTGCAATCCTAATCGCTTCCAGAATTTTATCCACACTAGAAGCCGTGCCCGAACCACAGGTGGAAAAGCTTAAAAATGCACAGCGGGGCTCCCAGCTCATCAATGCACGAATATTATCACAAGAGGCAATGGCTATAGAAGCCAGTTCATCTGCCTCCGGTTCTGGATTCAACCCACAGTCTGCTAATGCAATACGATTCCCCTCAGATCCTTCAAAACCCGGTATCTCTGTCATTGCAAAAATCGATGGAACATCCACACCATCCTGCATACCAATAGTCTGCTGTGCAGCAAGCAGCACATCTCCTGTTGTGTTGATATGGCCACAGAATGTAGCGTCCACATCACCCACTGCCTCTAGAATCATGGCGTAATACATGGGATTTTTCATTTTTCTCTTCGCACCTTTTTCAGACAGCATCAGCTTTGGATAGGACATATACCTTGAAACAACCGAATCACGGTATGCTTCGTCGGTCACATCCACAATCTCCATGTCGTCAATCCTGACCCTCGCTTTCTGTGCTGTTTCCCGGATCACTGCAGGATCATTGACCAGCACCGGTATGCCGATTCCAGCATCAAGCACCTGCCTAGCAGCTAGAAGCGTCTTCTCTGCCTCACACTCAGGCAATGCGATTCTTTTTGGATTCAACTTCGCTTTATGAATCAGTTCTTCAATTAATACCATTCTAATCTGCTCCCTTCTTTCGTTTTTCTCCTGTAATCATTCGAATCAATGCACTTTGAAATAGGTCCACTCCAATTCCCACATATACCACGCCTACCACCATTGCCACACCGATCTGAATCGCAAAGCTACCGATCTCATCCATTGCTGCCGATGCCATAATCGTAAGGCCAATCGCCCATCCGCAAAGCCATGCAGGAAGAAAAATCCATTTTTTTAACCATGTACCCACAAGAACCGCCAGTCCGCCCATTGCAAACAGTATCATATATAGTTCTAAATCTGGATTCCAGTTCAGGCTGTCCATAATTACCAAAGCTACTACTGCCCAAAGATCCCCGCACAGAAATCCTATACAAATTTTAAAGGCATCTTTATATTTATTTCCATTAGTCACAAACAGACCTGCACAAATTAGTGCCACAGCGCCAGTCGTCACTCCGATATATGGTGCTGCAACCGCCCACAGAGGAGGCAATACTGCGATTCCAAGGGCTAATGTCATTGTTTCTGTCCACATTTTCCTACGTTCCATGTTTCTTCCCTAATCTTTCAACAAATATTCCTTCAGGATTTTTTCCGTCCTCTTAAGGATCATCTCCGCCCGTTGAGATAATTTAGGGCTATGAAGCGCCAGAATATCTTCTGGTTGTTCCTGATAACATGGCAAATTAAAATAATCCTCCATATATCCATGATGCATCTCTGTTACAATTTTCTCTGTTATCACAGGAACTCCTGCCGCTCTCAAAAGGGCGGCATATGCCGCCCCTTCCTCACAAAGAGCATCCCTCTCTGCCATAAACAAAGCTGTCGGAGCACTGCCTTTCAACATTTCTCTGGTTGCATATAAAGGAGAAATATATGGATTTCTAGGATCTTCTCCATTTCCATAAAGTTCCGTAAAGGCCTCCATCACTTCTACCGGAAGATTGGCAGGATATGATTTTTTGGAAGCCGGTGCTGTCACACCGTCCAAATAGGGATAGTGAAGGATTTGACACACCAGTCTGAACTCCTTTTTTTCTGCAGCCTGCATGGCTGTGACTGTAGCAAGCGTTGCCCCAGCACTGAAACCCATGGCCGCCATCCTATCCGGATCTATTCCAAACTTATTACTATGTTTCTGTACATAATTTACTGTGTCATAAGCATCCTGAACTGCTGCCGGATATGGATACTCCGGTGCTTTCCTGTAATTCACCCCAATAACTGTGATACCTGTTTCTCTGCATATTCTCTCGCAAAGATAATCATCCTTTGCCGCATCCCCCAGTACCAGCCCACCTCCATGAAATTCAAAGAGCACTGCTCCAGGTTCCTCAGTTCCTCTATGCAGATATATCTCGATTTCCCGATCAGCAAGAGGTATCATCATCTGTTCGCCCCTGACAGGATTCTTCCGGATAATCTCCATAGTAGATTCCCGGAGAGACGGTACTATCTTACAAAAGCTTCTGGTGAATGTTCCCATATCCTGCTCCTTTTATCCTATTTTCCTTCTTGTTCTTTTGCCAAGGCAATCAACTGCTTTTCAACTTCCGCATCATCGCACTCTTTCTCATCGCTGATTCTGGAAATAACCAAAGCTCCGATTCCACAAGCAATGATAAAGATACCGTATCCTCCTACCCAGCTTCCGCCTGTCAGCATTTTTCCTAAAGTCAGCACAGCAAAGCCCATGCTCTGGATGATCGTTGCCAGAGGCGTACATACCCGGTTGGCAGACAGGAATTCATATCTTCCAAATTTTGAAATTACCATAGACGGCATCAGATTTGGAATACCGCCTGCAGTAAAACACAGACAGCAGGTTACAATCGTGCAGGCAATCTCAGGAAGCTTATCCAGCATCACTAATACAATCAAAATCACAATATATGCAATATTATAAAGAACCCCTGCCTTTTTTGTACCAATTCTTGTGTCAAGATATCCCCAGCAAAAGCTTCCAATCAGCCCAACAATTGTTGCTCCTGCAAGAATCGCTACCGGCTTGCCCACATTTTCAAAATATCCAGTGCTCATCATTCTGACAATCAGCTGACTCATAACACCTGCTGTAGTAGCCCACGGAATGCCAAATCCGATACAGATCATCCAAACCGACTTATTTTTCAGTAAATCTCTCATGGTATATCGTGATCTAAAATAGCGCAGAAGGTCAGTCTTTTTGCTGTCCGCCTTTTCAATTCTCTCCTCTGGCCGCATATTATCCGGATAACAGCCTTTCTCTTCCGGTGTATTCGTCAGCATAGTAAACGTTAGAACGGCAAGCAGCACCAGGATAACTGCCAGGACATAACAAAATCCCTTCCATCCAATTCCTCCGCTCATACACCAGGTTACAAAAGGCACCAGAATCATACTGGTAAGAGGCAGACCCATGGTTGTCCAACCCATAACAACTCCTTTTCTGGTCGGAAACCAGGAGCCAATAAAGCCATGGTGTACAGCGAAAGCAAGGCAAGTTCCAAATACCTGAGTGATAAACAGCCCTACCACATACATAGTGAATGTAGTGATATTACCCATAAAAACAACCCCTGCCGCCATACCTGCGCAGGAAACGGTAGCTACAATTTTTGTTCCTTTTTTATAGACCAGATTGGTAAAAAATACTCCCAACAGACAGCAGACAATACCAATAGGTGTCAGGACAGCAGTCAGCATATCACTGGTAACCGTCATCCCACTAGTTTCACTGAGCATTGCCGCCAGATTTAATCCATATCCATTGATTCCATCGACTGCAAATGCACTGTACATCATCTGATATAAAATGCAGATAATAATCAGGAACCACCCCCAGCTCCCAAAACTTACTGCATTTGTATTTGATTTTTGATTACTCATGACATTTCTCTCCTTTGCTCTCCCCAATAGCTATGGCATATGCTATGGCATACTCTGTATCATAGGACAAAGAAATCAGCACTTTTTCAATCCCTGCTTTTCTTGCATCTTCTTCGATCTTCCCATGCAGATTCACATAAGGCTGACCGGAATCCCAATTTAGTATTTCAATTTCATTTAAACTCACGTTCTCAGCGCTTCTGTTCAAGGCCTTGAATACAGCTTCTTTTCCAGCAAATCTAGTTGCAAAATAACAGAGTGGATTCTCACGGAGAGCCGCCTGGCGAAGTTCCTCCTCGGTATATGTCTTCCTTGCAAAAGGATCTTCCGGCTTCAGATATTCCGCCACTAGATGATCCATCTTTAAAATATCTGTACCAATTCCTCTAACCACAACTTATCCTCTCACTTTTTCCTTTTTATGTCAGAAAGAGCCATCCAGAATGGCTCTTTCTGGGTTTTGTTTATCGGTATACGTATTCCCCCGCCTTGTATTTCGGTGGAATCACCGGTACCTGAATAAAGGATTCATATTGTCCACCAGTATAAATGATTTGACGCCCGTGGTTATCTGTATCCCATGCCAAGGGCTCAAACCATCCCTCGCGGATATAATGTCCTGCAATCTGAATTCTCAGTTTTTCTCCCTTATGCCAGATTCTTGCAGAAGGTACAATCTCAATGTCAACGGGCACAATTTCTCCCGGCTCCACTTTCAATTCTCTTCTATGAGCCATCACCGGCTGTACCATGGTTCCCTTTACCACCTGACATTCCTTCGGATCCAATTCCCGGTGAGAAATACGGCATTTTCCCCACGCTCCTGGATGAGGCTCATTCAGAGTATACCACGGAATCCAGTTGCCCTCGGCATCTGCTTTCTGAATGTTGATGAACATATCCATATCATTGTAAGCCTCTGCAGCAACATACAGATGCAGATACATATATCCTGTCAATTCTGTATCCTCCTCAAAGGTCATATCAAATTCTACCTTCCCTGTATTGCCGTCATAGGCAACGGCAGCCTCCTGGGAAACTGGTGCCTCCGCCATGGTAAGTTTGTCCGGATTGGAAGCATCCAGATAGAACTTCTTGTACTGGGTTCTCTTTAACGGAAACTCATTCTCCCCACGTCTGATCTGGTAATCACAGTCATAGGCATCCATAATATCAAGACGTACCTTCGGCGTCATCTCCCAGCCATTATGGATATCCTTTAAATAGCGGTCATAGAATTGTTTCAAATCTTCCAGATTCTCTGGTGTATAGGTATCCGGCCACTCAAAGTCCCGATGGGCACGAAGCCATTTTCTCTTGGATTTTGCTTTTCGGAATGCCTGGAAAGAGCCGCGCAGATGGAAATGAGAAAAACCTGCTGTCTGGTAAACTGGAATGTCCACTTTAGAGAAATCCGGGCGTTTATCCTCCCAGTATCCATTCATCAGCGGATATTTGACTGCCATATCCACCTGGCTGTCCACTCCACCAGTACCGGTCACCTGTGCAGAAATAAATTTATTAAAGGATAATGCTGGCACACCTCCCTCGTAGAAAGACTCACGATAAAGATCTGTGGTACACTCCCAGGGAGCAATACATTTCAGGTGAGGCGGCTGCATTGCTGCAATTCCCCACTGGTGCATTGCTACGCCTGAGTTTCCTGCCATACCTACATTACCGTTGCACCAATGCTGTGTAGCAATCCATTCAACAAAATCGTATCCGTCTTCTCTGTCCTGATGGGTAAACATATGTACATTTCCCTCAGAATGACCTGCACCACGCACATCCACATTAGCCACCGCATATCCCTGATAGCACCAATACATGGGATCCGGAGACTCAAATTTTGCCAGTTTCGATACAGTGTGAGGCGGAACTCCCATAATCTGCCACTCACTCATTCCTTCTCCCGGACGTTTTCCAAACCAGGACCAGGAAACGATAACCGGATACTTATGACTTTCATCCTTCGGACGGAAGATATCTGTGTAAATGGTCACACCGTCTCTCATCTTTACAGCCACATCCTGCTCGCAGAGAATTCCCGGCGCAGCCTCATAAGTACGAGGATTAAAAGCTGGACAAAATCCCTGTCCCATACGTGCCATCGGATCTTCGGAAGCCGCCAAATCCACATTTGGATCCACAGAAACTGGCTTTCTTGCGACCATATAAACCGCTTCTAATTCTTCTCCTTGGAAGGTTTCCTTTAATGTAAAGCGTTCACGCATATTCAACTCATCATCATGATCCGATTTTACAACATTCTCCTGTGCCTCTGTCACCTCTGCAGGTTGAGGAGCCAATGCCGGTGCTCCTGATTTTGGAAACTCCGAAGACAATATCTCCCCGCTCTCATCCAGAGACTCTCCTAAACACTCTGTCAGCACATAATCCACTGCTTCCCCAATGGTCTTTTGACGACGGAAAGACATATAGGGAATCTCAATATCAAACTCATCCTCCAGATACGTCGTAATCTGGGAAAAATGGGTAGACTTTGCATTACAGTCCTCTGCAAAACGAGTAATCTCTGTCAACTCATCTGCTCTTTTACCGAACAACGGTGCTGCACGCTCTACCAGTTTTTCATAAATTTCTTTTCTGATGCTCATATTCTTCCTCCTTTTTGTTTATAGCACAATAGCAATTGATTTGCTTTATTATGTTGATTTTGTAAAAACCTTCTCAAATTCTTGCTTTTTATAACTATATTATATATAATACAACCAGTAGAAACCATGTGTTCCAAACTAAAGCAGTGCTGTTCTTGGCCTTTATTTTTGTGTTATAACACAATCATTGTTTGAAGAAACATTGATCCGAATCATAGGGGAATTATTATGGAATTATCAAAACTGATCCACAAATTACATTATATAAATTGTTTTTGGAAACATACAGCCAACTCCAGTACAGAGATCTATCAATGCTGTTGTCTGAAAGATGAAAATACACTGAGAGAACATGTTCTCTATCTCTGTACTCCACAACAATTGGATAAAGAAATGGACAGGAGTGAATACAATTTCTTGTGTATTTTCTCTGATCCACAAACTTCCTGCAGCGTACTGTATCAAAACGCTAATTATATTGAACTGTGTGAGGATGCAGAACTGAAGACGGTCGAATCACAGCTTCTTGATATTATGATTCGCCATCAGATGCTTGCAGACCATATGCATCTGATTATACAGATTTTTCATGATAATTTAGGACTTCAGGCTTTAACAGATGCAGCCTATGATATTTTAGGTAATCCTATCCTTATCGCAGATAATAGTTATAAGATTCTTGCTTCCTGCATGAATCCGATCTACAGTCGCCCTGACCTTGATGTACAGAAAGAACTAGGTTATATGCTGGAAAACAATATTGCAGCCATGAAGCAGGATCGTATATTTGAAAAAGCCAGAAAAGCCCATTATCCTTATTACTGCAAATCAAAGGGTGCATCTGAAGGCTGGATTACTGCTATGGTTTACATACATAATATTGAAACAGCCCACATCGCGACAGCAGACAGCAACCGCCTGTTTACGCAAGAAGATTTCGAGTTTATCGACTTTCTCTGCCGTATCGTATCTCTGGAACTGCAAAAAAGCGACTTTTATAAAACAAACCGCTCGATGATGCACAATTTTTTTCTTTTAGAACTGTTGGACAATCATGTTCTGGATCTGGCAACCATTTACAGAAGGGCTCAGTGTCTTGGTTGGACCAATACCGAGTATCTCCGGATTATGACAATTACAGATAAAACAGCAGCGATTTTTGATCAGAAAGCACGATTGGTCTCCCAGCAGATGACAACGCTGTTTCCCGTGTGCCATTGGGCCATTTACAAGGGACAGATCATATTTCTGATTGGTACTCCTGACCCTTCTCCAGAAAGGTTCCGTGCTGATAAGCGCTTATCCGATTTTCTAGAAGTAAACCACCTGACAGCATCCTTCTGCCGTGCCTTCCACAGTCTCCTTGACACAAAACAGTTTTACGAGGAGTCCCTGGTAGCGTACCAGTTAGGCCAGCGTTTTTCTCCGGAAACATGTATGTACTTTTACACAGATTATATCTGTCATCATATCGCTGAAATCCTGTCAGAACACAGCAGACTGTCTAATTTCTACCACCCGGTCATCGATATAATCAAGGAATACGATAAGCAGCACAATTCTCGTCTTCTGGATACGCTAAAAGAATATCTTACCTATCCCGATAACCCGGGGCAGGCTGCCGAGCACCTGTGTATTCACAAAAACACACTGTTCTATCGGATTGCAAAAATCAAAGAACTTTTTGCCTTGGATCTGTCCAGTGGGGAAGAGCGCCTGAGCCTGCATATGAGCCTAAAATTTATGGAGTCAGAGAGGTGATCGTGCTCCCATCACCACTCCGGCTCCATATATACCTCTGATAAAAAAGTACCCTAATAGTTCAACATAGTTTCTTTTCTATGTCTTACTATTAGGGTAAAATTTGCCTTATTCCTTACGGCATACTGGAATACAGCTTCCCTGGCTCCAGGTTTTTCCCCTTAGCAGCAGCCATTTCACTAACTGTTACCAGCTGAAATCCCCGATTTACCAGTTCCGGAATCATCCGGACTGCCGCATCGCCGCTCTGGCTGTAAAGCTCGTGCATCAATACAATATCTCCGTCCTTTACCTTACTTAGAACAGCCTGAACCGTCTTATCTGCATTTTTCGTTTTCCAGTCTAAGGTATCAATATTCCACTGAATCATCGGCATATTGACATTAGCTTTTACTGTATTGTTTACATTGCCGCCGGGAAGCCTCATCAGCTTTGGGCGGACACCGCAGGCTGCCTCAATAGCGTCATTGGCCTGACTGACCTGAGCCTGAATCTGTGCCGGACCCAGCTTCTGGAAATACTTGTGATTCATGGAATGGTTGGCTACCTCATGTCCTTCTGCTACCATTCTCTGTACCTCAGCTGCGTAGGAGCCAACCCGTTCTCCTACCATAAAGAAGGTTGCTTTTCCGCCATACTGGGCCAGACAATCCATGATCCTGTTTCCTACAGAGGGCTGGGGACCATCATCAAAGGTCAACGCTACCATAGGTCTTGACGGATCCACCACGCGGCCAGAAGCCGCCGTTGCCTGTTCACCGCTGACTGCCTCTGCCTGCGCCATACCCTGATCTGCAGGGAACAGCTCTCCGGAAGGAACTCCCTCCGGGCTTTCTGTCCCGCCCTGTTCGCCCCCGGCTGCCGGATCCGAAAGAGACTGCTGAACCTGTCCCGGACTGTCCGCTTCCCCTGCTGTAATTACCGGGGAAGAAGCAGAGCCTTCACTTTCCGGAGCCGGAGCCTGCTCATTCTGGACCGTGTTTGGAGTCGTGCTGTCTCCTGCATTCTGCCCTCCTGGTCCGTAAAAATGAACCGTCTCAGAACCTCCTCCCGGTACCTCTGCACTACTCTCCTGCACTGTACCCTGACCTGCTGTAATCACAGCTGATCCATATGTATCAAAGGACAGCTCTGCTGCCAGTACCGGCTGAGAAGCAAACAGGGCGCAGGCTGCCGCAACTGCGGAAATAAATCTCAGATTTTTCATATTCTGACCTCCTGAATTTCTGTCTATTATGCCCTCAGTATACATGATACTACTATGAAAAACAAGTCCCGGGAGCCGCCCTTTCTCTCTCTTTTTGTAACTGTTCAGGACAGCATCTTCTTGTGCAGCTTTGCCAAAGAAGATGCATCAGAGCTTCCTCCGATGCTTTCTTCTTTACCGTCCCCGCAGATAATCAAGCACTGCCGCTATGGATTTTTCCCACACTGGAATCGTTCGCTCCGGCCCCTGAATATGCTCCAGATAATGAGCGTCCGAATTGCTGATAATCCGGCATCCTTCCAGATAAGGATTCTCCCGCCTTATCTGATGAAGCTTCTTCAAATCCTTCAGTTCAGCTGTTTTAAACCGACTGTCCGGCGGTACAAATCCCAGATTGGCAATCAGACTGTTGGCAGATTTCTCCACATGGGCCGGAAACATGACGCCGCCGAAATCCTCAGTCAGCTCCCACAGCCTGTCAAAGGAAATATCCGTACTGTTAATCAGAAGATTCGGCTCAGTTGCCACACAAATATCCTCTTCATTGCAGATCTGCTGCTTTCCAAAAATCTCCTCCCGGTTGGGAAATTTCATCAGCCTCTCATACACATATCCGTCAAAATTTAAGGCTGCCTCCAAAGTCGGAAACAGACATACTGCATGAACCTCCTCCGAGGTATTGATCTCCATTCCCGGAATCGCCAGCACACCATATTCCTGTGCAAACTTCATCACCGCCGGACAGTTGCGGCAGCTGTTGTGATCCGTCACTGCAATCACATCCAGACCTGTAACCGCTGCCATTCCTACAATATTGCCTGGTGTCATATCATCATCCCCGCATGGGGAAAGGCAGGAATGAATATGTAAATCATAGCTGAGATTAACCATGAAGCTGCTGCCAAATCCACAGGGCTGCTTCAAATACAGGCAGTTCTGTGGACAAAACAGTAATTTCCTGCTGCTGTGCCTTTTTCAGGGCAATCTCGTCCAAAGCAGCCCCCTCTCCCATAATCACACAGGCCACATCTGCCAGCGTTGCCACTGCCAGCGTATTCATATTCCCCATTACAGTCACCCACGCACAGCCGGCAGGCGCCCGTCCCATAGCCACGCTGAGAAGGTCACAGCAAAACGGAACTGTGATTTCCCGCTCTGTTTCATCGCCTTCATGAATCACCGAAAATTTTCCGCTGTCAAGCAGCTGTCTTACTGTCATACACTGTCCTCCTGATTATCATCTTTATTGTCCAACCGTGACATCTCACTGTAGATTCTCTGAATATATTCTTTCATAATCCTCAGTGTCTCCTGTCCTCCGGTATTTCCTGCATGAAGATCATCGGCAAGGATTGCGACTTCTTCGGAAAGCCTATGAAGATTTTCTCTCAGGTAATACACACAGTCATTTTCACTGGCCTGTCCCCTGACAATATCCTCAGCAAGAGCCTTGCAGGTAGGTGCGCCGCAGGAACCGCAGTCCAGCCCTGGAAATTTCTCACACAGCCGCTCTGCCTGATTCAGTCTGGCAAAGCTCTCCATAATATTCTCTCCCAGATTAAATACTGGCTCATACTGTACGCCCACGGTCCAGGGCACAATCGTTTCCGCATGTTCTTCATTTTCCATGTGACTGCGGGCCACAGGCATATACTTGCGCAGACGCTTCAGCTTTACCTCTGCCACATATGGATTTTCCACGGTAAGAACACCGCCGACACAGCCGCCGTTACATGCATTCAGCTCTACAAATTTCAGGTGAGAAAACTTCTGATCCTCCAGATCCTCCAGCACCCGAATCACATTCTCAATTCCATCAGCAGCCAGGTAGTTTTCTGTAAAAAGCCCCCCGGCTTCTCCTCCGCTTCGTCCCCAGCTGATGCCAATCTTTCCTGAGGTACTTAATTCCAGCCCCTCATCTCCCACCGCCTTCATATGAGAAAGCAGCTGAGGATATACGTCCTTAATGGCAAGTACACAGTCTATCTCGCTCTTCTCTGTTCCCAAAGGAGCCTTTGCATAAGTCACCTTGGAGGGGCAGGGGGAAATGAAACAGATGCCGATATCCTCTCTGGCAAATCCCGTCCGTTCCATGGCTTTTTGAGCTGCCATAATAGCGGCTACCTCCACCGGCGGCTTTAAAGGAAGCAGGTGGGGGATCAGATTTGGAAATCTAACCCGAATCAGCCGCACCACAGACGGACAGGCTGTGCTGATCAGAGGAAGCTGTTCCTCGTGAGTCGTCAAATAGGTTCTGGTCGCTTCTGATACCAGCTCCGCCGCTGCACTCACCTCAAAAACATCGTCAAATCCCATCATCAGCAATGCATTCAGAACAATATTCACATCATCCAGATTGTTAAACTGACTGTACAGCGCCGGCGCCGGCAAAGCCACAGTATATTTAAACTGTTTCATAACCTCCAGCTTATCATAGGTTGCCTTTTTTGCATGATAGGAGCAGACTCTGATACATTCTCCACAGTCAATACAAAACTTGCTGTTAATCTGCGCCTTACCGCCCCTCACCCGGATAGCCTGGGTCGGGCACCGCTTAATGCAGTTAATACATCCCTTACATAAATCCGCGTCCAGACGGACGGAATGATAGAATTTATCCATTCTGTCTTTTCAACCTCCAAAGCCCTATGCCAGGTTTACCTCCATGGTAATGGTGGTTCCCACTCCCAGCGCTGTCTCTATTTTCATGTCATCCGTATATTTTTTCATATTGGGCAGTCCCATACCGGCGCCAAAGCCCAGACTTCTTATCTCGTCCGGTGCAGTAGAATAGCCTGCCTTCATAGCCAGATCAATATCCGGAATACCAGGGCCCACATCAGCCAGAATCATCCGAATCTTCTCCGGACTGATCTCCACAGTGATTTCCCCTCCCTTGGCGTGAATCACCATATTAATTTCTCCCTCATACATGGCAATCGCCACCTTGCGTACTGCCTCCGGGCTCACCCCAAGCTGCTTTAATTTGCTTTTCACATCGCTGCTGGCTTCCCCCGCCCGTGTAAAATCATCCGGCGGGATTGTATAATTCAGCACAATTGCTTCACTCATCAGATCGCACCTCCGCCAAGTCCTGCCTGATACAGCATACCGCAGGAAGAAAACATCCTGTGGCCGGTTTCCATTACAATCAAGTCCCTCTCCTTCGCCATATCAAGAATCGTCTGATCGGGCTTTTTTCCCCGCACAAAAATCAGGCAGACAATGTCCAGCATCTCTGCAGTCCGAATTACCTGAGGATTGCACAGACCTGTCAAAAGCACGGAATGATCCTTGGAAAATGCCAGAACATCACTCATCATATCTGATCCACAGGCGCTGCGCACCTCCCGATCCAGAAACTCTTCTCCTGTCAGCACCCTGGCGCCCAGTATTTTCTGTACATCTCTTGCAGTCATTGCATCGCCCTCCTTTTTATGATACAGCTGCAC
This sequence comes from Lachnoclostridium sp. Marseille-P6806, assembly GCF_964238185.1. Lineage (NCBI taxonomy): Bacteria > Bacillati > Bacillota > Clostridia > Lachnospirales > Lachnospiraceae > Lachnoclostridium > Lachnoclostridium sp. Marseille-P6806. The sequence goes on from NZ_CAXSLG010000001.1 coordinate 214,386, forward strand.
TCCTTTCTGTCTCGTCATACAGCTGATCACATTCCTCAACTTATGCTTTTAGAATACCATTGAACATATGAATGATCAACATAATTTCTAAAAACCTTTTTGATTTTCCCCGTTTTATTGTAGCTTTTTTATCAGTTATATGATAGAATATTAGTTATATTTTACAACGACATTTTGTATAGGAGGAATAAACATGGCTTGCAAAAAAGAAGGTGTTTCCTTCAGCGGTACTCCGGAGCAGGAAGCTGCTTTAAAGGAGGCAATCGCAGAACTGAAGGACACAAAAGGCGCTCTGATGCCCATTATGCAGCGGGCACAGGATATTTACGGTTATCTTCCCATCGAAGTTCAGACCATGATTTCTGATGAAACCGGCATTCCGCTGGAGAAAATCTATGGTGTTGCCACATTTTATGCACAGTTCGCACTTCAGCCCAAGGGCAAATATCAGGTTTCTGTCTGTCTCGGAACCGCCTGCTACGTAAAAGGCTCCGGAGCAATTTTCAGCAAACTGGAGGAATTGCTTGGCATCACTAATGGAGAATGTACCCCGGATGGTCGGTTTTCTCTTGATTCCTGCCGTTGTGTAGGTGCCTGTGGACTGGCTCCCGTTATGATGATTAATGATGAAGTATACGGACGTCTGACACCGGATGATATTCCCGGCATTCTTGCCAAATATCAATAAGGCCTATGATGCCTGAAATTTCTTTAAATATTCTGGATGTGGCAGAGAACTCCACCAGGGCCAAAGCCTCTCTGGTTGAAATTACTGTAGATGCCGATACCGCCTCTGACCGTCTGACCATTGTTATTAAGGACAATGGCTGCGGTATGACCGAAGAACAGGCAGCCCAGGTAACGGATCCCTTTTTTACCAGCAGAACCACCCGCAAGGTCGGGCTGGGCGTTCCGTTTTTTAAATATGCGGCAGAAAGCACCGGAGGAAGCTTTTCCATCGAATCCAGACCAGGTAAAGGCACTGCGGTAACCGCCGTATTTGTCCTTTCCCACATTGACCGGATGCCCCTTGGAGACATAACCAGCACCATTCATACGCTGATTGTATACCATCCCGAAACGGACTTTCTTTACCGGTACAGCTATAACGGCACAGCCTTTACTCTGGACACCAGAGAATTTCGGCAGATTTTGGGAGATGTTCCCTTTAACACACCAGAGGTATCCGAATATATCAGAGAATATCTGACAGAGAATAAACTGGAAACTGACGGCGGCGCCTTTTACTGAGGAGCGCCTTTAGAACAGCACAGCCCTTCCCCCTCTTTGGGATGGAGCGGCTGCTGAAGCTGTAGATTTGGAGGATTACATGAAAAGTCTTGAAGAATTAAGAGCTATCCGTGAACGGATGCAAAGCCAGGTAAGTATGCGGGCAGAAGATCATACCCATACCCGTGTTGTTGTCGGCATGGCTACCTGCGGAATTGCCAGCGGCGCAAGACCCGTTCTGACTGCCCTGTCCAATCTGGTTCAGGAAAAAGGTCTGACTGACCGTGTTTCCGTAACCCAGACCGGATGCATCGGATTATGCCAGTATGAGCCTATCGTGGAAGTTATGGAACCTGGAAAACCCAAGGTTACCTATATTAAAATGACCGCAGAAAAAGCTGCAGAGGTGGTAGAGCGCCACTTAATCGGCGGCCATATCGTAGAAAACTACACCCTGAATTCTGCAGATATCAAATAAGGAGGAGCGCCAATGTATCGTTCACATGTATTGGTCTGCGGCGGAACAGGATGTACTTCCTCCGGAAGCCAGCAGATTATGGAAGCCCTGAAAGAAGAGATTAAAAAAGCAGGCCTGGAAAACGAGGTTTCCGTTGTTCAGACCGGCTGTCACGGCCTGTGTGCACTGGGCCCGATTATGATTGTTTATCCGGATGCCAGCTTTTACTCCATGGTAAAGGTAGAGGATATTCCGGAAATTGTCCAGGAACATCTGTTAAAGGGCCGGGTTGTTACCCGTCTTCTGTATCAGGAGACTGTTACTCCTGCTGGTGTAAAGGCTTTGATTGATACAGATTTCTACAAAAAACAGCACCGCATTGCCCTGAGAAACTGCGGTATTATCAACCCGGAGGTTATTGAAGAGTACATCGGTACCGGCGGCTATGCTGCCCTGGGTAAGGTTCTGACTGAAATGACTCCTGACGATGTCATCCAGTGCCTCTTAGATTCCGGTCTGCGGGGCCGCGGAGGCGGCGGATTCCCCACGGGTCTCAAATGGAAGCTGGCCAAGCAAAATGACGCTGATCAGAAGTATGTCTGCTGTAACGCCGATGAGGGTGACCCGGGCGCATTTATGGATCGTTCCATTCTGGAAGGAGATCCTCACGCTGTACTGGAGGCCATGGCTATTGCCGGTTACGCTATCGGAGCAAATCAGGGTTATATTTACGTTCGTGCCGAGTACCCCATTGCCGTTGAGCGTCTGAGAATTGCCATTAATCAGGCAAGAGAAATGGAGCTTTTAGGAAAAGACATTTTCGGCTCCGGCTTTGACTTTGATATTGATCTGCGTCTTGGCGCAGGCGCATTTGTCTGCGGTGAAGAGACTGCTTTGATGATGTCCATTGAAGGCAACCGCGGCGAGCCCAGACCCAGACCGCCCTTCCCGGCTCAGAAAGGTCTGTTTGGAAAACCGACCATCTTAAACAACGTAGAAACCTACGCCAATATCCCTCAGATTATCCTGAACGGACCGGAGTGGTTCTCCTCCATGGGTACAGAGAAATCAAAGGGAACAAAGGTATTTGCACTGGGCGGTAAGATTCACAATACCGGTCTGGTGGAAATCCCCATGGGTACCACCCTTCGCGAGGTTATCGAAGAGATCGGCGGCGGCATTCCCAACGGAAAGAAATTCAAGGCTGCCCAGACCGGCGGACCGTCCGGCGGATGTATCCCGGCAGAGCATTACGATATTCCCATTGACTATGACAACCTGATTTCCATCGGCTCCATGATGGGCTCCGGCGGACTGATTGTTATGGATGAAACAGACTGTATGGTTGATATCGCCAAGTTCTTCCTGGAGTTTACCGTAGAAGAATCCTGCGGCAAATGTACTCCCTGCCGTATCGGTACCAAACGTATGCTTGAGATCCTGACCAAGATTACCAAGGGCGAGGCTACCATGGAGGATCTGGATAAACTGGAACAGCTCTGCTATTATGTAAAAGAAAACTCTGCCTGTGGCCTGGGACAGACTGCCCCCAACCCGGTGCTTTCTACCCTGCGCTATTTCCGCGATGAGTATGAAGCTCACATCAAAGAAAAACGGTGTCCGGCAGGCGTATGTAAAGCCCTTCTCTCCTACCACATTGATCCGGATAAGTGCCGTGGATGTACTCTGTGCGCCCGCACCTGTCCCAACAACGCCATCATCGGCTCTGTACGGAACCCGCATGTAATCGACACCGACAAGTGTATCAAGTGCGGCGCCTGCATGGAGAAATGTAAATTCGGCGCTATCTACAAAAAGTAATGGAGGAGAATGGATATGGAGAATATTACAATTAAAATTAACGGCATTGAAGTAAGTGCTCCAAAAGGCTCCACCATCCTGGAAGCAGCCCGTCTGGCTCACATTGAAATTCCTACTCTCTGCTTTTTAAAGGATATCAATGAGATCGGCGCCTGCCGTATGTGTGTAGTGGAGGTTAAGGGAGCAAAAAGCCTGGTTGTAGCCTGTGTATACCCCATCAATGCGGGTATGGAGGTATGGACCAACACCCCGAAGGTACTGGAATCCCGCAAGAAAACCCTTCAGCTTCTGCTTTCCAACCATAATCGCAGCTGTCTGTCCTGCGTCCGCAGCGGAAACTGTGAGCTGCAGCAGATGGCAAAAGAACTGGGCGTAGAAGACGAGGGATATTATGACGGCGAGCATACTCCGTCCTGTATTGATGACAGCGCGGTTCATATGATTCGTGACAACAGCAAGTGTATCCTTTGCCGTCGCTGTATTGCTGTCTGTGAAAAGGTACAGAATATCGGCGTAATCGGCGCAAACGAAAGAGGCTTTGCCACCTTCGTCGGCTCTGCCTTCAATATGGGACTGGGCGAAACCAGCTGCGTATCCTGCGGACAGTGTATCGCTGTCTGTCCTACCGGTGCCCTTCAGGAAAAATCCCAGGTTGATGAGGTTCTTGCAGCGATTGCAGATCCTTCCAAACATGTGATTGTTCAGACAGCTCCCGCTGTGCGTGCTGCTTTGGGTGAAGAATTTGGCTATCCCATCGGAACCAACACAGAAGGAAAGATGGCTGCCGCCCTGAGAAGAATCGGTTTTGATAAAGTATTTGACACCAACTTCAGCGCAGACTTAACAATCATGGAAGAAGCCCATGAATTCCTGGATCGGGTACAGAACGGCGGTAAGCTGCCTCTGATTACCTCCTGTTCTCCGGGCTGGATTAAATACTGTGAACACTATTATCCAGATATGACTGAGAATCTGTCCTCCTGCAAATCTCCGCAGCAGATGTTCGGCGCAATTGCCAAATCCTACTACGCAGAGAAGCAGGGACTGGATCCCAAGGATATTGTATCTGTTTCCATCATGCCCTGTACTGCAAAGAAATTTGAAGTACAGCGCCCGGACGAGGCAGCCAATGGCGTACCGGATGTAGACTACTCCCTGACAACCAGAGAGCTGGCCCGCATGATCCGCAAGGTAGGCATCCGCTTCCGCGATCTGCCGGACGAGGGCTTTGATGCACCTCTGGGACTGGGTACCGGCTCAGCTGTTATCTTCGGAGCCACAGGCGGCGTTATGGAAGCAGCTCTGCGTACTGCAGTAGAAACCCTGACTGGTGAAGAGCTCCAGAGCCTTGATTTCACAGAAGTCCGCGGTATGGAAGGCATCAAGGAGGCTACCTACCCAGTTGCCGGCATGGATGTAAAGGTTGCCGTTGCTTCCGGTCTTGGCAATGCAAAAAAGCTTCTTGATAAAGTAAAATCCGGCGAGGCAGAGTATCACTTTATCGAGATTATGGGCTGCCCCGGCGGCTGTATCAACGGCGGCGGCCAGCCTCAGCAGCCTGGATATGTGCGCAATACCGTAGATATCCGCGCTCTGCGCGCCCAGGTACTCTACGATTCCGATAAGAATAATCCGATTCGGAAATCCCATGAGAACCCGGCCATCAAGGAACTGTATGCAACCTACTTAGGCGAACCGGGAAGTGAAAAGGCTCACCACCTGCTGCACACAACCTACATTAAGAGAAAAATAAACGAAATCTAAGCTACTTTATTTTATTTCTGTCATAGACAAAAAGAGGGTGTTGCAAAATATGGTAATCCTACTGGATATAGCATTTTTCTTGTTATGCAAACTGCCATATCTGGAGTGAAAAACCTGTTTTGCGACCCCCGCTTCCTTTTATATGGATCTTCTGAGTGCTCTATGTTTGGATTAGATACGTCATTTCCTCATCGCATACTCCATTCCTACCTCTCTTTGATCTTACTATCGCTTCATCCAATTTTTAGAGAGGCTTTCCTATAATAAACTATTCCACCATAATCCCTAATCCATATTTTTTATTTTAGGGCGCAATACTCAAGAAAGTATTACTTAGTACAAACTCACGCAAATAGTTTTTCATTAAATCACATTTTCACCATAACGCAACTATCTCTATCATGTAAAAAAATATATCTTGGCACATTACTGCACTGGATCGCAGCAACGGCTGCGCCAGCAGCTATTTTTCTCTTCCACCCCATGGCGATCCTCGCGGAACGTTTTTGTATCATAGCCCGCCGCGTTTCTCTGCCACATAAAAACTGCCGCCGAGGATAACCAGACATCCCCGGCGGCAGCCATTATTTTTTCAGAAACTATTCTATTAAAAAGAATCCATTATTCTCCTCTGTGCATATGCAGATCGTCCAGACCCTTTTCCTTCAGGTTTGCAAATACCTCTCTTCCGTCTGCCTGTCCAATCAACAGATCACGAGCCTTCTTTGCCTCCTGCTCGGTTTTGTGCTTGCTGGGGCCTCCTACACAGCCGCCTACGCATGCCATTCCTTCTACAAAGTCAGCAGGCAGTTTGCCTACCTTCATCAAAAGCAAAGCCTTCTTACACTCTGCAGCACCGTTGCACTTCATAACATTCGGCTCAATACCTGCATTCATTTCCTTGAAGCACTGTACTACTGCATTGGTAACACCGCCGGAATTTCCGAAACGTTTTCCGAATACAGAGCTGTCCTGATAGGTATTCTCCTCCGGTTCCAGTTCTACGCCCTTTGCACGCATCATCGCACGGATTTCGCCAAAGGTCATCGCATAGTCTGCATTATCTTTAATATTCAGATCCAGTGTCTCACTCTTCTTTGCAATACACGGCCCGATAAATACTGTAATAGTCTCCGGATTCTCTCTCTTCAGCATACGGGATATTGCACACATAGGAGATACGGTTGTGGACATATTATCCAGAAGCTGCGGGAAATGCTGCTTGATCATATTAACAAATGCAGGACAACAGGATGTGGTCAGCTTCTTGCCTTCCTTATATGCTTCATTCCACTCCATTGCCTCAAAGGCTGCTGTCAGGTCTCCGCCTAAGCCAACCTCGATCATATCAGCAAAACCAACCTTCTTCAGAGCGGTTCTCCAGCTGGCCATAGTAATATCTGCGCCAAACTGTCCCTCTGTTGCAGGAGCAACCATAGCAACTACCCGTTTTCCAGCCTTGATCATCTTAATTACATCCACCATAAAGGTTTTTGTTCCGATTGCACCGAAGGGGCAGCTGTGAATGCAGGCGCCGCACTGAATACATTTTTTCTCATCAATTATGCAGATGCCGTTCTCATCATAGGTAATCGCATCTACTGGACATACCTTCTTACAGGGACGCTCCAGATGTGCAATTGCATTGTAAGGACAGGCATTGGCACACATACCGCACTCTTTACATTTGTTGGGATCAATATGAGCTCTTGTCTCAGTCATGGTAATAGCACCGAATTTACAGGAATTCTGGCATGCCTTACCCATACATTTCCGGCAGTTATCGGTTACAGTATAGGAAGCAATGGGACACTCCTCACAGGCTGCGCCAATAACCTGAACCACATTGCGGGTATCCTTACCGCTGGTAGGACACATTCCCTCTGCCAGGCGCACTCTCTGACGGATGATCTCTCTCTCCTTGTAAATACAGCACCGGAACTGAGCCTGCGGTCCCGGAATCATCTGATAGGGAATCTCTTCCCGCTTCTCCTCCAGCTCACCCTCCCAGGCCAGCTTTGCTACCTCGTAAAGTACGTCGTGCTTTAAGCGTAAAATTGTTGCGTCATTTGTTACCATGATTTTTCCTCCTCATATACTCCTAATAGTAAGTAACTGTAACTTTTTTTCCCATTTCCTCTGTTACATGCTTTAGCTGCTCCACCAGATTCTGGCGAATACCCAAATCAAAGGGCAGTCCCGGATTCTGGTAGGCACTGTTCATAGCTTTTCCCACATAGAGATGAAGCTCGGTACAGTCTTCAATCAACATCTTTGCCACCATGGATGCGCCGTTCGGTTTATCCAGCTCCAGGAAAAATTCCTCTGTTACGGCTTCTTTTTTTGAATAGCGCCGCAGAAGCTGAATCACACGGTTTAAGGTCAGTACACCCTCCGTCACCAGATCCATTCCTTTCATATAGGCAATGGGCGGGATATCCGGGTCTACATAGTCCATGGATACGTCAAGAGGCCTGTTCAGCACCCTTGACACAATGGTCGCGCTGGTTCCGCCGCAGACTACATATCTGGTAGATTCATCACCACTCATAAAGTCTGCGACCATTGCCTCATCCTGAGCAGGATCCCTTGCAGGGCCTGTCATCAGGTGAACCGGTTTTGCATTGATAATCCGCATACAGGCTACTGTTGTGTCATCACCAGGCCGGTACTGATACAGCTCATCACATGCCTGGCAGATTGCAGAAGCCAGCCGGACAGCTGAAACTGTCAGTCCATACTGTTTCACAGCATAGGCTGCAATATCCTCCCACAGCCATCCAAAATTCAGCAGCTGTCCTACCCCCGCATGAACGGTACCGTCGCTCATCAGAATCAAGGCATCCCCCTTCTGAACCTTAAAACGGTATTCGTTAATCTTCTTTCCCTCTACCTCCCGGATATTCTCCGGAATTGGAATCAGCTTTCCATTGCGGATAAAAATACAGCTGGGATTATCAAACTCCACCAGGTAGGCATCTCCGCTGTGGAATACCTGCAGAATACTGAAGGTAGCATAAGCCACCTGCCGTACCTGACAGATCGGCAACGTCTGCACAATGGTCTCCACACACTCCTCCAGAGTCGCGCCGTTTAAAAACATGGTTCCCAGAATTTTGGAAGTCAGAGTAGCCAGAATATTGGCCTTTACACCGCTTCCCATTCCGTCTGCCAGAATCAGAATATTGGAATCCTCCGTCTGCAGCATTTCCACCTTATCGCCGCAGAGCACCTCTGAAAACTTGTTCAGGCTTTTATACGCAACGTCTACGGTAATCTCCATCTACCTACCTCCGTTATCGCTGCCGTCCTCTAACAGACTCCTGCAGAGCGTTGTCAGGGTTGTCTTTGTCTCAGCTGTAGTTTCTCCCAGAAGACCTGCGATCTCCTGGGCAACCATCATCTGCTTATGAATAACCTTCTGGGCCAAATCAATGGTATCCAGCTTTTTCTCATAATCCAGGCGAGCCTGCTCTTCCTCTTTCGTAATGTCGATAAAGGTGGCCAGAACCACGTTTTCCTTTTCTATGTATACAATATTCTGAAGGGTATCCAATTTTAAATCCGGATAGCTGACCTTTTTTCCATGAATATTCTGATGGGTATCAAATACCCACTGGAAGTCCACCGGATCAATAAACTCGTACAGATACATCTTCAATGCCTCTGACCGGGTCTTGCCGAAATACTTCTCTCCAACAGCAGAATATTCCATAATCTTCATATTCTCATCTACAATGAGCACCACATTGGGCGAGGTTTCCATAACCAGATTGGCAAAAGACTCCGACTTCTCATACATAAACGGAATACACATGTTCAGCTCCGCCTTCCGCTGGAATACTGCAATCGCCTTTTCCCGGCAGGTCGGATATCCGCAGGCTCCGCAGTTTAACTCATCCTCCGGATGAAGCTTTCCTGTCATCGCCAGAATCTGCTGAATCTCCTCATTGGTTGGAACCGGCTCTTTCGGTGAATGATCGGAAAATACCTTCCGCAGAGAAATTTCCTCCAAAACCGGTCCTGTCTCCTCACATGGTACAGGCTCTCTTTGAATGGCGTCCTCCATATCCAGCTTCACCTTAAACCGGGAAACTGGACTGTTGGTCACAGTAGGTCCCTGAATACAGCCGCCGTAACACATATTCATTTCGATGAAGCAGCCTTTAATCTCGCCCCGTACCAGACTTTCGCACAGCTCCATACAATGGGTTTCCCCGTGAACATAAAACTTACGGTAATGATCCACCGTCTTCTCTGTTGCCAGAACAGAATTCACCACACCGCTGGATACAGGATACAGGCGGTTTACTCTGGGATTCATAGCTGTAAACGGCATATCCTCACAATCCTCAATCACAATATCCTCGTCTTCCAGCCAGCGGTTCATATCATTAAAATTCAGCACCGCATCAATATAGCCGCTGTGACGGGCATCCTGAGCCTCTTTCTTCTTGGCAATACAGGGTCCTAAAAATACCACCTTAATGTCCGTTCCCAGATGCTTTTTCAGCATCATGCCGTGGGCTATCATTGGCGATACTACTGGAGCCATCCACGGAGTCAGCTGCGGATAATATTTTTCAATCAGATCATTGACGCTGGGGCAGCAGGTAGTAATAATATTTTCCATAGTGCCCTCTTCCAAAAGTCTGGCATACTCGGCTGTCACCAGAGCCGCACCCTCGGAAGTCTCACGCACATCTGCAAAGCCCAGCCGTAAAAGAGCGGACCGAACCTGGCCGATGGTCTTGTATTTCAAAAGGCCCATATAAGCAGGTGCAATGGAAACAATTACCTTTTCTCCTCTTCGGAGCATCCCCTTTACCAGTTCCAGATCACTGACCAGAGTCTTGGCTGACTGAGGACAAATCTGAAGACAGCGTCCGCACAGAATACAGTTTTCCGGTATAATCTCTGCACGGCCGTCCTTTACCATAATGGCTTTCACTTCACAGTAGCGCACACACTTGTAGCAATGCCGGCACTTGGTGGCCTTGAAGTCAATAATCGCCATATTTACAGCCTCCCGAGAATCTCTTTTTCAAAGAACTCCTTTGTAGTTTCCGGAGATAAGGAGTACAGGGTTCCATCAACGGTCACACAAACTCCATTCACGCAGTTTCCAGTACAGAATGCACCGTTTAAATCTACTTTATCCGATACTCCATGTTCTTTTACCAGCTGCTGCAGCTGCTGGATAATTTCTCTGGAACCTTTCAAGTGACATGCGCTTCCAATACAAATTGTAACTCTCATAGCTTATCCCTCCATAATGATAAATAGTAACGTAACGATATGTAAAACCCCTCTGTCCAAATTTCTGTCACAGTTACCCCTATTATCTCATATTGACATATTTTTATCAATTAGTTTTTTGCACAAATCCTTGTTTTTTATGGTATACAAAGCAGCTTTTGTGCTATAATGTCTTTGTTCGTGCTAACCTGTAAGACTGAAATCCATAAATCAGCTCTGACGGAGAAGACGGAATACAACAAAACACGCTTCTAAAGATACACGAACAGAAAGCGAGGATAACTATGATGAAAAAAACCTGGTCTGCAGCAATGGCCGCACTTATGGTCGGCTCTCTTTTAAGCGGATGCTCCGGCAGCAAGACAGCCGCTCCATCCACCACAGCCGCTTCCTCTGAAGCAGCCACAGAAGCAGAAACCACCATTGAGGCTTTTACGGAAGAAGAAACGGAAAACAGCCAGACAGCAGCAGAAACTCCTGGAGAGGGAGAAGGCGCTGCAGAAAGCTCTGCCGCCCAGCCGGTAGACTCTGATGTTGTTGTCCGTATCGGCTCCTTAAAGGGACCTACCTCCATGGGGCTGGTAGAGCTGATGGACAAGGCAGAAAAAGATGAGGCTCTGTGCAATTATGAATTTACTATGGTAACGGCAGCAGATGAACTTCTTGGAAAAATGGTAAGCGGCGATCTGGACATTGCCCTGGTTCCCGCCAACGTAGCTTCTGTTCTCTACAATAAAACTCAGGGCGGTATCTCCGTTATTGACATCAACACTCTGGGTGTACTGGACATTGTAGCATCGGATTCTTCTATCCAGTCCATTGCCGATTTAAAAGGCAAAACCCTTTATCTGACTGGAAAAGGAACCAGTCCGGACTATGTCATCCGCTATCTGCTGAGTGAAAACGGGCTGAGCGAAAGCGATGTAACCCTGGAATACAAATCAGAACCGACTGAGGTTGCCGCTGTATTAAAAGAGCAGCCGGATGCCATCGGTCTGCTGCCCCAGCCCTTTGTCACTGCAGCCTGTGCTCAGAATGAAAAACTGAGTATTGTGCTGGATCTGACCAAGGAGTGGGAAGCCCTTCAGGGAGAAGGCGGAAGTCGTCTGGTAACAGGAGTAACCGTTGTCCGCAACGAATTCCTCAAAGAAAATCCGCCTGTTATTGACACCTTCCTGACAGAGCACGCTGCTTCCGCTGCCTTTGCCAACGAAAAGCCGGAGGAAGCCTCCCAGCTGATTGCCGCAGCCGGAATCATCGAAAAGGCTCCTGTGGCCCAGAAGGCGCTGCCTTACTGCAACATTGTCTGCCTGACCGGCGAAGAAATGAAGTCTGCCTTAAGCGGATATCTGCAGGTACTCTTTGATCAGGACGCCAAATCTGTCGGCGGAAAACTTCCTGGAGATGAGTTCTACTACATCCAGTAATACAAAAGGGGAGCAGCTATGAAAAACCGGATATCACCTCACAGAATTTTTGTAATTCTGTTCTGGATCGCCCTCTGGCAGCTTGCCGGCATGGTCATCCAGAACGACATTATTTTTGCAGGGCCGGCGGACGTAGTCCGCTCCCTTTCTCTTTTGCTTCCCTCTGCCGAATTCTGGATCTCCATCATCCACTCCTTCGGAAAAATCACCCTGGGTTTTGCAGCCGCCTTTATCGCCGGAATCCTTCTTGGAAGTCTTGCCTTCCGTTTTCACCTGCTTCGGGAACTGCTAGAGCCTTTAATGCTTCTGGCCAAATCCATTCCTGTGGCCTCCTTTGTCATTCTGGCCCTCATCTGGATTGGCTCCTCCGGTCTTTCTGTGTTCATTTCCTTCCTGGTCGTATTTCCCATTCTCTATGTAAATACCATTGCCGGACTGGAAAGCACGGATCCCAGACTCAAGGAGATGGCTCTGGTATTCCATGTCTCCCTGCCCCGTCGCATTCGTTTTATTTACCTGCCGGCTCTGATGCCATACCTGATCAGCAGCTGCAAAATTGCCCTGGGAATGAGCTGGAAATCAGGAATTGCCGCTGAAGTTATCGGCGTTCCTTCTCATACTATCGGAGAAAATCTTTACATGGCAAAAATCTATCTGGCCACACCGGATGTTTTTGCCTGGACCATTGTAATTATTCTGGTCAGCGCCTTATTTGAAAAGTTCTTTCTGCAGCTCATTATATGGATGAAAAAGAAAAATGAACAGTATCAGCCAAAAATCGGCCTGCAGCGTGCCTCTGCTTTGCAGAACGAAGATGCCGGCGAAGAAAATGCCCTTTCTTCCGGCTCAAAATCTTCTCCGTCAGCTCCCGTATCTGTTTCCGGACTGTATAAGGCCTATGGGGAGCTTCCTGTTTTAAAGCATCTGGATCTCTCCTTTGCCCCTGTCGGAGTCTACTGTCTGATGGCTCCCTCCGGCGCCGGAAAAACCACGCTTCTTCGTATTCTGCTGGGTCTGGAAAAACCAGACAGCGGACAGGTGCAGATGCCCAGCCCCGTCACCGCAGTCTTCCAGGAAAACCGCCTCTGCGACGCCTTTTCTCCACTGGATAATGTACTGATGGCCGCCGGGAAAAGCCTTGATCGTCAAACTGCCTATTCTGAGCTGTGCCGCCTCCTTCCGGAAGAGGCCATACTCCGCCCCTCTTCTACCTTAAGCGGAGGCATGAAACGGCGTGCAGCCATTGCAAGAGCCCTTTTGGCTCCCTCCCAGGCCATTATTATGGACGAGCCCTTTACCGGCCTGGACGAAGAGACAAAACAGACTGTCATCGACTATGTAAAGGAAAAAACAGCCGGAAAGCTTTTGCTGATAACCACCCATCAAGAGGAAGAAGCAGCAGCGCTGGGCGGCCAAATTGTAAGGATTTAAGGTTTGCAGGAGGTCATTTCCATGAAAATACTAAATTTTGGTTCCTTAAATATTGATAAGGTTTATCAGGTAAAAGATTTTGTCCGCCCCGGAGAAACCATTTCCTCAAAAAAACTGGATTTCTTCTGCGGCGGAAAGGGTCTGAATCAGTCCATTGCCATTTCGCGGGCAGGCGCCCCGGTCTACCATGCAGGATGTATCGGATATGACGGAGATATGCTTTCTGATGCATTGACTGCCAGCCACATTCACACGGAATATCTGAGAAAGCTGGAGATTCCTACCGGTCATGCTGTAATCCAGGTATCTGATACCGGACAAAACTGTATTCTTCTTTTTGGAGGCGCTAATCAGGCAATTACTTCAGAGCAGATCCGTGAAACGCTTTCTCATTTTTCAGCCGGAGATATTCTTCTGCTGCAGAATGAAATTAATCATCTTGCTATACTGATTGAACAGGCCTTTGAAAAAGGAATGCAGATTTACCTGAATCCCTCCCCTGTTACAGAGCAGCTAAAGGAAATATCCCTGGATAAGATTTCATGTTTGATTTTAAATGAGATCGAGGCTGCAGACCTCTGTGCCGCTGAATGGAAAAAACAAAAGCAAGCAGGAACTTCTCTTCCCGAATCCCCTGAAGAATGTGCCAGAGCCCTTCACAGCCTCCACCCCGGACTTCAAATTCTTCTGACCATGGGGACCAAAGGAAGCATCTTCCTGTCCAGGCAAAAGTTCCACTTCCAGGAAGCCTTCCCGGTAAATGCTGTTGACACTACTGCAGCCGGCGATACCTTTACCGGATACTTCATTGCAGCTGTTTCCAGAGACGAAACTGTGGAGGCAGCCATGGAGGAAGCAGCAAAGGCATCCGCTATTGCTGTAACACGGGCAGGCGCCTCTGTATCCATTCCGCTCCGGGAAGAGGTTCTTGCATGGAAATAACAATAACCGTGCCTTCTCTGTCCATCCAGGCCCACAGGAAGCTTCTGCGGCATATTTCCATGTTTCATCCATACAGCATCTGAACATCGTTTTCGCGCTGGCGGAAGGATCCTGCATTTTCCCGTTGCAGGATCCTTCCGCCAGTATAATAAAAAGCTGATTTTCCAGCTCAGGAAGAATATCACAGGGCCCACGGTTTTTCCTGCTTTTTTCGCAGTTTTTCAACTTTTTTCACTTTTTTAAATTTTTTTAAATTTTCTATTGACATTTCTCGGAATCAATGATAGTATATAGAAGTCGCTTCGAGGCGTGGCTCAGTTTGGTAGAGCGCTGCGTTCGGGACGCAGAGGTCGCAAGTTCGAATCTTGTCGCCTCGATTTCGGCCTCATGGTCAAGCGGTCAAGACGACGCCCTCTCACGGCGTAAACCCGGGTTCGATTCCCGGTGAGGTCATAAAAAGGTCAGGAGATATTTCCTGACCTTTTTGCTTGGATAATTGCATCTTCCATCACTTAGAAGGGGATATATCCGGAAAACAAACTCCTGTTTTCCGGATATATCCCCTCGCTTCATATTTGGCCCGTAAATCCATTTTTCTCAGTTTCCTATCACAAATATATTTCCCTCATAAAACATCAAACCAAGGGCATTTGGGGACATGTAATAAAAAAAGACGAATGGTTTGAGGTGCCCCCTCAAAGTTAGACTTTTACGAGACGACTTCGGTCGTCTCGTTTTTCTTTATGCAGTTAAAAGATGGGGTCGGTATTGGACAGGACTCCTCCATCCTAACTTTTCTTTTATTCGTTTCTCATTGTAGTATTTTATAAAACGTTCTATTTCAGATTTTAATCCCTCGTAGCTATAATAAACAATACCGTAGTAAATTTCCTGTTTGAGCAGTCCAAAGAAGTTTTCCATTACTGAATTATCCAGACAGTTTCCTTTCCTGGACATACTTTGAAATATTCGTTCCTCTTTTAATCTGTGGGAGTATGCTTTCATTTGGTATGCCCACCCCTGGTCAGAATGAAAAGTTCTTCTGTATGGGCAATCTGCAGTAATCTCAATTGCTTTATCTAAAGCATCCATTACGTTCTTTGCAGAAGGTCTTTGTTCTATTCCATAGCTAAGTATTTCGCCATTGCACATATCCATGAATGGATCGAGATAAAGCTTACGTATCGTCATACGGCCTTTTTCGTCAACTTCATAGTACTTGAATTCGCTGGTATCTGTAGTGATCTTCTGATGAGGTATATGTGTATTAAAACGTCGATGGATTCTGTTAGGTGCAACCGTACCAACCCTGCCTTTATAGGAACTATATTTTCTACTTTTATGAGTATATGATGTTACCTGTAAGCCAAGTTTTTGAACAATACGTTGAACTTTCTTTTTGTTTATGGAATATCCCTGATTGCGAAGATCTCCAAGAATCCTGCGATATCCATAATTTTTATGTTCTTCACGGATCTCGAGTACCTTTTCCTCAATTTCCTGATCTGGATTTCCTCTGTCAAAACGCTTTTGCCAATACATATATGTGGCTTTTTGCATTCCAGTATATGAGAGAAGGTCTTTTTATTTGAACTGTCTTCGGAGACTGTTGATGATTCTTGCCGTTCTCTCATTTTTGCTTCGTCCTCTAAGCGCAGTCTCCTCAGTTCTTTTAAAAACGCATTCTCTATTCTTAACTTTAGAAGTTCATCTTCCAGTTCTTTTACGTGCTCTACACTTGTGTCAACAGAAGATTCTTCTAATGGTACTATTTTGGAATTTTCAACTGATTTGTCCAATGTTTTCTTTCGACCTTTCTTATGTGGTCTCAACGCATCAGGGCCAGCTGCTCGAAAGCGATTCACCCAGTTCGCAATCATACTGGAATTGGTAATACCTTCTTGCAGTGCCAAATCTTGATATGAGATTTCACTTGATAAATATAATTCTACAACAGAAAGCTTTTTTTCGAAAGAATATATATCATTTTTTCGAGAACGCAATAATCCTTCATCTCCCAAAGTTTGATAATTGTGAACCCATTGCTCAATATTTCTTTTAGCAGGGACTCCATACGTTTTAGAAAGATATTTGTACCCGCCTTCTCCGTTTAAATATGACAAAACAACTTTCTTTTTAAATTCAAAAGAATATTTAGCCATAAAAATACCGACCTCCAATCGTTAGATTTTTAGGTCTAACTTTTGGGGGTCGGTACAGTTTCAATCCAACTCGTCTTTTTTATTATTGTCTTTATTATAATCCCAGATATTGTTTCCTAGTTTCCGGAGTCAATTCCTTGGTTGCCTGATGATGAACAATTACACCTCGCTCCAGAATATAGCAGTCTCCGCTGACTTTCATAGCAAATTTTACATTCTGCTCTGCAATTAAAATAGTTACGCCTTCCGCAATCAAGTTTTGCACCATAACCGCCAGCTGATCTACAATAATGGGTGCAAGTCCCTCTGTAATTTCATCCAGAAGCATCATTCTGGGATTCTGCATCAACCCCCTCGCTACTGCCAGCATCTGTTTTTCACCGCCTGATAGCTTATCTCCTTTGGAATCCTTTCTTTCCCAAAGGCGGGGGAAAAATTCATAAACTGATTCCAGATTCCATTTATTATTTCCATCTACCCCCACTCTGGCCGCTACTTTCAGATTTTCCTCCGTTGTCAGGGTTGGGAAAATGTGACGCCCCTGAGGCACATAAGCAATTCCTAACCTGGCGATAGAGTGGCTTTTCATCCCCACTAGCTCTTTTCCTTCAAAGGTAATGCTCCCCTCTGTGCGGCAATGCTCCTTCGGATTCAGCATTCCCATAATCGTCTTCATAGTAGTAGATTTTCCTACACCATTTCTTCCCAGAAGACAAACAGAAGTTCCCTCAGCCACAGAAAGACTGACACCATTTAAAATGTGGCTCTTGTCATAGTAGCTATGAACATCTTTCAATTCCAGAATCATGCTTCGCCACCTCCCAGATATGCTTCCTGTACATATTGATTATTTTTGATCTCCTCTGGCGTTCCGCTGGCAATCAGCTCCCCATCCCGCAATACAGAAATCACATCTGCATAATTAAATACAATATCCATATCATGCTCAATAAAAATAATCGTCATGTTTCTCTGTCGCGCCAAATCCCTGATTAGCTGCATCAAGGTATATGCTTCCTCACGGGCTACACCTGCTGCCGGCTCATCCAGAATCAAAAGTCTCGGATCCATCGCAAGAGCAATCGCTATGTCCAGCCGCCTTTGATCACCATAGGACAGATAGGCTGCCACTTCGTTCATTTTATCATCCAACCCCACCATTGCCAGATAAGATTTCACTTCCTCTTTTAGATAGCGATCCGGCACCGGAAACAGGCTAAATGTCTTTTTATTCATTTCAATACGTGCAATCTGAACATTTTCATAAACAGTCAAATTATTAAATAACTTTGAAATTTGAAAACATTTTGTCATACCGCGATGCACAATTTTATTAGGAGCCATCCCAGTAATATCTTCACCCCGAAAATATACCTTTCCACTGCTGGGCGTTGTCCGGTTGGTAATCAGATCCATCAATGTACTTTTTCCAGCTCCATTGGGTCCTATAATCGCCCGAACCTCTCCCTCCTCCATTTCAAATGATACATTTCTGGTGGCATGAAGCGCTCCGAAATAACGATTTAAATTTTCCACTTTTAAGATCGGTTCACTCATTTTCGTTTTGCCCCCTTCTCTACCGGGTCATCCAGATTCTTTTCTACCTTATCCCGCAGCAAACCGCCCTGCAGGAACAATACGCACAAAACAATGATTGCTCCCAGTACGAACTGATAGTAATTGGTCAGAATAGATAGCTGAGTGGAGATAAATGTTACAATTACCGCTCCCAAGATAGGACCGAAAAAGCTGTACATTCCTCCAATCAGACACATTACCAGGCCTTCCGTGGAGGTATTGGTAGAAAACATAACCGGAAATGCTCCCATATTTCTCATTGCATATAAAATTCCGGCAATAGTAACAAAAAAGCTGGAAACCATGCAAGCGCAAAGTCTGACACGCATGGTATTCATGCCTACAAAGGTCAATCTTTCGATGTTATCTCGGCTTCCCTTCAACACCGTTGCAAATGGGCTGTGGAAAAAAAGATAAATCAGAATAATACAAACCACGCATACAAAAAAGCTCAGGTAGAAATTACCACTGGCACTTCCTGCAAAGGGAAGACGCACATTTCCTGTGAGACCTGTATCAGAACCTACATACGGAATTTTATATACCATGGTAAATAGCAGGGTGTTAATACCCATGCTTACAAACGCAAAGGTCAGATCATCATTTGCACGTAGGCACAATACATTAATAAACAAAGAAATTGCCATAGAAATTGCAATCGCTCCCACAATTGCAAGAGTTCTGTCCAGACCGCCTCTCACGCACAGGATTACATATACATACGATCCCATACCAAAATATGTGGCCATACCAAGTGGTCTTAAACCGCCAAAGCCCAGAATGATATTAAGAGCCGAAGCAAACAGCATCATAATTACCGTACGACTCATAAAATCCAAAACCGCATCTGATGCAAACAGAGAATAAACAAACATTGCAACTACAATGACTCCGCCAGTAATAGCATCCTTTTTCACTTTTGAAAGAGACCTCCACATTTTCATTACCGTCCCTCCCTCTTTGTAAAGATTCCCCGCGGATTAATAAACATACAAATCACCATTAATGCCGCCGGAAGTACATTATAATACTGAGGCAAATACACTGCACCAAATGCGTTTACCAAACCAACTAACAGTGCAGCAGGGAGACATCCGTCCATATTCCTCAACCCGCCAATGCAAAGAATCGGCATAACATTACCAAATACAGACAGTCCCTCCTTAGGACTCATACCAGTAATCGGCGCATTTAAAACACCCCCCAGTCCTGCAATACCAATTCCTATCATAAACAGTACGCTGAACATCTTGTTTACATTTACACCCAGGTTTGCAACCATTGGCCGATCACTAATAATCGCCCGTGTCAGCATCCCCAGCTTGGTCTTATTAATCATGAGCCAAAATGCAAATGCAGTAACTCCGGAAATGACAATTTCAAAAATATAATAAACCGGGAAGGTAATACCGAAGATCTGAATTCCTCCACTAAGGAACGGCGGAAGAGAAAGGAGCCTAATACTGTAACCCCAAATCATAACAATAATGTCACACAACATATAGGCAACACCATAAGTCAGAAGCATAATATAAAGCATATCTTTTCCAAAAAGCGGACGGGTTGCTTTCTCAACAAAATATCCGATTACTGCTACAATCAGAGGAACAATCAAAAGCGACGGAACAAAACCAATTTTTGCAGCAATTGTATAGGTCAGATATGTTCCCAGAACATAAAATGCTCCCTGACCAAAATTTACCATACTCATACCACTGATAATCAGTGATACTCCGGCAATCATCAAATAGGAAACCATGCCATTGCTGATTCCGGATATCAGGGTCTGAAAGAAGAATGATATTGTCATAGAAACCTCCTCTAAGTACAGGAAAAGCGGCAGGCATTACTACAGCCTGCCGCTTACTGGCAGTCATTTACTGAACACTCAGATCTTTAAATGTATATCCCATTTCCTCTGCATATTTCTGGACATCCTCCTTAGACGGAAGCATCTCATTGCCTTCATATACAGCATAAATATCGCCTACCGGGATATTCCATTTTCCACTAGTATCCTCTACTGCAGTTACATAATAGTATGCATGAGCCATTACATGGTCAAAATCACGGAAATAGAGGTCATCACCATACAAGGTGCTGAAATGCACATTACTCAGAGCAGTGGTCATTGCCTCCGGACTCAGGTCATCCGCCGTTGTCTTAGCTGCTTCAATGATTGCTTTAATGCCTACATACCATGTATATCCCATATCAGACGGCCCGATTTCCTTATTGTAGTATTCTTTTCCTATATCAGAATAAGCCTGTACAAATTCTGCATTCCCCTCAATTTCATCCAGCCAGAATGGCCACAGTTGCACACCATGCACCTTGCCGTAAGGATAATTTCCCGCTTCAGCCAAGGCTGATGTGTTGGTAGAATCACAGGTATACCAGCCAAGATAATCACAGTTATTCCAAAGTCCAAACTGAGCGCCCTGGTTGATCAGGGATACAAAATTTGGTCCTGCTACTGCACCAATGATAACATCTGGATTTTTTCCTACTACAGAAGAAATAATAGTAGAAAACTCGGTAGAGTTACTTGATACCTGATTAGAACCCATATTGGTAAATCCATCGCCAAGTTCTCTATAGAAGAAGTCTCGGCTGTCTCCGGAAGCACCGCCATCATTTCCAATAAAAAATGCACTCGTATAGCCCTGATCAGCTGCATACTTTGCATTCATCTTCGCAATGGGCCATGCCACAAATCCACAGGAGAACATATATCTGGAAGCATTTTCCACCGTAACCCGCGTATTCATTGTACAAGGAGTAACCACAGGAAACTTATTTTCCTCTGCCCAGGTCGCGCCGGTAGGTGCTTCTCCATCGGATTTCGGCCCCAGAATTGCAATACAGCCCTCGTTTACCAGTTCAGTAGCCTTCTGCGCTACATTTGCAGAATCACTTGCCGTATCTCTGTAAACCAACTCAACCATCTTTCCATCCACACCGCCTGCATCATTGGCTTCATTTACCGCCAGAATGGCACCTGCCTCTGCCCAGGTAACTGTTGCTGCGGCAGCGGAAGACCGATCCGTTAAAACTCCGATTTTAATGGTATCTCCAGATGTAGCATCATTCTTACCAGATGCAGCTGTAGTTTCAGTTCCTGCTGTGGTTCCTGCTGCCGGTGTTGTTCCTGTATTAGCTGTTTCAGAATCCACAGTACCAGTACAAGCAGTCAACGACACCGCCATAACCGTCGCCAAAGTAACGCTTAACAGTTTCTTCATAAAAAATTCCTCCTCCATTTTTTATATCACGCTTGTTTGCGCATTCCATTCATTTATTTTCTGTCCGGATCATGTACATCATCTTTCCGTACAAAATAATCTGCATTTCGCTGTGCTACAGAATCCTGTGCCTCCCGAACAAAGGCATTTTCTGCTTCCACCCAGCTTCCATCTGTCAACCCGAACATACTCATGGTAGTAAAGGTCTTGTAACCCGTCTCATCAAAATGATAATCCACATAGTCATTGGTCTGTTCCATCATAACATGGCGACCTACGTCCAACATGGCAAGCATTGCTGCATGGGCACTAAAATGAATTCCTACTAATTTATAGACCCCCAGTTCATTTAAATCCTTCATAGAAACCTCTTCCGGGTCATGGGCTTTTCCGCATAAATCCGGATACCACATAGGAAAGTCTTTGTATTTCCCGCCTTTTGCATTCAAGGCATCTCTTAATTTTCGACACATTTCCAGCTTCAGATTTCTATCCGGAATTTTATGCATCCACAAGATACAAAGCATATCCGCTCCAGCATCGATATACGCCGCACAACGTTCCACAGTCTCATCAAACTCGCCTACCAGATCACTATCGCAACGGGCAATCAGGAAGCCATGACGACCGTTTGCATCCAACCCGGCCCTTGCAGCCTGAAACCGCAGGCACGCATCTGGAATAGACAATTGCCCCTTCCTGGCCAGCTCAGAAGTATCCGTAACCAGCACTCCTGCAGCCCCCGCCTGCACGATTCTCATACATCCATACTGTGTATTCAATGCTCTGCCCAGACCAAAACCGTCATCTGCATCTATAATCAGCGGCATCGGTGTCATTCTGGTAATCTGCTCTGTTACCCTCACAAAATCATCAATGGACAAAAGTTGCAGATCCGGAATTCCAGTTACTGCGCATGCCAGATCTCCACTGGAAACCATGATAACTTCAAATCCATTCATCTCTGCTGCCTTTGCAGACATACAGTCATGAAGTTCTGGCACAATCAGAGCCCTGTCTCCTCTTACCAGTTCCCGCAACCGGTCCTCTGCTGGGCGTTTTTCCTCTTTTGTTAAAATATAAGGCAAGCTCATATCATTTCCCCCTTACAGACGTTCTTTGATATCCGGGCGAACGAATCCTTCCGGATAATCCTCCACCTGATGGCCTACAATCGTATATTCCTTATTTCCATGAGTAAAGCTATTTTCCAGGGCAAGATATGCCTGAGGATCAAACATTCCGGAACAGGAGAAACTTTCGATACCGGATGCGGGAGCATTTTCAAAGGAATATGCCACGCTCTGTTTTTTAAAGTTCACAAGGCCATGCTCCAACATACCCTCCATGGCTGCCTTCATAGTATAATGACTGCTGCACATTTTAAATCCTAAGGGAGTCAGTTCCTCCATAGTTACTGCCGGATGATAATGACCATCTTCCCCCTTATAAGCACGGACATCCGCAAAAATCTTCGGCCCTGTTACAATCTTAGCCATTTCTGTGGCCTGTTCAATATTGCCAACCAGAACCATCATAGCAATAACATACTGTCCCATTTCTTTACCAATATCAATCGCTTCCTGAAGACGCTCACAGCCCTCCTTCATCTGTTCCGGATCCGCAGGATCTGCATTACTCCGTGCAATCAATAAGCAATCAGTTCCTTTCAATCCTTCCAATGCAGCTCTAACCTTTGCCATATATTTATCACGAGGAAGAATTTTTGTACTTTCTTCCATATCAGCAGAATCCTCCAGCTGAATAGCTGCAGCTCCTGCTGAAGATAAAATCTTAGCTGCACGATACACAGACAACGGACCGCCAAAACCATCTTCAATATCTGCAATCAACGGGATAGAAGAGGTCTGAGCCACGCGGCTTACCACTCGCTCTAGATCTGACAAATTTGTAAAGCCATAGTCAATGACCCCGTTTAACGAAATAGAAACCTCTCCACCAGAAAGAAGGCTTACCGGAAATCCGCACATTTCCACTGCATGATTTGATGCACAATCATACACACATGGAACTAAGAAACACTCTTTACTCTCATCCAAAATCTGACGCAATGTCTTTTTACTGGCCATAGCCGAATCCCTCCTAAGTATATCTGCAACTTTCATTTCATTTTTTTCGTTTTTGTTGCACCATTAGAATAGCACTTTCGCCATCATATTTCAATATAATAAAATAAGAAATATACATTTTCGTCATTTTTGCCATCATTTTCACTTGTTTTTTGTATTATTTATCCATTTATTTTCTCTTTTCTCCATGTTAAAATAATTTAGCATACACGAAATCGGTTTCATTTTTTTAAAAACATCACACAAAAACACAAACCAAACAAATGCAATTGTACCGTTCAACTTTTATCTTATATCTAATGGAGGAATCGCTATGATACGAAAGAACAACGAAAAAGAAACCGTCCGTAAACCAGCCCCCTTCAACGGCGTTGGCGAGATTACCGTCCGCAGTCTTTTAAATGGACCAGAAGAAATGAGCCAGAAGGGCAGAGTTTTTGGTCATACCACAGTCTATCCCAACTCCGAAATCGGCTATCACATCCACACCGGAGACAGCGAAACCTATTATATTTTAAGCGGAACCGGGCGCTATAACGACAACGGAACTCTCGTTACCGTTTCTGCCGGCGATGTCACATACTGCGCTCCCGGCGAAGGTCACGGTCTTGCATGCATTGGAGACGAACCCATTGAAATGATTGCATTAATCCTGTACGAATAGCTCTGATCAGCAAAGGGGTTGCCGCACAAGCGACAGCCCCTTTGCATTTCATTCTCTTCTGTTTCTACTATATAGTTTCCCGGTTAACCAATTCCATCTCCAATGTGATTTTATGGGTTTGAGAACGCCCCTCCATTACATCCATCAAAATACGGACAGACATCATAGACGAAACAGTTACCATAGTATCCAGTGAAGTCAATCTCGGGCGACAAACTTCACATAATTCGGTATTTCCCTCTCCAATCAGCGAAATATCTTCCGGAATCCTTTTTCCGTGCTTCTGCAGCGCATACATTACTTCAATCGCCAGCCGATCCTGAGTACACAAAATGCCGTCCACCTCCGGCAGTTCCTTTAAAATCCTCTGAACTACTTCTTCGCCGCTCTCTGCCTCAGATGGAACATCCATATACACACGATACTCCAAATCTGAATACTCCTGTACCGCCATCTCAAAATAGGTACGTATCTTTTCCCGGCTAGCCCGTCCATCTTCCACAATTAAGACCAGTTTCTTTCTTCCTCGTTCTACAAGATGCCGGACACAATGACGAAATCCTTTTCTCTCATTTGCTCCGATGCAGTAAACATTTTCACGGTTGAATCGTTCATTCTGATACACCAGAAGCACCGGCACATCTGGCAGCCAGCGTTCAATCACCTTCTCCAACCGTTCATGGTCTGTAAATGTAAGACCAAACAGCAATACGCCCTCCACTCTATGCCGTTTTAATTCCACAATCAACTTTTCTAAACTGTCCGGCTCCGAACCAATACTGCGAGGAATACATTGATACCCGTTCACAATCAATTCATTCTGACATCTGGCAAAAGCCTCATTTTGATGTCTGGAATTTAAATCATCTGTAACAACACCAACCATTCGGGAACGCTGTTTTCCCAACATTCGCGCCGCCTCATCCGGTATATAATCATACTTATCCAAAACCGCCTGAATCAATGCTCTGTTTTTAGCACTTACCCCCGGTTTCCCATTTAACGCGCGAGAAACTGTACTTGGTGACACCCCCGTCAACTCTGCAATATCATATATGGTAATGACAATCGCCTCCTCCCCTATTATTTTCATTATACTTTACTGTTGCATTTTTTGCAATACAAAGTGCAACAAAAGTTGCATTCGATACCCATGAACAATAAGATTCCATTTTCGTCTCATCTGGAAAAACTTTCACATTCATCTCCATAGCAATCACAACAGCCAAACACTAAAACATCCCTAAATTTAAGATGAGACAGCATCCCAAAGAATACTTCACCAACCATTGACACAGCAAAAAAAGAGTCTGCAAAATCAATGATTCTACAAACCCTCCATAGATTTCCAGCTGGGCTAGTTGGATTCGAACCAACGTAATGCAGGAGTCAAAGTCCTGTGCCTTACCGCTTGGCGATAGCCCAATAATAAAATAAACATAATTGGAAATGCGATATACATTGTACCTTATAACAGCAAAAAAATCAAGGGATTTTATTAATGAATAGACTAATTAGAAAAGAATTTCTCCTCATCAAAAAGAACTTTACAAAAAGCATTTCGGCAAATATCTTAGAAAAAGGCACAGCCAAGCTGTCTTGAATCCTATTTTACAAGCTACCTGGCTGCCACCTTTCTCTTCTCACTCTCTTTTTTTCCACAGGCTACATAAAAGCATCCATGCAGGAACCAAGTAAAGATATGATGCATACAACAGGCTCTCTTTTGGCGCTCGGCGCTCCAACTACAGAAAGAGGGAATGCACATGCAATACTCCAGGGAATTAATCCTGCTATCACAATTACAGATGTTTCCAAATTTACCGCCAGCTCGCCCTTATCAGGCACCATTTTCTTTGTCATCTCATAAGTAAGCATCGAAGCCAAAGTCTGATTGCAGCTAATGGCACAGGTTACTACAGAAACGATAACTGTTGCAAAATATACATTGGTGTGATAAGCCATTTCTCTAACCCAGAACTTCAGTTTATGAAGAAGCTTTGTAGAGCTGAATATTCCAAAATATGCAGAAGAGATAGCAACAATAGCCCCTATATCTATCATCGAAATCAAGCCGCCACCATCAATTAGACCAGACAATTCTTCTCGCTGTGTATGATACCCCAAAATCAAAGTTCTGGAAAACTCCTGTAAGGACATTCCCTGCCAGAAAATACTCAAAACTCCCGCTGTTAGTACACTAACCAGCATTGTAACCTCTACTTTTATACGAAAAATGGAAAAAACAATAATTACCAAAGCCGGAATTAATGTAACAATATCCAGACGGAATTCTGACATAAAAACAGTTGCTGTATTTATTGCTTCTTTTACTGATGTTCCTTCTCCTCCAAGCCATAAATATAGTATTGCAGTTCCTATCAATGGCACAATTATTTTTTATCACTTTTGCAATATTCGTATAAATATTTGTTCCTGTCAATTCACATACCAAAAGCGCACTGGACGACATTGGAGAACACTGTTCTCCTAGATAAATTCCAGAAAGAACAGCACCTCCAATATAAAGTTCAGAAACACCTAAGGCACGTCCTACACCAGCACAAATCACCCCCATAGTAGAAACTGTTCCAAAAGAAGTGCCTGTCAGAAGGGACATTCCACAGCAAAGAATAAATGTAAGTACAAGATAATATTGCGCAACCATAGACAACGCCGAATAATAAACAATACAGGGGATTGTTCCTGAAGCCCTCCATGACGCTGTGAGAAAACCAATCAAAACAAACACGAGCAGAATTGTTTTTGAATCTTTCACGCCCTTCCAAATCATTCCCGCCAAATCTCTTAGTGTATATTTGGAATAAAGCGTATAAATGCAGAAACATATCAAACCGCCTGAAAGTGCATAAAGTACAGAGATATCAACTGCAATACCCCCCAAAAGCATCAATGCAAAAAACAGCATAAAATAGTCTCTCTGTTGCACACCAGATACCAACATCTGCCCAATTCCCGGAATATTAAAAACATTTTCTATAATAACCGCCCCAGCCACAATATTTCTCATTTGCAAACTTATGATTGTAATCACTGGAATCAACGCATTTTTAATGTATATTTTAAAATAATTCTACTTTCAGAAAGACCATTCGCTCTAGCCGTTCTCACATAATCCCGATTTATTACTTCCAGTATGTTAGATCTTGTCTGTCGCGCCAGAATGGCAGTCGTGTAGATAGCATTGACTACAACAGGCCAAAATGCTTTATGAACGTATTCTCCAAAATCAACCCACGGAGCCGTATACCCCTGAAGAGGAATCAGTTTCAGCTGCAATCCTAGAATAATTACACCAAAAATAGTAACAAGGAAACGTGGTGCGCCTAAAAAAAAGTTTACAAGCAACGTTAATCCCTGATCAATCCATGTTCCTCGTTTCACAGCAGATAAAATTCCCACACCAATCCCAATTAAAACACCAAATACCAATCCTGGAAGTCCAATAGAAATCGTATTCGGCAATCGTTCATTAATCTTCACTGTAATAATGATTTCCGACGCCAAACTGATTTCTTGTATCACCGTAATCTCCCCAAACAGCCTTTACCAAAGCATCCGCGTCAATCGCATATGAAATAGCCTGCCGAACACGCACATCTCCTGTCGGGTCATTTCCCGCTTCATTTAAAGAGTTAAAGCAAAGCAGATATGAATGAGATTTTACTGAACATGTTTTTATATCATATCCTAAAGCCTTTAAAGAATCTGCGCTTTCCGCAGTAGGTGCAAGAATCGCATCGATTTCACCAGACTGAAGAGCAGCACTGGATACCAGAGGATCTTTATAAATAATATACTCTACACTATCCAGCTTTACATCGCCGCCCCAATAATCATCTCTTTTTACAAACTTTTTGGATACATCATAATTCCATTCTGCCAAATCAAATGGTCCCGTTCCGCATGGGTGTTCTTTACAATATTCCTCTCCATGTTCCTTGAAAAATGTTGGTGAAAACATATATCCGCATTCCCGAGAAAATGCATAAGGAAGAATCGAGCTCCATTTATTTAGATTGAGTTGTACAGTATACTCATCAATCACCTCTACAGAATCAATCGAAGAAAGCAGCGCCTCTACCTTTGCCCCAACCTCTAAGTAATGATCCAGATTCCATTTTACTGCTTCTGCATCCAATACAGTCCCATCCGCAAAGGTTACTCCCTTTCGAACATGAAAAGTATACGTTAAAGCATCTGGATCATAGGAATAATCCTCCAAAAGCCATGGATCCACTGTCCCCTCTTCATTTGGTTTAAATAAGGATTCATAAACCGGCCATGAATAGTAATAATCTGCGCCCGCTCCAGTTAAATCAAAACTAAGCATTGTATGAATACATTCAGTATTAATTGCAATTTTTAAATCTCCTCCACTTTTCTCTGTTTCCGGAGGTGTTGAAGGCTGTCCGGCTCCTTCTGATGTTTTCTCCGAATTTTGTACTACACTTTCCGTTGATGATGTCTGACTATTACCACATCCCATCAGCAAACCAGCTGCTAATGATACTGCCAAAACCAGTGTAATTCCTTTTCTCATGCCGTTCCCTCCCCTATTTTATTTTTCGCTTAACTCGTTATCTGGCACCAACTTATCTGTCGGTCCACAGAATCCTTTCTGCTTTCTAACCGCAAACGCATCTTCAGGTTTGTCTACGTATCTTGACTCCCGCTCTGCCCACTTTCCATCACTAAGGAAGCAGGTCATAGGTGAATAATAGAAGTGGTAGCCAGTATAATCATAATGCTCCATTACATAGTCATTTGTCTTTGTTTCAAATACATGCCGCCCCGTATCCAGCATTGCATACATGGCAGCCCGAAAAGAATAATGAATATTGTCATAAATCTACATTTAAAACTATCCTGTTTTGATATATTTTTCTGTTTCTAAATTGGGTATAATAAGAAATGGTCTGCAAATTAACTTATAAATGTTTGATTTTTCGATATTTCAAACAACAAAATATATAACTCACCTAAAGGAGACAACTCATTGATTTTTTCCATTATTCCTTATACTGCAAAGGAATTATTTTCCAATTCCACTATACAGATATCTCTTGATACTGTACATTCTGCATCAAAACATTTTTGTCAAATATGTATACTTAAAAAAATGGCGTTTTTCCTGATTCCATTTCAGATATCTCGTCCTGTTTATTCCTTTTATACGAGCTTTCAGAATCTTCATTCATCTCAAAGCATCAAACAACACCATCTATTCCTGATGGTATCTCCTATGTGGATGTTGGCAGCAACAGTTTATGCCATATTCTGGC
Organism: Lachnoclostridium sp. Marseille-P6806; assembly: GCF_964238185.1. Lineage (NCBI taxonomy): Bacteria > Bacillati > Bacillota > Clostridia > Lachnospirales > Lachnospiraceae > Lachnoclostridium > Lachnoclostridium sp. Marseille-P6806. Next base: position 243,762 of record NZ_CAXSLG010000001.1, read on the forward strand.
TATGCTTACGAGTTCTTGTCCAGATCTATATCCCATTCTGGAAGCTCAATATCAATTATTTCTGACCCAGCAATTTCTGGAGGCTCTCCAAAACGGATATCACAGCCGAATGCGAGATCTAATCCAAGCCTTGACCGATGGACTGGAAAAAAAGTATTAATCCTGGAACCAACTGATAATCAAAAAGCATTTATCGGATCTAATGATTTTTTTCATCAGCTTCCGGAACACTCTACCATTATACATCACCTGGATCAAACCCCCGTTTATTCTGGAAAAATTTTTCGAAAGGATATGGGAATATGTTTAATCCTCCCCATTTATCGTTTTGGTGAAATCATTGAGTTTTTTATTGTTGGGAACTGCAGTGAACTGCCTCATTCGTTATTTTACGCAGCATTAAAAACCGCAATTTCTATCCTATCCATTGAATATGAAATGCGCCAATCTGTCTTTACCGTAGTAAATCGTTCGCGTAATGGTTTAATGGATGCTATTACCAATTCCGGACGTCTTACTCCCTCTACCATAAGCGAATGGGCTGGCCTTTTAGGATTTAAATCAAAACGTCTTTATATTGTAATTTACCTGGACTTCATTCCAGCAGAACGACAAAAAGATATGGAATTCTCCGCATATTACGCAGTACTGGAATTTATGATTCATTATTACCATCCAGATGATTACTATTTTCTTCGAGCTCTGTCCAATGGTCTCTATATGGTTGGGCAATTCCCACCCGAGTCATCAGAGCAGGCTCAAAAAAAATCAAAAGCCACCTGTCAGCAAATTGAACACTATTTAAAAACGAAAAACCTTATCAAACAGATGTTCTCCGGTATTGGAACTACGGAACAAAACTTCACCGATATCAGCAAAAGCTACCAAACGGCTTTAAAAGCCTTAAAAATCTCTCACACCACAGGAGAATCCATCATATCCTATGAAACTCTGGGTATTTTAAAGCTTCTCGGCAACATTCCTTCCGAGGAATCTGTCGATGCCTATATTCCGGAATGTTTAAAGCAGCTTTGTGCATATGATCAAAAAAACCACACAAGTCTTGTACACACGCTTTCAACTTATTACGCATCCAACTGCAACGCTGCACATGCCGCGAAAAAACTATTCATCCATTATAAAACTATGCTGAATCGACTGGAAAGAATTTCTCAGATTCTTGACTGTAATTATAATGACAGCCACATGAGACTGGAAATGGAAATGGGACTGCAAATTATGCAGCTTTATCAGAATTAAACGCGTTTTGCAATTATCTGTTAAAAATATGTCTTAGAACATTCTCGCGCCAGAGACAGTTATGTCATCAGACATTTTTCTCTGGCGCATAGTGCATATCTCCAAAAAACCTTTATTTAATAAAACAAACTTTTTCTAAAATAAAAAATCCCTTGATTACAAGGGATTTTCCATGCGGGCGACAGGACTTGAACCTGCACGGTCACCCGCCAGCTCCTAAGGCTGGTGCGTCTGCCATTCCGCCACGCCCGCATTTTTAAAGATAGGTAAAAAAAAATTCCCGAAGGAATTTTGAGGGTGGATAAAGGGATTCGAACCCTTGGCCTCCAGAGCCACAATCTGGCGCGCTAACCAGCTGCGCTATACCCACCATAATTATAAAACTTTTTCCTTATATTCAAGGAAATGAGCCTGAAGGGATTCGAACCCCCGACCCACGGCTTAGAAGGCCGTTGCTCTATCCAGCTGAGCTACAGACTCACGGTAATTATCATTACCAAAGCGGGTGATGGGAATCGAACCCACGTATCCAGCTTGGAAGGCTGGTGTTCTACCATTGAACTACACCCGCGTAATAAAATTTTGTTCACTCCCAATGGGATAGACATCGGGGTGACAGGATTCGAACCTGCGACTTCCTGGTCCCAAACCAGGCGCTCTAGCCAAGCTGAGCCACACCCCGGATCTCTGAAAACCTTTTGCTTGTGTTGCTTTTGTGTTTTGTGTTCATCAGCAACGCGAGTATCATTATATAATAGCTTTTTACATTTGTCAACTATATTTTCAAATTTTTTTTAAAACTTTTTTCACCTCATTTTTCCAGGTTCCAGTCCTCTGTTTTTGGCTTTTCCAAAAGTCAGAAGAGGAGCTTTTTCTCAGCTCCCCCTCCACAGCTTCTTCAGAATTTCTGAAAAGAATCTTGCCCTGCAGCTTTTCTGATATCCTTTTCATTTTCAGTCCAGATAGCAGGTGTGATATGACGGCGTTCCATCTTTATCCAGCTCCATAATCATATAGGAAGGCCTGTGGCCTTCCTGGCGGGGATAGGACAGGCTTCCTGGATTAAGAATGGTTACTTTTCCTCCCTGCTCTAAATAAGGCCTGTGAGTGTGACCATACATGGCAATATCACAGCCACGTTCTATAGCCTCCTCCCGGAGTCCTTCCACCCCCAGAGAAACATTGTAATAATGACCATGAGTCAGCAAAATCCGATGGTTTCCCAGCTCCAGCTCAATTTCCCTCTCCAGAACAGAGAAAAAATCATTGTTTCCTTTTACCATTTCCAGCTGACAGTCTTTATCTACCCAATCCTCAATCAAATATTCGCTGCCCTCAGCATCTCCCAAATGAATCAGCATATCAAAAGGGGCTTCCTCTTCGATGATCCGCTCCAGGTTATCATCTTTCCTGTGCGTATCGCTTACAATCAGTACTTTCATCAGAATTCCTCCTCCAGAACCTTCTTCAGCTGGGCTTTCATAGCCTCCAGGGCTTTTCCTCTATGGCTGATTTTATTTTTTTCTTCTATTGTCAGCTCTGCAGAGGTTTTCCCAAATTCCGGAAGGTAGAGAATCGGGTCATAACCAAATCCGCCGTTTCCTGCCGGCTTCTCAGCAATAAGCCCTTCCATAGCGGCTTCTGTATGCAGTACCCTTCCATCTGGAAGCACTGCTGCAATATTACAGACAAAACGGGCCGAGCGCTGCTCCCCCTCTGCGCCTGCCAGACGATCAATAATATTCTGATTTTTAATATCGTAGGAGGTATCCTCACCAAGATAACGGGCGGAATAAATTCCAGGCTCTCCGCCAATATAATCCACCACAAGGCCGGAATCATCCGCCAGAACAATATCTCCTGTACAGGCCCATACAGCTCGCGCCTTGATTTCTGCATTCTCTCCGAAGGTTACGCCATTTTCCACAATCTCCGGATCTGCCTGTGCCTCTTTCATTGAGAGTACAGGACATCCCAAATCCTCCAGTATCAGTCGGATTTCCTTCATCTTCCCGGCATTGCCGGTAGCAAATATAATTCTGTGTTTCATCATTTCTCACCTGCTTTTCTGTGATGTATAGTAACAGTTCAGCCTTGCGGGGATTCGGTCAGAAAACCTTGTTGAAAGCTTACTTTCATAAGAATTTTTCTGACCAAATCCACATAAGGCAAACGCCTAAAGCTTCTTGTCCGCTGTAAGCGGGCAAGAAGATGCAAGGCTGAACTGTTACGATGTATAAGCCTTCAAGCACAAATTGCACGCCTGGGTCTCTTCAGCCCGTTCCCACTGTTTTCCATCAGGGCTGAGATATCCCTCACCATCTGTCAGATCAATCCGGCATTTATCGTCTCCTGCATCGTATTCGACAGCAACCGGATGAACCGCCCCTGGCGTTGTTATTTTTATCATAATTCCAAATCGTTCCCCTGGTTTCAGCGTCTCTGGCTTCTTCAGGGGAATTGTATAATATCCGGCATATTCCAGATGCCCGGATGCATATTTTTCTCTCTGCTGAAAACAGGAATCCTTCAAAAGCTCCGGCTCCTCTGGAACATCCCTTACCAGATAAATCTCATAGTCACTGTTTTTATCAGTAGCATAAAATCCGGCTGCCTCCAGAGCTTCCTCGCTTCCGGCTGTATATACATTAACAGCCCAGGCTGTTTCCGCGCCATACCCGGCCTGTCCTACCCAGCCGCACAAATCACTCTGATAAATCTTGTCGTAGTTATCAGCATTCTCTGTCTTTTTGTACTGAATCGCCGTTTTTCCCAAATTGGCGTCATAATAAGATACATAAAAAAATCCATCTAAGCCAAATCCAGTTCCCCAACTGTTTTCACAAAGAAATGCCCCATCACCAGGAACCTCTGACGTAAAATTTTCCGCCGGATAATGATCATCCCAGCCAATAATCACAATATCGTGATTCGCTGTCTTTTCTTCCAGACAGCAGTATGCGCCGGTTTCTCTGTTATAGTATCCAGAAAGGCTGTCCCTGCCTTGAAGACTGGTATACAGGGCACTCTGCACTCCTCCGCTCTCGTATACCGCCTGTTTGATTGCCTGACGATCTCCCGGAGGAAGCAGCCGGATTTCCTGAACATGCTTTGCCGGCTTCAGTCCCCGGGGAGATATTCCGTCCCCGTAGGGATCCTCTGTTTCTAAAACAGGTCCCTGCCAGGAAAGAAGATAGGCCATGGACATAATATAGTCTCCGCCAGACTCCTGCCCCAGATTAAAGTTGGGATTCTTTGACATGTGATCTTCGGAAAAATCAAATATTTCATCCGGAAGCAGACTGTTTTCCAGCGACTGAAGGGATGCAAAAGCCCAACAGGTTCCAAGCTCTCCCTGATCCTCTACCGGTGCTGCCCGCCCCATTTCTCTGGCATCATAGCGTTCTGGAAGCATTTCATCCTCTGAGCTGTTATTTTTCTTTTTCTCGGGTTTTTCGTCCTGTTCCGGTCTGCTTTGCTCCTTCCCTGCATTTCCGCCTTTTACAGCCTTTTCTGAGCCTTCTGACGGCATTTTCTCTGTCTTCTCACGCCGGTTTTCTCCGCTGGCTGGCTCTCCTGCCTTTCCACCCCGGTTTTCTCCGCTGGCCGGCTCTCCTGCCTTCTCGCCCCGGTTTTCTCCGCTGGCCGGCAAACTTTTCTCCCATCCGGAACGTATTTCCAACCTGCCTCCTGAACAGCCGCCTGTCCAGGCCCCAGCCAAAAGAGCTGCGGCTGCAAGGGCTGCCATCCGTCCAAATCGGAAATGTTTTTTCTCACCCTCCGAATCGCTCACCTTCAGCGCCTCAGACTTCCTTTTTCTCATCATCCATTTTCCGTTTCGGAGGCTTTGGCCCCAGGAACTGATAATAATAGGTTTTCATCATACCATTATAAATTTTTCTGTTTCGATCTGCCTTTCGTCCCATATATTTCTCCACATCTTCATAAGATGTAATCAAAAATGCAGACCAGGAATCCAGAGCTGCAAACCGCTCGCCTAACTGCGTATAAAGTGCCGGAAGATTTTTCTTTTCCTCAATCCGCTCGCCGTAAGGCGGGTTTGTAACCAGAAATCCGTACTTTTTTGGATGACTGAGCTGACCTACAGGGCGCTGCTGAAAATGAATCATGTGACCTACTCCCGCCAGCTCTGCATTCGCTCTTGCTGCTTTGATAATATCGCCGTCAATATCGTAGCCCTGAATATCCACCTGAACCGTATCATCTACCAGTTCCTGAGCCTCATCCATTGCCTCATACCAGCACTTTCTTGGAATCACCTGCTTCCAGTCTTCAGAAAGGAAGGAACGGTTCATTCCCGGCGCCATATTAGCCGCTATCATAGCTGCCTCAATGGGGAAGGTTCCGCTTCCGCAGAAGGGATCCACAAATATCCGATCCTTCCGCCACGGAGTCAGCATAATCAAAGCAGCTGCCAGTGTTTCCTCAATCGGCGCTTTACTGGTCAGCTTCCGGTATCCTCTCTTATGAAGAGAGTCCCCGGTAGTATCCAGCGCCACTGTCACAATATCCTTATACAGAGAAACCCGCACCGGATAGCTGGCTCCTGTCTCTGGAATCAGCTCTGCCCCATATGCCTTCTTCATCCGCTCTACCATAGCTTTTTTCATAATAGACTGAATATCTGAAGGACTGAATAATTTACTTTTAATAGAATTGGCCTTTTTCACCCAGAATTTTCCATCCAGAGGAATAAAATCCTCCCATGGCAAAGCCTTTGTTCCCTGAAACAGTTCTTCAAAAGTCACTGCCCGGAAGCTTCCTACCTTCAGCAGAATCCGTTCCGTAGTTCTCAGAAAAATATTGGCGCGGCAGATAGCCTCTGCATCTCCGTAGAACGTCACCTTGCCGTCCTCTACCCTTGCAATCTCATATCCCAGATCCAGAATTTCTTTTTTCAGAACTGCCTCCAGCCCGAAATGGCAGGGGGCAATCAGCTCGTATACTTTTGTCGCCATATTTTATACCGTCTCTTCCGGCTTTCCGTCCAGCCGAATCTCCTTCACTGTATTTCCTTCAAAATCCAGAATCCGGAAAGAAGTCTCCTCCAGAATTCCGTAGGTTGCCGGATTTCCTCCCTTGGGAATGGAAACGGAACCGGGATTTAAAATATAATTTTCCCCCACTTTCTCTGCTTTCAGAAGATGGGTGTGACCATGAACAAGAATATCTCCGGCCTTTAACGGCGGCATATGATCCTGGTGGAACACATGACCGTGCGTTGCAAAAAAGGTCAGACCGTTCAAAACAAGCACAGCATAATCTGCCAGAACCGGAAAATCCAAAACCATCTGATCCACCTCTGCCTCACAGTTTCCTCTGACAGCCAGAAGCTCCTGCTTCATGGGATTAAGCATGGAAATTACTTCCTTTGGAGCATACTCCCTGGGCAAATCATTTCTGGGGCCGTGATACAAAATATCTCCCAGAAGAATCAAGCGCTCTGCGCCGGACTGGCGGTAAGCCTCCAAAAGCTTTCTGCAGTAGTATGCAGAACCGTGAATGTCTGATGCAAACATATATTTCATAGCTGCTGTCTCCTCTTATCTTCTGCCTTTTGGGGCAATTTTCATGGGGCGCTGCCCCAAACCCTTTCAGGCTTTTTTACAGTTATAACTGTTATCTGCAACTGTTCAGGACGGGCCATCTTCTTGTCCGGCAAAGCCGAACAAGAAGCATCGGAGATTCCTCCGATGTGAGAACTGGCGGCAAAATCCGCTTACAAGCAAGCTTGACACGGTTTTTTCTGCCAGATCTCCCGCCGTCCTGAATGGTTACTGTTATTTTATAGCCTGGATATAGGGTTGTCAACGAGTTCGCACCATATATTTTCCCCGGTAAGCTAAAATGCCTCCGTACACATCAGCCACCTCATACCCCAACTGTGCCAGCTGCCTTGCTGCCCTCATACTGTTTGGTCCATGATAACAATACAGAACAATCAGCCGATTCCTCGGAAGCTCTTCCAGACGGCTCATCAGTTCCTCTCCCGGAATATGAACTGCCCCGCATATATGACCTTTTTCATAGGACTGCCTGTCGCGCATATCGACCAGCACCATATCCTTTTCCTGTTCCAGCAATTCCTCCAGATCCGCTCCGCTTATCAGATACCACATGATATCCCTTTCTATTCTTTTCTTTACTATATCATATACAAAATCAGGGATGCTTGTCATAGCGGCGCAATTTCCTATGACCTACAAAAAAAGAACAGGGTACATATCTCTATATACTCTGTTCTTTCCGTCATTCTTCCAATGACATTTCTTTCCCAGTTCTTCTTAACAAATGCCTGCGGCTGTTCTCTTACAAAAGAAAGGCTTTATCTGTGGCTGTTGTTCTGACTGGAATTTCTGCTGGAATTCTGGCTGTCATTTCTGCCGGAATTTTTGCTGGAATTCTGACTGTCGTTTCTGCTGGAATTTTTGCTGGAATTCTGACTGTCATTTCTGCTAGAATTTTTGCTGGAATTTCTGTCACAATTCTGGCTGTCGTTTCTGCTGGAATTTCTGCTGTTTTCCATATCTTTGTAATAGTCTTTCATGGTTTAACCTCCTGATTCGGCGATCCCTGAACTTGGTTACAGGAGTAGTATGTCTGATCTGCGCAATATTATTCAAAAATATAGATTGATTTTTTTGCGAAAAAACATTATAATCTATTTTGAAGAAATGTGATTTCCCTTAAAGTCCGTTTCTTCAGCCTTATTAATTATTTATACTCCCCTCAAAAACAGCCGATCAGCTCCCCTGGTCGGCTGTTTTCCTGTATGCCTTTTCCATTTCTTTTCCAGATTCGTTAGATTTTTGTTAAAGAATTGTTCCCTCTCTTCCCCAAAACGCTTCACACCGCATGGACTTCTTTCCTATAACAGAAAAAGGCAGCGCCGCCCCTCACCTTCTGGTGTCTTTACGGTACTGCCTTTTCTATCTATAATATCCTGTTCTTTTTAAAACATCGTAATGATCTTTACCGGATCCCGATAATCCCATTCTGATGTTTTGATTCCTGTTTTATAAGTGGAAGCGTGAACAATCTGTCCATCTCCTATGTACATAGCAACATGATTGATGCGGGAACCATTTCCGTAAAAAATCAAATCCCCCGGCTGCATCTGACTGGCATCAATAGCCTGTCCCTGTGTAGACTGAGAAGTAGAAGAGCGATTCATGGAAATTCCTGCGCCGTACTGCATCACATATTTCACAAATCCGGAACAGTCAGCGCCCGTATGGGGATCGCTTCCGCCGGCTTTATAAGCGCCGCCTACAAACTGCAATGCATAATCCACCAGGCTCTGACGGGCATTCTGTTCTGCCTCTGCCTCTTCAGCCGCCTGAGCTGCTGCCTCCTCAGCTGCCTTTGCTTCTGCGAGGGCTTTCTGAATTTCCGCATCCGGTCCGCTCTGTGCCAGAACCTCTTCTTCTGACGGAACCAGCAATACTTCCGATATCTGAACTGCTTCCTCCTGTACAGGTTCTGCATGGGAAATCATAGGATTGTGCCACATCATTACTCCGGTTACTGCCATCATTGCTGCTGCGTATAATACGGACCGCTTCATTTTCTTCTCCAATCATGAATGCTTTATTTCAAATGTTACATAATTGTTAAATATGTTACAGGCTTATTATACACATAACCAGGATATCCGTCAAGAGATCCTGGTTATTGTTTACATATTGTTAATAATTATTTTAAGATTTTATAACATCCCGACAATTGGCATGAAAAAGAAGCTCGCTCGCGAGCTTCTCCGCCTGCGGCGGGTCGCTTCTGCGACAAAATTCTCTTCTGCCGCATGGCGATCCTCGCGGAGCGTTTTTATGTCATAGAACGCAATTTCCTATGACACAAAAACAGGAATATCATCTGCGCCGGCCGCCTACAAACCACATAATTACTGCAATCAGTCCCAATACTGGCAGCATGGGAATCACCAGGCTTAAAAAGCCGGTAATCAGTGTAAAGAGCAGCATCAAAAACAGAACGACCACGACCACGGCCAACAGCTTCCAGTACCACTTATTCAGATTATAATAATGGACATGTCCACGGGAACCGCTTCCCTGAGTATAGCCGTCATTCTGGCTGTAGGAACTGTCCTGACCATATCCGCTTCCCTGGCTGTAGCTGCCCGTCTGACTGCCTTCGCCAAAAAAACCACGGAAGTGATAAGGCTCAAATGCCCCCTCCTCAGCTCCCGGCGTTGTATCCATAATCGTTCGGGCAATCAGTCTGGGATCTCCCAGTTCATCCATAATATCCTGCTCTGTTCTGCCTTTTTCCAGCTCTGTCCGGATATAATCCCGATAATAAATCAGGTTTTCCCGAACTGTTTCCGGCGGTACATTGCCGGACAGGGCTGCTTCCAGTCCCTGGATAAATTCGTTTTTACTCATTCATTCTCCTTCTGTTTCAATCTGCCTGTTCTTTAATATCGCCCCGGCGGTAGGCTGCTGAAAGCTCTTTTAAATCCTCAATCTGAGCCATCAGCTCCTTTCCCTTATCTGTGTCGCTTACCATGATTCTGTTTTTCATTTTTTCTACAATCGCAACTCTGGGCGTATTTTCCTGCTCTGGATTAAAGGGCTTATGTTCCGCCAGAGCCAGGTGATGGGAATTATAAATCAGCGTGTAGCCTGCGATTCCCGTGTATTTCTGATAAGCCTTGGAGAGTCCTCCGTCAATAACAAACAGCTTGCCGTTAGCCTTAACGGGCATTTCTCCATCCTTGATCTTTACAGGCACATGACCATTAATAATGTGGGAACCTTCGCCGTACAGTCCGAACTCCTGAAGAATCCGATCACAGACATCTTCCTGCTGACTCAGATTATAATAAGGATTGAGCCGCTCTCTGTGTGTTGCCTTATCCGCTACAAAATAATGCTCAAAGGTTGTCATCTTATCTTTTCCGAATACAGGCGACTTGGCTCCGCACCACAGATACCACATAAAATCTCTGGCTCCATTCTTCTCCGGATCATCCTCCGACAAAAAATATGCCTTGTGGATCTGTTCTCCAATATAATCCATAAGTGCTCTTCCTGTCAACTCCTCCCCATTGCAGATCATTCCCTCAAAGCTTCCGTCCGGCCGCATGGGAATGCAGCCGTGGTAAAGCAGATTTCCATTATGGCACTGGTACAGGGCGCCGTTGGTGTAGAGGAAACGGATGTGCTTGTGGAGAAGTCCGCTGTGTCGGAAGGACATAATCAGAGTGTGCAAAAGCTCGTCCTCTTCTTTTGTCAGCCGCAGAGGATGCTTGGGATCAATGGTGGGAAACATCGTATCCAGCATGGGATATTCTGTTCCCTCAATCGTAACCACACCTCTGCTGTAATCCACCGCCTCCAGCAAAATCCGATCATCCATCTTGTAGCCGGGATGACGCTTAATAATCTGTCCTTCCACCTTAAACTGAATCACAGCAATCGCTTTATGCATTTTAGCTGCCAGCCCCGGATCTACTGCATCATATATATTTTCATCAAGAATTTTCGGCGTAAACTGGCTGCAGGGGTCATCCCGGTACACCTTTGAAGCAAACATAGACAGCGGGCGCAGATTAATTCCATAGCCGTCCTCCAGAACATCGAAGCTGTTGTAGCTGATAGCAATCCGCAGCACATTACATACACACGCAGGGTTTCCCGTCGCCGCTCCCATCCAGGATATATCATGATTCCCCCACTGAATATCCACATCATGGAAATGCATCAGCTCATTCATAATAATGTCCGCCCGCGGCCCTCGATCGAAAATGTCTCCGATAATATGAAGACTGTCAATAGCCAGATTCTGAATCAGCTCACACAAAGCCACAATAAATTTATCAGCAATTCCTGTATCAATAATGGAACGGATAATTTCTTCATAGTATACCCGCTTATTTTCATCATTGTAATCCACATGAAGAAGCTCGTCGATTACATAGCCAAATTCTCTGGGCATTTTTTTACGAACCTTGGAACGAGTATATTTGGAAGATACCTCCTTGCAGATCTGAACCAGTCTGTTTACCGTAATCCTCTGCCAGTCCTCCGTACCTCGCCCCTGCTGAATAATCTTGTTCAAATTCCGATCCGGATAATAAATCAGGTTTGCCAGCTCCATCTGCTCCTCCTCCGGAATAATATAGCCGTAGGTTGCCCGGATCTTCTCCCTGATAATTCCAGACGCGCTGCGCAGCAGATAAATAAATGCCTCATATTCACCATGCAGATCACTGAAAAAATATTCCGTGCCCTTGGGCAGGCCGCAGATCGCTATCAGATTGATAATTTCACTGGATGCTGCCTTCAGACTTGGATATTCCTTTGCCAGCAGCTTCAGATATGCCAAATCTCTCATTTTCAATCCTCCCCAGGTTGATTTTCTCTAACAAATATAGTAACATAATCTGAAGTAAATGAAAAGTTCTAATCAAAAGATAAGGAGCCCATCCTATGGAACAATTATACGTATTCGGCACGGGAAATGCCGCTGTTATTCATTATTACAATACCTGCTTTGCCATTCGCAATGAAGATCGCTTTTTCATGGTGGACGCCGGCGGCGGCAACGGTATTCTGCAGATTCTTGACAAAATGAACGTCCAGTATTCCCAGATCCATGATCTCTTTGTCACCCATGAGCATACGGATCACCTTCTTGGCGTAGTCTGGATGGTACGCTTTATTGCTACCCGTATGTTAAATGGCACCTACGACGGCGATCTGAACATTTACTGCCACGATCAGTTGACCTCTACGATTGACACATTCTGCCGTCTGACTCTTCAGGGCAAATTTTACCGACTCATTGGTGACCGGATTCATCTGATTCCTGTTCATGACGGGGAAACGCTTTCCATCATGGACTACGAGGTTACTTTTTTTGATATTCACTCTACCAAAGCGCGGCAATTCGGCTTTACTACCACTTTAAAAAATGGGAAAAAGCTGACCTGTGTCGGCGACGAGCCCTACAATCCCATCTGTGCTCCCTATGTTGAGGGAAGCGACTGGCTGCTTCACGAGGCCTTCTGTCTTTACGGTGAACGGGAGCGATTCAAGCCTTATGAAAAGCACCACAGCACGGTTATGGACGCTGCCCGTCTGGCGGAGGAGCTCCACATCGGCAATCTGGTACTCTGGCATACGGAGGACAAGTCTGTAGGACGCAGAAAAGAGCTTTACCTGAATGAAGGAAAACAGTATTATCATGGAAATCTGTTCGTTCCTGATGACGGAGAGATTCTGGAGCTGTAATTTTTGTTTTCATCCGGGGATTTCTTTTTGGAACCCTGTCATATTTTTTTAAACCTCCCCATACACTGTGAAGAATTACGGTCGTACAGGGAGGTTTTTTATGTCATTAAAACATCAGAATCAGCCTTTTCGGATTTTCAAAAACTGTTTTTTTCCGATTCTGGCTGCAGTGGCCCTTTTTCTTGCCCTTCTGTTTTCCAGTCTGCCCGCTTCCCCATTCCAGCCTGAACCGCCCCGCTCTGTCTCAGCTCCTGTTTCCAACCAGAATCCTGATTCCTCTAAACAGAAAAACTTCATTCAATGGGTTGATTTTGATGTAACCGCAGAAGCCATGAATCAGGCGCTTCATTACGATATTACCAGCTATCTTTCCCCCTGTCATTGGGACTGGATTTCCCTTCTCGCCTTTCTTGGTGCCAGATACGGCGGCGATTTTTCCCAATATCAGAAGGCCGATCTGGAACAACTTATTCAAAAGCTCCAGAATGGCTCCTCTATGGAGGAAGTGACAAGGGGTATGAAATATTATCCTTACTATCTGGAAGCCTACACAGCCGTTTTAGGAGGGCTTGTGGGGGAATATCAAATTCAGGAACCGGGGAAACCAGATGACAGCGGATATTCTGAACCTGTCTGGCAGTCCAGATACGGACTAAAGGCATTCAGTCCCATTGCCCGATATTTTCCTTATGAGGATTACGACGATTTCGGTGCTTCACGCAGTTACGGATTTCAGCGCCGTCATCTGGGACATGATTTCATGGGACAGGTGGGGACTCCCATTATCTGTGTGGAATCTGGGCAGGTCGAGGCCATCGGCTGGAACCAGTACGGAGGCTGGAGGCTGGGAATCCGAAGCTTCGACAAAAAACGTTACTATTACTATGCACACTTGAGAAAAAATTATCCCTATCACAAATCTCTGAAACAAGGCAGCATTGTACAGGCCGGAGATGTCATCGGATATCTTGGGCGCACCGGCTACAGCACTGAGGAAAACACCAATAATATTGACACTCCCCATCTTCACTTTGGTCTCCAGCTGATTTTTGATGAATCTCAAAAGGACGGAAACAACCAAATCTGGATTGACTGCTACGAGCTTGCCCGCTTCCTCTCCATGAACCGTTCAGAAACCATAAAAAATCAGGAAACCAAGGAATATTATCGTTTGTGGCAAATAAAAGACCCCGCCGTACCCGGCGGGGCCAAAGAGCAGAATATTAATCATTCTTAAGTGTTCCGTTTTCATCCAGAATATAGCCGTCAGGAGTGGTGGTATTCTTCTGCATCACTCCTGCTTTATTGCAGTAGTACTTCTTTCCATTCCATTCAATCCATCCTGTTTTCATATAACCATTTTCATCAAAGAAATACCATTGTCCTTCCAGCTCCATCCACTGGTTCATCGGGTAGGAACCATCCTCCAGCTCATACCAGCTTCCCTGAGCGTTGGACTTCCACGCGCCCCGCAGAGGACGGCTGCCTGCCTCTCCATTCCGGATAGCGGCTGCCTGCTCTTTGGAGAGATTTACAATATTGGATTCCATCCACTCGCCCTTATTGGACACATTCAGGCCATTGACCGGACGAATCTTTATCTGGTAGCTTCCGGGGCGATCCATAATATCCTTGAAATTGTAATCGGTTCCTGTTGTACTTAACATGGTAACGCCGATTCCTTCCCCGTTCCGATAAAGACGGAACTCATAGGTAGCTGCCCCCGGAACTGCGTCCCACATGCCATATCCATTGTCTGTAAGGACTACCTCTGTAAGATCCCCTACACTCTCCGCCAAAGGAGGAAGCTTCACTGTCAGCTTCAAAATCTCAGAGGAGTCCTGTTTGGATGCCTTAATATAAGTAGCGCCGCTCAGCTTTACTGAACTGGCCTTGCTTACCGAGAAATAATATCCCTCATCTGCTCTGAGATAAATCACAATCTGAGGAATATCTTCTCTGGTCCACTCAAAACCGGTATTTTCAATCTCATAATAATCAAAGGAGTACTTCCCGCCCTTTGTGTCAACCTCTATCGTTTCCTCACCGTAACGGGTATCCGGCTGAATGTCCGCTTCTATCTCCAGATTAACAGAACTGATCTTCTTTCTGCTGGCTGCCATCGCCGGCATCGCCATCAATGCTGCCATCAAAACAGTCATAGCCGCCGCTGCTAACTTTTTTCTGTGTTTCATGTTTCTTTCCCCCATTCTGTGCCCGTACAAACCTCTATCTCCAAAGAGGCTGCATCTAATCTGCTTTCACTCTATTACATTGTTTCTCTCCTGTCAATACAGGAACTGAATTCTTAAGTTTCCACCGGAAATTGTAAGAAACAACTCAGAAACAGACTGAAAAAAAGACGCGGAACGTTTTCTGTCATAGGACGAACTTTCCCATGAAAGAAAACAAAAACAGGCCGGTGTTCTATCTCTTCTGATAGAATACCGACCTGCTCCATTCTTATTACATTGAATTTTTATTTTGCATAATCTGTAGCCCGGGATTCGCGGATCACATTTACCTTAATCTGTCCCGGATATTCCAGCTCATCCTCGATACGCTTGGAAATCTCGCGGGCCATCAGTACCATGTCATCATCGCTTACCTGCTCCGGAACTACCATGATACGAACCTCTCGGCCTGCCTGAATCGCAAAGGACTTATCCACACCCTTAAAGGAATTGGTAATATCCTCTAACTGCTTCAATCGGTTGGTATATGTTTCCAGAGTCTCGCGTCTTGCACCAGGTCTTGCTGCAGATATTGTATCAGCAGCCTGAACCAGACATGCGATCAGACTCTGCGGCTCAACATCGCCATGATGGGACTCAACAGCATTAATTACAATTGCAGACTCCTTATATTTTCTACAGAGTTCTGCACCAAGCTGTACATGAGATCCTTCCATCTCATGGTCAATGGATTTACCAATGTCATGTAATAAACCGGCGCGTTTTGCCATACGAACATCCACGCCTACCTCAGATGCCAGAAGGCCGGCCAGCTGCGCAACCTCCATGGAATGCTTCAGTGCATTCTGACCATAACTGGTTCTGAACTTCATCTTGCCAAGAAGCTTCACAAGCTCTGGATGAATGCCGTGGATACCTACCTCAAGGGTAGCTGCCTCGCCATCCTCACGCATATTTGATTCCACTTCCCGCTGTGCCTTTTCTACCATCTCTTCGATTCTGGCCGGATGAATCCGTCCGTCCACAATCAAACGCTCCAGAGCAATTCTGGCCACCTCACGACGGATGGGATCAAATCCTGATAATACTACCGCTTCCGGAGTATCATCAATAATCAGCTCTACACCAGTCATGGTTTCCAGGGTACGAATATTGCGTCCCTCACGTCCAATGATGCGTCCCTTCATCTCATCGTTCGGAAGCTGAACTACCGATACTGTAGTTTCAGCCACATGATCTGCCGCACATCGCTGAATGGCAGTCACAACATAGTCCTTAGCTTTTTTATCCGCTTCTTCCTTGGCCTTGTTTTCCAGCTCCTTGATCATTTTGGCAGTGTCATGCTTGACCTCTGCCTCAACAGAACGGAGAAGATATTCCTTGGCCTGCTCGGAGGTAAGGCCGGAGATTCTCTCCAGTTCCTGTATCCCTTTCTCGTACAGACTTTCCACTTCTGCATTCCGCCTGTTCAGGGCTTCTTCACGGGATGCAATACCAGCTTCCCGCCGTTCCATGGTTTCCGCTTTTTTGTCTAAGTTCTCTTCTTTGCTCAGTACACGTCTTTCATAGCGTTGAAGCTCAGCTCTTCTCTCTTTTGTCTCTTTATCCAGCTCATTCTTAGTCTTTAAAGACTCTTCCTTCGCCTCCAGGAGAGCTTCTCGCTTCTTTGTCTCTGCCGTCTTTAACGCTTCATCTATTATCTCTCTGGCTTTTATTTCTGCTGTACCAACCTTACTTTCGTAAGTTTTTTTCCGGTGATTCACAGCAGATATCCAGGTAATAGGCGCCACAACAACCAGTGTTATAACAACTGCTATTATCGTTGACACAGGAGCACCTCCTTATTTAGTTTTCATTGTACACCAATACAACACTTCAATTTTAAACTGTTTTATGCATTATGTCAAGTATCTTACATCCCCAACTGGGAATACTGGACAAAATTTATGCTGCGTCAAAGAACGGTGTCTGTCAATTCCTCCATCACTCGGCGAATTGTCTCAAAGGAAAATCCCCGGCGTCCCAAAGCTGCTGCCAGCTTTCTGGTCTTCTCTGGATCTTCTCCGGCTCCGTCAGTGTATCCTTTTTTCTTCAAAAAACGCCGGACAGCCTCTTCCTCATCTACTGTCTCCTCTTCAAAGCAAAGATCCAGTATCTCTCTGGAAATCCCCTTACTCAGCAGACTCTGACGCAGCTGCCGGATGCTCTTTCCCGCTCCGGCAGTCCGCACATATTTTCTGGCGTACTCCTGATCATCAAGATAATGGTATTCTTTTAAAAAATAAATTGTTTCCTCTACCGCCTCCGGAGCATACTCCCGCTCCTTCAGCTTTCTGCGCATCTCTGCCTCTGTCCTGTCCCGGTATTCCAGAAGGGAAAGCGCACAGTCTCTGGCAGTCCGCACCTGTCTCATCTCTACAGAAGTCCTTCTTCAGCAGAATTTGCGACCTTTCCGGATGCAGGCGCTCCATTTGCCTTTCCAGAAGCATTCTTCATTTCCTCATCAGACAGCTCCGGAATCACTACGTCTCCCGGAAGTCCGTGAAGCTCTCTCACCTTCAGCTCAATCTCTGCACAAATTCTGGGATTATCCTTTAAATATCCCTTTGCATTTTCGCGTCCCTGCCCAATCTTAGCTCCATTATACGCATACCAAGCTCCGCTCTTCTCCACAATGTTGTCCTTCACTGCCAAATCCAGAATGTCTCCTTCTCTGGAGATACCTTGTCCAAACATAATGTCAAATTCTGCCTCACGGAAAGGCGGCGCAATCTTGTTCTTTACAACCTTTACCCGGACATGGTTTCCCACTACCTCACCGCCGACCTTAATCGACTCTGTCCGGCGCACATCCATCCGGACAGATGCATAGAACTTCAGGGCCCGCCCGCCGGTCGTAGTCTCCGGATTGCCAAACATAACGCCAACCTTTTCACGAAGCTGGTTGATAAAGATAACAGAGCAGTTGGACTTGCTGATCACACCGGTCAGCTTTCGAAGCGCCTGCGACATCAGGCGAGCCTGCAGTCCTACATGGGAATCTCCCATCTCACCGTCAATCTCTGCCTTCGGCACCAGTGCTGCTACAGAGTCTACAATCACAATATCCACAGCGCCGGAGCGAACCATGGTTTCTGTGATCTCCAGTGCCTGCTCACCGTTGTCCGGCTGAGAGATATATAAATTGTCAATATCTACACCAATATTCCGAGCATAAACCGGATCCAGGGCATGCTCTGCATCGATAAATCCCGCAATTCCGCCCCGCTTCTGTACTTCTGCCACCATATGAAGAGCAACCGTTGTCTTACCGCTGGACTCCGGGCCATAGATCTCAATCACCCGCCCCTTGGGTACTCCTCCCAGTCCAAGGGCCAAATCCAGGCTAAGCGCGCCGGTAGGAACCGTCTCAATATTCATATTCGCGCCGGAATCGCCAAGCTTCATAATCGAGCCCTTTCCATAGGACTTTTCAATCTGGGTAATGGCTGCATCAAGCGCCTTTAATTTATCATCTCTAGTCATATTATCCTCCAAGCGAACAGACGTTCTTTTTCTCTGTCCTAATCATAGTATACTTCCCTAAAAAAGTCAATATTAACTTATGCCCAAAGGCACCACTTCTTTCTTTCAAAAATCAGATAATAACAATAGGAAATCTGGCGATATGCCGGACAGAAAGGCACAGCTGCCTTTCCAGGATCTGCTGTCTTATGAATACTATAACACAGGAATTTTTTTCCTGTCAAACCTCTTCCATCGCAAAAAATGACACCTTTCGACAATTCCGTAACAATTCAGCCGTGCGAAGATTCAGGCAGAAAAAAAGTTGAAAGTTCTCCTGTATGCACCTGTGTAAATCAAATTTACGGCCATGGAGAACTTTTTTATGGAAAAGAAAAAGCCCTGTACCGTGATGGATGGGTACAGGGTGCATTTTTCTTTCGGAATTAGGATTTCAAAAAAGGATTAAGGATTTATCTGTTTTTCTCTTTCTATGGTTAAAGTATATCACAGATGCCCGGAAAATGTGTGTATATTGTTTAAATAGATTCTTAGGAAATTATTAAGATCCTCCTGTCAACCTTCAGACCTGCCTGGAATACCATAATAGTAAAAAAATAACAGGTATCTTTTGGTGTGTCGGACAAATAGAAATGCCTGGAAAACAGAGCCGCACCGGCTTACCGGCCGCGGCATCGGTGTTGCCGTACTGGACACCGGCTGCTTTCTCCATGAAGATCTTCAAAACAGAATCGCCGCTTTCCGGGACATAGTCGGACGGAAACGGCTTCCCTATGATGACAACGGACATGGCACTCATGTATGCGGAATTATCGGCGGAAATGGATATGCCTCCTCCGGCTCCTGCTGCGGTCTTGCGCCGGAATGCCATCTGATTCCAGTTAAGGTCCTGGATCGGCGCGGAAACGGATATGCCTCTGATGTTCTCTCCGGCCTTCGGTGGATTCGGGAAAACAGAGAGCTTTACCAGATCCGTATTGTCAATATCTCTGTCGGCTCCTTTTCCAGAAAAAACATGAACGAAAATTCAGCCCTCGTCCGGGGCGTCAACGCCGCCTGGGACGAAGGGCTGATTGTAGTCGTTGCCGCGGGCAATATGGGACCCCGCAGCGGAACCATCACAACTCCCGGCATCAGCCGAAAGGTAATCACCGTAGGCTGTTCTGACGATAACCAGGAGGTCAATGTTATGGGCAGCCGGATGGTTGACTATTCCGGTCGAGGCCCCACCTGTTCCTGTATCTGCAAGCCAGATGTAGTAGCTCCCGGAGCCTCTGTTTTAAGCTGTGCCAACTTCCCCGGACGCTATACCTGCAAAAGCGGAACCAGTATGGCCACACCCTATGTATCCGGCGCCCTGGCTCTTCTTCTGGAAAAATGTCCAGAACTCAGCAACCGTGATGTCAAGCTCCTTCTCCGGGAACGAGCCGTAGATCTGGGGCTTCCCCGCAATCAGCAGGGCTGGGGTCTGGTCGATATTGGGGAACTGCTTCGATAATCCGCCGCTTTCCTTCCGCTTTGCCAGAACCGTTCTTACAAAAGTCCTCCACATCTGCATTCTCATTTCTCTATTGCATGAATAAACAGGCCGCTGCGCAGCTTTGGTTCAAACCAGGTAGATTTCGGAGGCATGAGAAGCCCTGCATCTGCCACTTCAAACAGCTCTCTGATCGAGGTCGGGTACATGGAAAAGGCCACAGCTGCACCGCTGTCCACCAGCCGTTCCAGCTCTGAAAGTCCGCGGATTCCGCCTACAAAACGAATTCTGCTGTCAGTCCGGGGATCTCCAATTCCCAGAAGAGGACCTAATATTCTGTCTTGGAGAATGGATACATCCAGCCCCTTTACCGGATCATCGGTGCAAATCTCCGGTCTGGCATCCAGCTGATACCAGCTCCCATCCAGATACATTCCCACCTGTCCCTTCTGTTCTGGAGAAAAGGCCTTCCTTCCTCTTTCTGTTACAACAAAATATCTTTCTGTTTTTTTCAGAAACTCTTCCCGGCTAAGGCCATTCAAATCCTGCACTACCCGATTATAGGGCATAATCATCAGCTGATCATCCGGAAACAGCACTGAAAGAAAATAATTAAACTCCTCGTTTCCTGTCCAGGATGGATTCGCTTCCCGGCGCATAGCTGCAACCTTTACTGCAGAAGCTGCACGGTGATGGCCGTCTGCTATATAAACTCTTGGAATTCCTGAAAAAATACGGTGAATCTCTTCTGCCTTCTGCGGATCCTCGATTTTCCAGACTCTGTGACAGATTCCATCCTCTGAAATAAAATCATACAAAGGCGTTTTTTTCTTTTCCAGGGCTACCAGACTGTTCAATTCCTCCTGAGAACGATATGCCAGAAAAATCGGTCCCGTATGGGCATTTGTCACATCCACATGGCGGATCCGATCCTGTTCCTTTTCTTCTCTTGTATTTTCATGACGTGCAATCACGCCGCTGCTGTAATCATCCACCGATGCGCAGGCCACAATTCCTGTCTGGGCACGTCCCTCCATCACCAGCTCATACAGATAATAAAACGGCGACTCATCCTCTGTCAAAATCCCCTCCTGCTGCCATCTCTTTAGGGTCCTGGCCGCCTGTTCATAAACCTCCGGGGCATAGGGATTCTTTCCATCCTCAAACTGAGTTTCCGCCCGATCCACTGCCAAAAATGACAGCGGATTTTTCTTCACAATTTCCTTTGCTTCTTTCCGGTCATAAACATCATAAGGAAGCGCCGCCACTGCTGACGCCGCTTCCTTACTGGGACGGATACACCGGAATGGTCTGATCTCCGCCATAAAATTCCTCTTTCTTTTCCTAATTTTCCGGTAACTATTCAGGACGGTGGGAGATCTGGCAGAAAAATTCTTATGAAAGCAAGCTTTCAACGAGTTGTTCTGACCGAATCCACGCAAGGCTGAACTGTTACAAATATTAAATCACGCGGACTCTCAGAACTCCGTCAATCTCATTCAGCTTCCGAATCACATCCTCAGACGGACTGTGATCCAGATCCATCAGGGTATAAGCGTATTTATCCTTACTCTTATTGGTCATATCAGAAATGTTGATTCCGCCGGATGCCAGAGCTCCTGTAATCTGTCCAATCATGTTCGGAACATTTTTATGAAGCACGCTGATTCTGCATACTGTTTTCTTCACGCCCATATCGCAGGCCGGGAAATTGACAGAATTTCTGATATTTCCGTTCTCCAGATACTCCATCAGCTGCTCCACTGCCATCTTGGCACAGTTATCCTCAGACTCCTCTGTAGATGCGCCCAGATGCGGAATCACAATGGTATTTTCCATGTTGGCAGACTTGGGATTGGGGAAGTCTGTTACATACTTCTTTACCTTTCCAGACTTTAATGCCTCTGCCATATCGTCATCATTCACCAGCACATCGCGGGCAAAGTTCAGAACCACCACGCCGTCCTTCATCTGATCCAGAGCTTCCTTGTTAATCATGCCCTTTGTGCTGTCTATAGCCGGCACATGAACGGTAATGTAATCGCACTCCTGGAAAATCACATCCAGACTTGTGGTGTGCTTCACTTCACGAGAAAGCATCCAGGCAGCGTGAACGGAAATATATGGGTCATATCCATAAACCTCCATGCCCAGTCCTGCTGCCGCATTCGCAACCAGAACGCCAATGGCTCCCAGGCCAATGACGCCCAGCTTCTTGCCCTTGATTTCACAGCCTGCAAATGCCTTTTTGCTCTTCTCTGTGGTTTTTGCAATATTAGCATCGTCTTTATTGTCCTTGCACCATCCGATTCCGCCGATAACATCACGGGAAGCCAGAAGCAGTCCTGCCAGAACCAGCTCCTTTACACCATTGGCATTGGCGCCCGGAGTATTAAACACTACGATACCCTTTTCTGCGCAGGCATCCAGCGGAATGTTGTTTACACCGGCTCCTGCACGGGCAATTGCCAGCAGAGAATCAGAAAATTCCATTTCATGCATGGAGGCGCTGCGAACCAGAATGCCGTCTGCTTCCTGGATCTCACCGGTCAGTGCATAATTGTCATTCAAAAGATCAGTACCATATTTGGAAATGGCGTTTAAACAGTGAATTTTTCTCATGCCTGATGCTCCTCCTCAAACTTTTTCATAAATTCTACCAGCTTCTGCACACCTTCTATCGGCATTGCATTGTAAATGCTGGCTCTCATACCGCCTACACTTCTGTGGCCCTTCAGATTTACAAAGCCGGCTGCTGTCGCTGCCTTGATAAATTCTGCATCGAGATCTGCATCACCGGTAACAAAGGGTACGTTCATCAAAGAACGATCCTCTTTTACAACAGTGCCCTTAAACAGCTTGCTCTCGTCCAGAAAATCGTAAAGAATTTTAGCCTTCTTTTCGTTGTATTCCTTCATAGCCTGCAGACCGCCGCGCTTCTTCAGCCACTTAAATACCTTGCCGCAGATGTAAATGCCATATGCCGGCGGCGTATTATACAGGGACTTGGCATCTGCGTGAGTCTTATACTGACACATGGTAGGAGTACCCGGAAGCACATCCTCTGTAATCAGGTCTTCACGGATAATCACAATAACCACTCCTGCCGGTCCGATGTTCTTCTGAACACCGCCGTAAATTACGCCGTATTTACTTACATCTACCGGTTCCGATAAGAAACAGGAAGAAACATCCGCTACCAGTGTTTTGCCCTTTGTATTGGGCAGTGTTTTGAACTTCGTACCGTAAATCGTATTGTTCTCGCAAATATATACATAATCTGCATCATCATCGATGGGCAGATCGGAACAGTCCGGAATATAGCTGAAGGTCTTGTCTTCACTGGACGCAACCGCTACTGCCTTTCCGTATTTCTGTGCCTCCTTAAATGCCTTCTTCGCCCACTGGCCGGTGATAATGTAGTCAGCCACACCATTTTTCATCAGGTTCTGCGGTATCATGGAGAACTGTAAATGGGCTCCTCCCTGCAGGAACAGTACTTTGTAATTGTCCGGGATATTCATCAGATCCCTGAGATCCTGTTCTGCTTCCTGGATAATCGTCTCAAATGCCTTAGATCGATGACTCATCTCCATCACTGACATTCCGGTGCCTCTGTAATCAAGCATTTCATCAGCGGCTTCTTTCAGGACTTCCTCCGGCAGAACAGCCGGGCCTGCAGAAAAATTGTAGACTCTTCCCATTGTTTCTTCCTCCCTCTTTTTCTTTTTCTTTTCCTGCCCGGAAACTGGGCCTTCCGCTCCCGGAAAACATTCTTTCCCGGGAACAATATAGAAACAAAACGGATTTTTCCGTTTGTTTTCCCCTCTCGCCGGATTCTTTTTGAATCCTTTCTTAACGGATCTTTAAATCTGTATCGTCAAAAGCATCCTGAATCGGAGCTCCCGGAGATACCATCGGATAAACCTTATCATCGCAGTTAATCTGGCAGTCAATAACCACCGGAGCGCCTAAAGCCATGGCCTCCTGAAGCACTGGCCTCAGCTCCTCCTTTTTCGTTATCCGATAGGCCTTTGCTCCCATTGCCTCTGCCAGCTTGACAAAATCAACGGAGTCATTTAATACCGTATGTGAATAACGCTTGCCGTAGAACAAAGTCTGCCACTGGCGAACCATTCCCAGAACATGGTTATTGATAACCACCTGAATCACAGGGATGCCGTAGCGGGTTGCTGTTGCAATCTCGTTCATATTCATGCGGAAGCATCCGTCCCCGGCAATGTTAAATACCGGCTTGTCGGGACATCCCATATCGCCACATCCCATCTTGGCTCCCAAGGCTGCTCCCAGGCCGTAGCCCATGGTTCCCAGACCGCCGGAGGTAAGAAAGGTTCTCGGCTTTTTATACTTGTAATACTGCGCTGCCCACATCTGATGCTGCCCTACCTCTGTAACAATCAGCGCATCTCCGTGGGTCAGTTCATCAATGGTTTCCATAATAAACGGGCCGGTCAGCTGTGTTTTATCGTATCTCAGCGGATACATATCCTTCAGCCGCTCAATATGGGCCACCCATTCCTCATGATTCATCGGATCCAGACGGGCATTCAGCCGTCTGAGTACCAGCTTCAGATCTCCAATCACACTGGCATGGGTACGAATATTTTTGTTAATCTCCGCTGGATCCACATCAATGTGCAGAATTTTTGCATTTTTCGCAAATTTAGAAGCATTTCCCGTTACTCGATCACTGAAACGTGCTCCGGCTACAATCAGCAAATCACATTCGGAAATACCAAAGTTGGAGGTCTTCGTTCCATGCATACCCACCATTCCGGTATACAGCTCATCCTCTCCGTCAAAGGCTCCTTTTCCCATCAGGGTGTCTGCCACCGGAGCCTGGATTCTGTGCGCCAGGGTCCGCAGCTCTTCGCTGGCATTGGACAGCACAGCGCCCCCTCCTACCAGAATAAAAGGTTTCTGCGCATTGCGGATCATTTCCAGAGCCACTTCCATATCTTCATCCCGGATTGTATCCTTCTGACGGACAATCGGTTCCGGCTCCTGCGGTGTGTATTCGTACTCTGCCGCAGTCACATCCTTTGTAATATCAATAAGAACCGGGCCCGGGCGGCCGCTCTGGGCAATAGTAAAAGCTCTGCGCACCGTATAGGCCAGCTTTTTAATATCTTTTACGATAAAATTGTATTTGGTAATAGGCATGGTCACACCGGCAATATCAATCTCCTGGAAGCTGTCTCGTCCCAGAAGGCTCACGCCTACATTACAGGTAATGGCTACTACCGGTATGGAATCCATACAGGCAGTTGCAATTCCAGTTACCAGATTGGTGGCTCCCGGACCGGATGTGGCCAGACACACGCCTACCTTTCCGGTTGCCCTTGCATAACCGTCTGCCGCATGAGCAGCTCCCTGCTCGTGGGAAGTCAGAATATGGGTAATCTCATCCTGATGCTTGTAAAGAGCGTCGTATATATTCAAAATTGCGCCGCCCGGATATCCAAATACAGTTTTTACTCCCTGTTCCTTCAGACATTCAATCAGAATCTCCGAGCCGTTCAATACTCTGGTTTCGGCCATGTTAAAAACTCCTTATCTATTAAGCTATCTCTTCTGTTTGCATTAATTTCCCATCAATACAGCGCCTTTATCTGCGCTGGTAACCAGCTGGGCATACCGTTTCAGATATCCTGTCGCCTCTGTCTTCTTTGGCGTCCAGTTTGCCCGCCGTCTCTCCAGCTCCTCATCCGATACCTTCATGTTAATGGTATTGGCATTGATATCTATTGCGATAATATCTCCCTCCTGTACCAGGCCAATAGGGCCGCCTGCTGCAGCCTCCGGACACACATGTCCGATGGATGCGCCTCGGGATGCGCCGCTGAACCGTCCGTCTGTCACCAGAGCCACAGAGGAACCAAGTCCCATACCGGCAATAGCTGAGGTGGGATTCAGCATTTCTCTCATACCCGGACCTCCCTTAGGACCTTCGTAGCGGATTACCACCACATCTCCGGCCACAATCTTTCCGCCCTTGATTGCTGCAATAGCATCGTCCTCACAGTCAAAGACACGGGCAGGCCCTTCGTGAACCAGCATCTCCGGTACTACGGCAGAGCGCTTTACCACGCAGGAATCCGGAGCCAGATTTCCTCTCAAAACAGCAATACCGCCGGTTGCGGAGTAAGGATTTTCTACTGTTCGGATGACCTCCGGATTCTTATTGAAACAGTTTTTGATATTCTCCCCTACGGTCTTTCCTGTAACAGTCATACAGTCCAGATTAAGCAATCCCAGCTTGCTGATCTCATTCATCACTGCATAAATACCGCCTGCCTCATTGAGATCCTCCATATAGGTAGGACCTGCCGGAGCCAGATGACAGAGGTTTGGGGTTTTTGCACTGATTTCATTGGCAATATCTACGTTCAGCTCTACGCCTGCCTCGTGGGCAATCGCCGGAAGATGAAGCATACTGTTGGTGCTGCAGCCAAGAGCCATATCCATCGTCAGAGCATTTCGAAAAGCCGCTTCTGTCATAATATCCCGGGGGCAGATATTCTTCTTCAGCATTTCCATTACTGCCATGCCGGCATGCTTTGCCAGAACAAGACGTTCTGAATATACGGCAGGAATGGTTCCGTTGCCCTGAAGACCCATACCCAGAACCTCTGTGAGACAGTTCATGCTGTTGGCCGTATACATACCGGAGCAGGAACCACAGGTAGGACAAACCTTACACTCAAATTCCTTCACATCCTCCTCAGTCATGGTTCCTGCCGCATAGGAGCCTACTGCCTCAAACATACTGGAAAGGCTTCTCTTCTGCCCTTTTACATGACCTGCCAGCATAGGACCGCCGCTGACAAACACAGTGGGAATATTCAGTCTTGCCGCTGCCATTAAAAGTCCGGGAACATTCTTGTCACAGTTCGGCACCATTACCAGTGCGTCAAACTGATGAGCCATTGCCATACATTCTGTAGAATCGGCAATCAAGTCTCTGGTAACCAGAGAGTATTTCATACCCACATGGCCCATGGCAATTCCGTCGCAGACTGCAATAGCCGGAAACACAATCGGAGTGCCTCCTGCCATAGCCACACCCTGCTTCACTGCATCTACTATTTTATCCAGGTTCATATGTCCCGGAACAATCTCATTATAAGAGCTTACAATACCAACCAGGGGACGCTCCATCTCCTCATCTGTCAGTCCCAGGGCCCGAAAGAGTGAGCGGGCCGGCGCCTGCTGCATCCCTGATTTCGCATTATCACTTCTCATTGCTGCATATCCTCCTTCTGTCTTGCGCTTGATCCGCTGTATTTTCTATGCTACTAAAGTATCTGTTTTTCTGAATAGCTGCACTTACTCAATATATCCGGCAATCAGCTCGCCCATCCGGGTAGTTCCTACCAGGGTACAGCCCTCTGCCATAATATCGCTGGTTCGATAGCCCTCTGTAAGCGCCTTCTGCACAGCCGCCTCAATAGCATCTGCCTCCCGATCCAAGTCAAAGGAGTAACGAAGCATCATGGCTGCTGAAAGTATCGTTGCAATCGGATTGGCAATGTCCTTTCCTGCAATATCCGGTGCTGAGCCGT
Source organism: Lachnoclostridium sp. Marseille-P6806 (assembly GCF_964238185.1). Taxonomy (NCBI): domain Bacteria; kingdom Bacillati; phylum Bacillota; class Clostridia; order Lachnospirales; family Lachnospiraceae; genus Lachnoclostridium; species Lachnoclostridium sp. Marseille-P6806. The sequence goes on from NZ_CAXSLG010000001.1 coordinate 271,084, forward strand.
GACTGGGCTCATACATGCCAAATTTTGTCTCATTTAAGCTGGCTGAAGAAAGCATTCCAATAGATCCGGTAATCATGCTGGCCTCATCTGATAGAATATCGCCAAACATATTCTCTGTCAGAACTACATCAAACTGCCCCGGATTCATCACCAGCTGCATTGCACAGTTATCAACCAGCATATGCTCCAGCTTCACCTCCGGATAATCCGCTGCAACTTCTTCCACAACCTTTCTCCACAGACGGGAAGAATCCAGCACATTCGCCTTATCCACACTGATCACATGCTTTTTCCGCTTCATGGCAATATCAAAAGCCTTAACTGCAATCCGGCGAATCTCATTCTCATTGTAGGTAAGGGTATCTGTTGCCTGCAGAACTCCGTCTACCTCCTCTGTATGACGTTCTCCGAAATACAGACCGCCAGTCAGCTCTCTCATAATCACCATATCAAAGCCATCTCCGATAATCTCCTTTTTCAGGGGACAGGCATCGGCCAGCTCCTGATATAAGTAGGCCGGACGGATATTGGCAAAAAGATTCAGCCCCTTTCGAATAGCCAGAAGTCCTGCCTCTGGTCTTAAATTAGGAGCCACATCATACCATCTGGAATTTCCCACATTTCCGCCTACTGCTCCAAGGAGAACCGCATCGCTGTTTTTCGCTGTCTCCAGGGCTTCCTCTGTCAGAGGCACTCCATATTTGTCAATAGAACATCCGCCCATCAGCACCTCTGTGTAAGTAAAGGTATGACCAAAAACCTGGCCTGCCTTGTCCAGAACCCTGCACGCCTCCCGTACAATCTCCGGTCCGATCCCATCACCCGGAATGGTTGTAATCTTACAATTCATTGCCATTCTCCCCTTTTTATCCCTGTTATTTTCTTCTTTCTGGTGTTTCTTTTCATATTATCGCATTTGACAGCATTTTTCAACTAATCAACGTGAATTTATTCACGAAATCCATACATGAATGGAATTTTTCCCATAACTACAGGTTATTATAAAAAGCCCTGCTCCCTTCTTCCAACCCATGGCGATCCCCGCGGAGCGTTTTTATGTCATAGGACGTAATTTCCTATGACTAAGAAAGAAGCTCGCTCGCGAGCTTCTCCGCCTGCGGCGGGTCGCTTCTGCGACAAAATTCTCTTCCGCCCCATGGCGATCCCCGCGGAACGTTTTTATGTCATAGGACGTAATTTCCTATGACATAAAAACAGGCAGAGTGACCGCCTTTGCTGCCTCTCTGCCTCATTCTGCACATTATAAAGGTTACTTTCCTACTACCCATGCTCCATCCTTGCCTACATAGTAGCTGTCAATGGTCATGTCAGTAGCCATCGTATTATCTTCCTGAAAATAATACCACTTTCCATCAATCTCCTGCCAGCCGGTCACTGCCGCGCCGCTTCCATCAAGCCAGTACTTTTCATCTCCCGACTCCAGCCAGGTATTGACTGCCATGGTTCCATCCTCCTGAATCCAGAACAGAACATCTCCGCTCTTAATCCACTGATTGGAAGCCATCGTGCCGTCTGATTTGTAATAATTCCATGATTCTCCGCTGCGCACCCATCCGGTCTGCGCCAGTACGGGAAATGCAGAAGCCAGAACCATCAGTACTGTCAGTATCAGTGCCGTTCCTGTTCTTCTCATCTTGCCATCCGCTCCTTTTAATGAATGATCTTCCGACCGGAAGCATCCACACGATACCCGCCGGGCACCAGCGCATCCACAGCCAGAACACCGCTCTTTAAGAAATAATACTCTTCACCGTCAATAACCTTCCAGCCATTCTTAAGCGCTACGCCATTTTCCTGGAAAAAATACCACTTTCCATCTTCTGTCTGTCTCCAGTCATTAGAAACCATCTTTCCATCCGGATCCAGCCAGTACAGATCAGAATTCAGCTTTAAAAGCTGATCCTTCATGGTCAGACCGCTGCCGTCTACGTAATACCAGGATTCTCCATCATAGAGCCACTCAGTTACAGCCATCTTGCCATTACTCTTGACCCAGTAGGAAGCAGTGACAGTTCCATCTTCTGCAGTTGTGTTTACCCACATATTTTTTGCCACCGTACCGTCGTCCAGATAATAAAACCAGTCTTTTCCAACGGTTCCCCAGTGTGCCGCAAAGGCTGCCGTGGTGGACAGTGATGCGAATACTGCTGTCAGGGCCATCACCCGGAATATATTTTTCTTCATTGCAAATCCATCTCCTTTTCCAACAGCGGTTATCGCTGTAACCTCTTTCTCATTTTTCATTTCTTCTCTTCTATGGATTAATCATACGTTTTGGGGTCTTGTTTGTCAATAAATTTTTCCTTACAATTCCCTGTCTCTGTTACGACATACAGCCATACCAGCCCAGGAAAGAAAGTACCCTGGCACATTCTCGAACCAAAGCACAGCTGCGTCAGCAGACCTTTTTCTCTGGCACACAGTGCATATTCTTCGCGAAGCATTTTGCATTATAAAACACACTTCCCTATAATATGGAAAAACGGCAGAGAATTTTCTCTGCCGCCGTTCAAATAGCATTAATCCAGATCCTCTTCGCCTACCAGCTCATCAAACTCCTGATCATCCAGAAGCTCGTCAAATGCGTCTGCTACGATCTCATACTCATCATCATCCATGATGTTGTCCAGGCTGGGATTTCCGTCTGCATCCTCTGTATAACGATACAGATATACCTCGCCCTCTTCAGCCTCAGCGCCTTCCATCGGAAGCAGCGCAATGTAATCTCTGTCGCCTGCTTCGAAAATCGTCAGCACCACACACTCCAGCTCACTTCCGTCATCCAGAGTCAGTGTGACAGTCATCTCTTCCTGTTCCAGTTCTTCATTGGGATTCTGTGCCATGTAAGTTGTCCCTCTCTTTCTCGTCTGGCTTGCCGCCATAGTCTCACAGTTACACTTTATCAAACTTTCCCTATGAAATCAAGATTTTTTGTAACTATTCAGGACGGCGGGAGAACTGGCAGAAAAAATTCTTGTAGAGTTCGCTTGTAAAGGGATTTTTCTGCCAGTTCTCACATCGGAGGAATCTCCGATGCTTCTTGTCCGGCTTTGCCGAACAAGAAGATGCCCCGTCCTGAACAGTTACGATTTTTTCAGATAATTACGAAACAGCTGCATAATTCCCACCAGTACCTGCTTGTGCTCTGAGGGAAGCGGTTCCCATTCTGCTACCGGAAAGTCTGTCAATCCGTCCTGTTCGCGGTTTTCCTCAATCATAGCAAAAAATTCTGAAAGCTGCAGTCCAAAGGCTCTGCATATTTTATCCAGGCTGCTGATACTGATTACGCTGCGCTTATTTAACATCGTAGTCAAAGTAGACTGCTTGATTCCGCTCATTTTAGAAAGCCGATACCGGGTCATCCCTCTCAGCTCCATTAATTCCTCTATTTTCCTGAGAATCCGCTCGTTATCCATGTTCTTTCTCCTTCTCATCCGTATGTCTCATCTGCGCAAGCCTGATATATATCTGTTGTTTTTCGGGTACTGTATCCTTAACAGTGTCCGTCTTAATCTTATTGGATTTTATAACCAGAACATAGATTTAATATTTTGATATTATATGACGTATATTTGACATATTTTTCCAATTTTTCCAAAAAAATGTTTCTTCCACCAAAAAGAAAAAGCGCAGGCATACCGGCCTTTCACCGCCATGCCTGACGCTTTTTAATACTCAATTCCCTTTCGTGCCCCAATTCCCTTTTCAAAGGGATGCTTTTCCGCGTGGATTTCTGAAATATAATCTGCCATTTTTTTCATGCAGTCCGAAGGATTTCTCCCGGTAAGTACAACCTCCATTCCCTCCGGCCTGGTTTTTAAAAATTCCGCCACTCTCTCTTCCTTCGTCAGTCCAGTATTGCAGGCGGCCATAATCTCATCAAAAATAACCAGATCAAATTTTTCCTTCACTGCCCTGGCACATGCCGTTTCCAGCATCTGTCCATACCACTCTGACGCCTCCCGCCGCTCCTCTTCTGTCATACGAAATGTAAAGCCGAAGGTTTTTTCACAGGGAACCACCTCTATCCCCGGAATCCGGCGCAGAACGGAAACCTCTCCGGAATCCTCTGTTTTCAGAAACCGGACTATCAGAACTCTCATTCCACGTCCGGCGGCCCGAACCGCCAGCCCTACCGCTGCCGTGGTCTTTCCCTTTCCGTCTCCGCAGTATATGTGAACATATCCTTTTTGCTGTTTCACTGCTTTCCTCTGCCTTTCTCCCAGTTGACGTTTCCCGGCACAGAGCCAGGTGCTTCCAGATATTCATCAATAAAACGGGATCTTTCCTGAGGACGTCCATACCGCTCTCTGGCATAATATACATGAAGCCGATCTTTGGCCCTTGTCATGGCCACATAAAACATCCGCCGTTCTTCTTCCAGATCTGCCTCCAGAACAGCCTTATGATGAGGAGTCACGCCTTCATTCGCATCTAAAATATAGACAATCGGAAATTCCAATCCCTTAGAGCTGTGCATAGTCATCAGAGAAACACAGTCTGTATTCAGGCTGTCCCGATTAGCAAGCTGCTGTCGGAGCTGTTCTCCATATTCCCTCATATGCTCCTGCCACGCATCCATTGTTTTGTAGGAGGAAGCGCTCTCCTGAAGCTGATCTGCAATCTGCAGCAGATCCTCTGCCTTCATTCTCCTGTTCTCAGCGTATTCCCGAAGATAGTCGTCGTAGCCTACTGCCTTGCGGATATAATTCACCGCCGCCACGGGAGCCATTCTGCCAATCATCTTTAAGTCATACTCCAGCTGTTCAATCCGCTCTACCATCCATCCTCTGTCCTGATACCAGGACTTCAGACTATCCCAGGAGATAATCTGTCCCTCCAGAGCATCCCGGCTGACAAATCTTTTCGGACGATTGATCACCCGCAGCACATCTGCTCTCCGAGCCTGTCTGTGCTTTGCCAGTTCATCGCCTGCTATGCGGATATAAGCCAGGATATCCTGGGTAATCCAGTGCTCATACAGGTTGGGAAGAGAATCCTTCATCCGGAAGGGAAGGTTCCATTCCATCATCCGCTCCATTAAAAGCCGCGGCTCCATGCTGGTCCGGTAAAGCACTGCAATATCCGACAGATGATATCCCATCCGCACATAATCCTGAATTTCCTCCACAATCGTTCTGGTTTCTGTATGGGCATCCGCAAAGCCCATAACAGCCACAGGCCGGCCCGCTCCCCGAAACGCCTGGATTTCTTTGTCAAACCGCATTTTATTGTGGCGAATCAGACGGCCCGCCGCATCCACAATAGAGGAGGAGGAACGGTAGTTAATCCCCAAAAGGGTTCTCTTTGCTGTTGGATAATCCTTTTCAAAGCCCAGCATAATCTCCGGTTTTGCTCCCCGGAACCGGTAAATAGACTGATCATCATCTCCTACAATGAACAGATTGTTCTCCGGTGCAGCCAGCATTTTTACGATTTCATACTGAACCCGGTTAATATCCTGAAATTCGTCAATCAAAATAAACCGGTACCTGCGCTGCCATGCCGCCAGAATATCCTTTCTCTGATCAAACAGCTGGTAGCACATCACCAGCATATCATCAAAGTCAAGAAGTCCCTTTGACTCCAGGCCCCGGTTATAGCCCTCGTAGAGCTTTTTAAATATTTCTTCTGAACAGTTTTTGGAATAATAGTGCTCCAGACTCATCATCTCGCCTTTGACCATGCTGATTTCCGATAAAATGGAGCTGATAAATTCACCCTCATCCTCCACATCAATCCGGTATCGATCCACCAGCTCCCGCATCAGCTGAATCCGCTGCTCCTCCCGGACAATGTTGGAGGCATCATAGCGGTATGCATGTTTGAGAATACTGAAAAATACCGCGTGAAAGGTACCAAAGCTGACGGGGAGACTCCGTCCCTCCATCAGCTTCTGGAAACGCTGCCTCATCTCTGAGGCAGCAGCTTTTGTAAATGTAATAACCAGGATACTTCCCGGATCCACCCCGTAGCCCTCCACCAGACATCTGACCCGGTGGGTGATTACCGTGGTTTTTCCGGAGCCCGGTCCTGCAAGAACCATCATGGGCCCCTTCAGATGGCGGATGGCTTGCAGCTGTGATTTATGAAATGCCATGAAGCTTCTGTCTCTCCTCTACTGGCTTAAAAGCTCAATTCCCCGGCGGATTCTGGCCAGAGATTCCTCCTTGCCCAGTACCTCCATAATCTCTGTTGCACCAGCCGGAGTCATCTGCTTTCCGGATACGGCAGTACGGATAGGCCACATTACAAAGCCAGTCTTAAATCCATTGTCAGATACATACTGCGCCAGAGATGCATAAAGAGCATCGTTGGTAAAGTCTTCCTGGGCCTCCAGAATCGGAAGCACATCCTTCAATACCTGAAGGGAATTTTCCCCGTTGGTTTTCATTTTCTTGTGTGTGTACATTGCTACATCATATTCCGGAAGCTCCTGGAAAAAGTCAATGTGATCCGCAATATCCGGGAAAATCTCAATTCTTGTCTTCACCATAGCTGCGATCTTTTTCAGATCCAGATCCTTTTTGATCACCTGACGGATATACGGCTCAGCCATCTCATAGAAACGATCAAAATCCATAGCCTTTAAATACTCGCCGTTCATCCATTTTAATTTGACAATATCAAAAACTGCCGGGGACTTGCTGATATTACGGTAGTCAAATGACTTAACCAGCTCATCCAGAGAGAAAATCTCCTGATTGTCTACCGGAGACCAGCCCAGCAGAGCCACATAATTTACAACAGCCTCTGCCACAAAGCCCTGCTCGATCAGATCCTCAAAGGAAGAATGTCCGCTTCTCTTGGACAGCTTTTTGTGGAACTCATCTGTAATCAACGGGCAGTGTACATAAACCGGAACTTCCCAGCCAAAAGCGTCATAAAGACGGTTGTACTTAGGAGAAGAGGATAAGTATTCATTGCCCCGAACTACATGGGTAATTCCCATCAGATGGTCATCCACTACGTTTGCAAAGTTGTAAGTAGGATAGCCGTCGGATTTAATCAGAACCATATCATCCAGCTCAGAGTTGTCTACCGTAATATCGCCGTAAATCTCATCATTAAAGGTAGTCGTTCCCTCAGTCGGATTGTTCTGGCGGATTACATAAGGCATTCCTGCTGCCAGATTGGCTTCTATCTCTTCCTTAGACAGATGCAGGCAATGCTTATCATAGGTCATGATCTCTTCGCCGTTGACTGTAGTTTTCAGGGAATCCAGACGCTCCTGAGTACAGAAGCAATAATATGCCTCTCCTTTTTCAATCAGCTTTTTTGCATATTCCAGGTAAATTCCCGCTTTCTGCCGCTCACTCTGAATATAGGGACCGCAACCGCCGTCCTTATCCGGTCCTTCATCATGAATCAGGCCGGTCTGAGCCAGAGTTCTGTAAATAATCTCCGTAGCGCCTTCTACATAGCGCTCCTGATCCGTATCCTCAATACGCAGCAGAAAATCTCCGCCTTCATGCTTGGCAATCAGATAGGCATACAGCGCTGTTCTCAGATTGCCCACATGCATCCGGCCGGTAGGGCTGGGTGCGTATCTTGTTCTAATCTTTGTCATGTCTAAACACTCCTTATCTTCTTATGGGCAGCTTCGACCCTTTTCCTCTGGTCTTTCGCCCTTTTTGTACCTCTTCAGGCAACATTATATACCACTGTCACTTAAAAGGAAAGACGGTAATTGCCATTTCCTGTTCCATATACGGAAGAGGAGAACAGAACCCTTGCTGCTTCTACCAGATATGCAGTATCCTTGCTTCCCGCAGTTTCAAAACAGGAATGCATAGCCAGCTGGGGCAGACCGATATCTACGGTGTTAAAGGCCACCTGGTTGCCGGAAATGTTGCCCAGAGTAGAGCCGCCCAGCATATCAGACCGGTTATGGAAGGTCTGGAAGGGAACCTCTGCCTGCTGACACAGAGCCTTAAAGAGAGCTCCTGAAATTGCGTCTGTGGTGTATTTCTGATTAGCGCTGTATTTAATTACAATACCCTCATTTAAATACGGACGGTTGGTGGGGTCTGCCTTGTCTGCCTGATTGGGATGAATTCCATGAGCATTGTCTGCAGAAACCATAAAGCTGGAAGCAACTGCCGTCAAAAATTCCTCCTCGGTCCGTCCCATAGCGCTGTTGATCCGGTGAAGCACATCCTTTAAGAAGGTAGATGCCGCTCCCTGCTTGGTGCCGCTGCCTACCTCTTCATTGTCCAGAACACAGTGAACGGCAACGCTGTCCTTAGGCTCTGCTGCCAGAAATCCCTTTAAGGATGAAAATGCACACTGAAGATCATCCAAATGCGGGCTGGCAATATACTCGCCGTTTAAGCCAAAGGTGGTTCCCTTATCCCGGTTGTACAGGAAAAGATCTGTATCCAGAATATCTTCCTGCTTAACGCCTGCCTCTGCAGCAATCATAGCAAGGAAGCAGCCCTTCTCCTGTCCGCCGCCGCAGAACAGAGGAAGCATATCCTTCTGGGCATTAAACTCATATCCATCGTTTACGCTCCGGTTCATATGAATGGCAAGATTAGGGATAATCAGCAGATCCCGATCCACCTTCACCAGTCTCGTTTCCACTCCATTCTCTGTTTTTACCACAATCCGTCCTGCCACAGAAAGGGGGCGATCCAGCCACGGAGAGCAGATCATGCCGCCGTATTTTTCTACATTCAGCTTTACATAATGCTTCTCTACTTCGATCTCTGCATTTGCCTTTACTTTAAATACAGGGGAATCGCTGTGGCTTGCCATAACCTGAAATCCGGTAAAATCCTTTTTGGGAATCCGGAATGCAATCAGAGCAGAGTCATTGCGGGTTACATAGTAGCCCTTTCCCGGCTCCAGCTGCCACTTTTCTCCCTCCAGAAGACAGCTGCAGCCGGCCTCCTCCAGCATAGCCTTCATATTGGCAACTGCATGGAAGCTGCTGGGGCTGTTGTCCAGAAATTCCATCAGCTCCTGATTTGTTTTTTCAAAATTAAATTCTTTCATTCTGACTACCTCTTTCTATCCTTTCCTTTCGGTATCCTGTAATTGCTCAGAAAGACCCAAGAGCCTTCTCCAGGGCTTTTTTCAATGTCGCCGCGCTTCCGCCACGGTGGCAGAAGCCATCCATTCCGCAGTTTCGGGCGCCTTCAATATTCAACGGCTGATCATCAATAAAATAACATTCCTCCGGCCTCAGCCCAAACCGCTCAAACAGATGAAGATACATCTCCTTCTGCGGCTTCATGCATTTTACCTCTGCAGAAAACAGCACTCCGTCAAAACAATCAATGGCCGGAATCACCTGTCGGTAGCAGTCCAGGAGACGGAGAGATGCATTGGAGCAAAGATAAATCCCATAGCCCTTTTCCTTGTACTCTCTCACCACATCGCCTGCTCCTTCTATGGGCCACATACAATATCTGTGCCAGTTTTCCATACAGAGGGCCGCCGGCTGCCGAAGCCTTTCAGGAAGCCGGGAACACATCTGTGCCAGAGCCTGTTCCTCAGGAATCACGCCCATATCCAGCTGAACCCATTCGGGAGATACAAACACAGCCGTATGCACCTGCTGCTGATCAGACGGATCCTGCAGGAAATGCTCGCAGACACGCATTCCGTCATATCCCACAAGAACCTTTCCCATATCAAAAACAATGTTTTTTATCATCCTGTTCCTCCTGCTATATCGCCTCTGCATCAAAATCCAAAAGCCATGCTAAGATTGTAGCATATTTACTGACAAAAAGAAACCCACTGAAAAAAGGAAACCGCGTTGACTTCTCAACATTCGTACTTTATAATACAATTATTCGTTAATCAACATTTTTTTATATTTCGTTCATATTTAGATAAGGAGTATTATGCAGGAAAGCAAACAGGATCGCCGCATCCGCCGGACTCGCAGACTTTTGAAAGAAAGTCTTATCCAACTGATGCAGGAAAAAGAATTTATGAATATTTCTGTCCGGGAAGTGACAGAGAGGGCCGATTTAAACAGAGGAACCTTTTATCTCCACTATCAGGACACCCGCCATCTTCTGCAGGATATTGAAAATGAAACCCTGCTGGAGTTTCAGCAAATGCTGGATCAGTACCGGGAAGCGCCTCAGAAGCGCTCTCTCATGCCCATGCTGAATCCCCTGATTGATTATGTCAGCGAGAATGCCGGCATTTGCCGGGTCCTTTTCGAAAACAGTGCTGCTATTGATTTTCTCAGCCGCCTTCGCCAGGGAATCCACGAAAACGGCCAGGAAATCATTCAGGAGCTTTTTCCTGATACAGAAGGCGCAGTTGTAGATTATTTTTTTGAATTTATTACCTGCGGGCTCATTGGCCTGATGAAGCATTGGCTGGACTCCGGTCAGGCTCTTCCCAGGGAACAGCTGGCTGAAATTGCCGATCAGGCAGTTCTGGGCACTGCCCTTCAGCTTCTGAAAAAGGACAGTTCCGCTGCCAGTTAAAGCTGTCCTTTTTTCCGCAGCTCTATCGAAAGCCGTTCAGCAGCTTCCAGCATGAGGGCAGATACCGGCGCAGCCACTTCCCTACCAAATAGCTGATCGCCAGCACCAGAACCGGCATAACCAGAAACAGCGCAAACGGCTCCCATTTAACCGGATTCCAGAGCCGGGCCGCTGTTTTGTTGATCAGACGCACAAGCGCAAAATGCGTAGAATAAAGAAAAAAGCTGTAATTCATAAAATCCCTTGGCTTTGGAAGTCTTTCTCCCGGCAGTATCAGCCACAGACCGGCTGCCGCCAGCAGACGGCACAGAACAAAGCCCGGAATGATCGCCCGAGACAGCCCCCAGAAATACGCCCAGCCAGAAAAGAGCACAAAAGCTGCCCCGACAAAAGCCCTGCAGGGGCTCCAGGACGCCTCTGGACTCCAGATCCTTTTGTTTTTTACCATAGCCAGGGAAGCTGCTGTCCCATAATAAATCAAAGCATCCACATTGACTGCCGGAAGCTGGATGTCCTTCCACGCCATCCACCACAACACCGCCATAAGTCCGATTCTTGTCTGCCATCTTTTCAGAAGCGGGTAAAGCACAGGGGCCAGAAGTGTCAGAGCAATCAGCTGATAAAGATACCAGAACACATAATTATAAGTATAATTGATCACTGCATCTATGGCAGCTCCCAGAGTAAAGGGTATCGTTCCCTTTCCTACTACATCTGTCACCCAGGGAAGACGGCTTCCAATCACATATCCTATATAATACAGAAAATTCCACAAAATAAACGGCACAAGAAGACTGCGAATCCTACGGTTCCATTTGCCCCACAGCATTTCCCAGCGAAAGCCACGGTAAAACAGATACCCGGAAATCATAAAAAACCCCGGTACTGCAACCTGCCCCAGAAAATCTCCTATCAGATGCTCTGCCCAGTACACGTCTGCCGCATCCTCTGACCATCCCAGAAACAGCTCCGCATTATAAGAATGAACCCATACTACAAGAAGGCTGAACAAAAATGTGAACCAAATCACCTTTTTTCGGAACTCTGATTCTGTCACCGCGTCCGCCTCCCTCCCATGAACTGTTACTTTTTATTATTTCCACTGTAACTGTTCAAGACGGGGCATCTTCTTGTCCGGCAAAGCCGAACAAGAAGCATCGGAGATTCCTCTCATGTGAGAACTGGCAGGAAAATCCCTTTACAAGCGAGCTTGACAAGAATTTTTCTGCCAGTTCTCCCGCCGTCCTGAATAGTTACCATCTATTTTATCATGAGGCGAAAGGATTGTGAACTCCCATTCTCAAAAGCTGGAAAAATCAGAAACGGTTCAGCCAAGGCTCTTCTTGCCCACTTACAACACAGCAGAGCTGTCGGGTGTCTGCTTTTCTATAAACAAATCCATACTTCCAGAACGGAACCCCTCCAAATCCAGAGTCACATAAGGAAAGCCCAGTTCCTTTAACCGGCGAATCACCAACTCCCGTTTTATCAGCACCTGCTCCAGACATTCCGGATCCAGCTCTATGCGGGCTACATTTCCGTGAAGACGAAGCCGGACATTGCCGGAAAACAATTCCCGCAAAAAGGCCTCTCCCTCTCCAATCCGGGTAAGAATCTCATAGTTTAATTCCATTCCGTAAGGAATTCTGGTAGCCATACAGGGCGTGGAGGGCCTGGAGGCCACAGAAATTCCGTATAGGGACGCCAGAGCCTTTACCTCTGCCTTTGTTATGTGAAGCTCTGCCAGAGGACTGATAATTCCCAGTTCGCCAAGAGCCTGAATCCCCGGCCGATACACATGCATATCATCTTCATTGGTTCCGTCCAGAATACAGGAGCTTTTCTTTTCCTCTGCAAATTCCTTTAAGCTGGAAAACAGCCTTCGCTTACACAGATAGCATCTGTTTTTCGGATTCATCCGTATATCCGCCTGTTCCAGCTCGTCAATCGAAATCACCTGGTGAATTCCGCCCAGCTCTTTTGCCACCTGACCTGCAATTTCCAGATCACAGGCCGGATGAAGGCGGCTGTCAAAGGTTACGGCATAAACCTTTTTTCCTGTTTCTGCCACAGCATCTACTGCCGCCTTCAAAAGAAGGCTGGAATCTACTCCTCCGGAAAAGGCCAGACAGATATCTCCGGCAGCCAGCTCTCTCATTCTCTTTTCCAGGCGGGCTTTCTGCTCTGATATTTGATTCTGCATTATGTTCTCTTGTTGTTCCCTCATCATTTCTGCCCTTTCTCCGTATCGTTCTTTTCCGTTACCCTTTTTCCTGCTGCTTCTTTTTGGGATTCTTTTCGGTTATCCCTTTTTCGGCTGTTCTTTATTGCGTCTTTCCGGCTGTCCTCTTTCCGGTCATTCTTCTTCCTGGCTATTTTGTTTTCTTGCCGCCTGCTCTGCTTCTCCATACACTCTTCGGTAATTCTGTCCCATTTCCTGGCATACTGCTTTTACACTTTCATACTCCGGATAGCAATAGGTATTTCCCTTGTGGGTACAGAGTTTTACTTCTACTGGTCCAAATTTTGTATCCACTGTGGTTTTTCTCCGCTCCAGAACAGTCCGTTCTGCTGGACTGCGTCGAATTCCTATGGTTGTGGTGTTGGCAAAAATAAGCTCCTCCAGCTGCTCCCGTCTCTGGCTGTCACACAGTACAGACAGCATATATGCCGGACGGTTCTTTTTCATATAAATCGGCGTATACCATACATCTGCCGCTCCTGCCTCAAACAGAAGTTCCATCACAAAGCCCAGCATTTCCCCTGTACAGTCGTCCAGATTTGTTTCCAGCACCCACATTCCGGACGGCTTCTCTATCAATCTCGGCTCAGGTGTCTCCTCTTCTTCCAAAAGCATAGCACGCAGAACATTTGCCTGACGAAACTCCTTATTGCCTGCTCCCATTCCTGTTTTGCGGATTCTGCAGCCGGTTGGAAGCTTCTTTCCTGTTGACAGGGCTGCTGCAATGGCAGCTCCCGTTGGCGTTACCATCTCACCGTCATTTTCCGTAAAACGAAACTCCAGATCATATGCCGCTGCAATATTGGCCGTAGCCGGTACCGGTACTGGAATTACTCCATGCTGGCAGCGTACATATCCGCGGCCTTCTGCCAGCGGAGATACAACAACCTCATCTACTCCCAGATTATCTACACAGACAGCAGTGCTGACAATATCGATAATGGAGTCAATTGCACCTACCTCATGAAAATGCACCTGTTCAATGGGAAGGCCGTGAGCCTTAGACTCTGCCTCCGCAACAATCAGAAACATTTTTCTGGCCAGATTTTTTACATGTTCATTGGTATCCAGTCGATCAATAATGGCATAGACATCATGCAGATTGCGATGTTCATGACCGTGCGTATGAGCATGGCTGTGCTCGTAGGCATGACTGTGTGTATGATCGTGAACGTGCTCATGATCGTGGCTGTGCTCATGATCGTGGCTGTGCTCATGATCGTGGTCATGTTCATGATCATGGCTGTGTTCGTGCTCCAGATGCACATCAAAGTCAAAGGCATCCAGTCCGCAGGTCACTTTTCTTCCAAAGTGCAGATGATATCCATCCACCTTCATACTGTCAAGCACCCGTTCCAGCTCTTTCTGATCCGCCCCCAGATCCAGCAAAGCTCCTACCGTCATATCGCCGCTGATTCCTGAATTACATTCCAGATAAAGTATTTTTTTCATTTTTATCTCACCGCCAGTCTGTTTATTTGTGTCGCCAGATATCCGGCGCCATATCCATTATCTATGTTTACTACAGAAATTCCATTTGCACAGGAATTAATCATAGTCAAAAGAGCGGACAGCCCATGAAAGCTTGCCCCATATCCTACAGATGTGGGAACTGCTATCACAGGGCAGTCTGCCAGTCCTGCAATCACCGTCCCCAAAGCGCCCTCCATTCCAGCTGCTGCAATAATGCAGTTGGCCTGTTCCAGTCTGTGGCGCTGCGCAAGAAGCCGATGAATTCCTGCCACTCCTACATCATAAATCCGATCTACCCGACATCCGAAATACTCAGCTGTCTGAGCTGCCTCTTCTGCTACCGGAATGTCAGCCGTTCCCCCAGTACAGACAGCAATCAGTCCCTGCTTCTGCTTTTCTTTTTTCTCTGCCTTTAAAATTCTGGAAATCGGATCATAAACCACCTCTGGAAGGATCCTGTGAACCAGCTCATACTGCTCTGGTGTTGCCCTGGTTCCCAGTACCTCTCCGTCCCGTTCCCACAGCTTCCGAAATATTTCCGCCAGATAAGCATCTGGCTTGCCCTGACAAAATACTGTTTCCCCAAAGCCGGAACGCAGCTTCCTGTGATGATCCAGCTTCGCATAGCCCAGCTCCTCATAAGGCAGATCTTTCAGCAGGCGCTCTGCCTCATCTATTGTTATCTGTCCGTTTTTTACCTGCAAAAGCAATGCTCCTACATCCATTTATCCTTCCTCCCATAGGTTTATGATTCTGCTGCACAGTCGTTCCAGTAAAGGTTCCGAATGACTTACAACCAGCAGACCGATTTCCCTCTCTGAAACCTCTTTTATCAAAAAATTCCATATCTGGCTCTGGGTAATCAGATCCAGCATCGTACTGATTTCATCTGCCAGAAGAAATTTCGTTTTTTCTCCCAGGGCCCGGGCAATGCAGAATCGCTGCAGCTCTCCGCCGGACAATTCTGCCGGATATCGGTTCAGCCAATCCCGTTCAATTCCAAGTCCCTCCACAATCCGTTCCGGAATCCGATCCCCTTCACAAAGAACCTCTCTCATTTTCAGCCGGGGATTCACAGACAGCTCCGGATGCTGCCAGATCATCTGCACCGGGCAGTAGCCCTGAAAGGTTTCCAGCGGCCTGCCGTCCAAAAACACACTTCCCTGATCCGGTCTCTGATATCCTGCCAGAATCTTACAAAAGGTGGTCTTTCCAAAACCGCTGGGAGCAATCAGCCCCACTCGCTCCTTACTGTCAATTTCCAGACTCACATTATTTAAAATTTCCCGGTTTCCCTTTTGATACCGGAAAGAAATACCGCTGGCCTCTAGCTTCATACTCTGTCTCCTTTTCCCTGTTCGCCATTCTCTTCTGCTCTTTTCTTCAGCCTTCCTGTTTCCCCCTCTTTTTTCTGCTCCGCCCTTCTGGTTTTATCTTCCTTTACTGAGCCTTCCTGCACCGTACCTTTCCCTTCCTCAGGTTTCGGTAAGGCACCTCCTGTCTGCAGGCTTCCTCAAACCAGGGGCATCTGGGACCATAGGGACAGCCCTCCGGCATAGCTTCCACATAGGGCTGAGTTCCTGGAGAAGCAGAAAATCCATGATCTGGCATAGCCCGATAAAGTGCCTTGCTGTAAGGGTGACGCAAACATTCCTCTGACGAAAAATCTCCGGCTGTCGCCTCCTCCAGATTCGTTCCCGCATAAAATACTACAATCCGATCTGCTGTCTCTGCCGCCAGCTCCAGATCATGAGTAATCACCAGCACTCCGGCTCCCCCATCGGCAATTTCCCGAAAATGTCCCATAACCCGCCGCGCTGCATCCATATGGAGCCCTGGTGTCGGCTCATCTGCAATCACCAGCCGCGGTTCCTCCTGCACAGCTGTGGCAATGAGAACGCGCCGCGTCATTCCTCCGGACAGTTCAAAGGGATATCTCTCCTCTGTCTCTGGCCCCAGACCGTACCGTCCCAGCACACGACGACATTTTTCACGGCTTTCTGAATCTCTTTTCCCCTTTCTCACCTGCTCTCCCGCCCTCATCAGAGGATCCAGGTAAGACACACTCTGGGGAACCAGCACAATCTCCCTGCCCCTCAGCTTTTTCAAACGCTTTTCCGTCAGCGCCTCTCCCCTATAACGAATATCGCCCTTCCAGCTTCCATTGTAAGGCAAAAGCCCCATGACCGCATGAGCCAGGAGACTTTTTCCGGAACCGCTGGAACCAACCACAGCTACCATTTCTCCGGAATGAACACTCAGACTTAAATCCCGGATCGGCACGATGTTTTTTTGACGCCAGCCCCGTTCATACTGAAGAAAGGAAACCTCCAGATGTTCCACCTCCAGCAGAGGACTGCTCCCTGCCTTCTCCATGTCATTTTCCCTGTTTTCCATCATTTTCCTTCCTCCCTTCTCATCACTCCGTTACTTCTGCGCCTGTCCCGGATCCAGCAGACCAGATACTGCCTGCCCCACTGCATGAAACATCAGAACCACTGCCACAAGCAAAAGCCCCGGAAACAGCGCCAGCCACCAGCGTCCCATAGACAGATATTTCATGCTTTCCGAGAGAATCACGCCGATTGCCGGCTGTTCTGGAGGAAGACCAAAGCCCAGAAAGGTAATGCTGGCTTCGTGAAGAATGGCGTGAGGAAATAAAAGTACCGTTCCCACCAGCATCTGTGGAATCAGGTGGGGCATCAAATGCTTTCCGGCCAGATACCAAGGTCCCTTTCCCAGCCTGCGGGCAATCTGTACATACTGGCTGGAAACAACCTGCAGAGCCTCTGCCCGCAGAAGACGGGCAAGGGAGGTCCAGTGCGTCAGAGAAATTCCAATAATGACACCGCGAAAGCCTTTTCCGGCTCCATAAGAAATCAGCACCAGCAAAAGAATATGAGGAATTCCCAGAACCAGATCAATCAGTCCGCCAATCACGCTGTCTGCTGCCTTTCCAAGAACCGCTGCACCCAGTCCCAGGGCCAGGGCTATAAGCGAGCTGATTCCCGCCGTTACCGCCCCGAGGCGGATACTTAAAGACAGGCCTGCTATTGTTCTTACAAACATATCCCGCCCCATCCAGTCTGTCCCAAAGGGATATTGAAGGCAGGGAGCCAGATTTTTTCTGGAAAAATCCACTGCCAGAGCTTCCTCCTGCCAACACCAGCCCCCCAGGGCTATGCCCCCCAAAAGCAGCAGACAAACTGCAGACAGGATCATCATAAGCTGCCTCCGGTTTCCTGATAATACACTGCTTTTTTTCGTTTTCTTCATGTCCTTCCTTCCCCGCTGCCTCTTTATTTTTTTTCCGCCATCCGCGGATCCACTGCTGCATACAGCAGATCGGCTGCAAGATTACCTGCAAACACAATCACCGCACTGATAAGAGTAATTCCCAGCAGCAGCGGAACATCTCCGCCCAGCCCCGCCGTTACTGCCGCCTGTCCCAGCCCTGGATAGGAAAATACCTGCTCCACAAGCACAGAACCGCCAAATATTTCACTGATAGAGGCAAACTGCAGAGTCATTGCCGGCAGAAGAATATTTCGAACTCCGTGCTGAACAAGAATCCGAAAATCTGACTCTCCTCTCGCTCTTGCAAACATTACATAATCGCTCTCCATAACCTGAATCATTTTTTCTCTTGTATGAAGAGCAATATTGGAAATCCCTGTAACTGACAAAGTTAAAACCGGAAGAACAGCATGAATCAGCCGATCCTGGATTGTTACTCCGGCCGTCTCCACGCCAATCGGCACACTCAGCCCAATCGGAAGCCATTTCAGCCACACAGCAAATACCATTAAAAATACCAGAGCCAGCCAAAAGGACGGTGTGCTGGCTGTTACAAGGGCATACCCGGAAATAATCCTGTCTGCAGCACTTCCCCGCCGGAATCCGGCGGCAATTCCCAGAAGAAATCCCACCAGGCCAGACAGAAGCCAGGCCGCTGCCATAAGCCACAGAGAGTTTGCCAGCTTTGTCTGAATGACTTCCATCACCGGACGGCGGTACAGCAGAGACATTCCCCAGTCGCCGCAAAGCAAATCTCCAAACCAGGAAAGGAAACGCTTCACCGGCGGAGTCCCTACTCCCCAGTATTCCTGAAGCTTTGCAATCTGTTCCTGGCTCATACTTCCAAGAGCCGCCTGCCCTATATTGGCTGAAAGAGGATCCAGAGGAGATATGGATACCAGCCAGAAGGTAGCAGCGCTGACCAGAAAAAGAAGCACTGCCATACGTATGCATTTTTTTCCTGCAAAAATGAAAAAACTCCTTCCTTTTTTGCTGCTTTCCATATGATGCTCCTCCTTCTCTCTGCTTTCTGCTTCTTTTCTGTCTCAGCTTTGTTTTCCAGTTACTCTGTTTTCCAGCTCCACTGATCTACATTATTTACAATCGACCAGCCATGACCATGGGGATGCAGCTTCTGCTCTGCCACCTGAAGATTTTCTTTTGCCCAGTAAAGATGATCAATATTAACCAGCCAGATCCAGGGGATATCTCCATCCTGGGTAATCCCTGTCCTTCCGTCCCACTGTGCCTTTTTCCACAGTTCATAGGATTCCTCCAGATCGCTGCAGCTCATAGCCTCATCCATATAACGATCAACATTCTCATTGGCATAGGGAGAATATCCTGCCAGCGCCTTTCCCGGAGCTGTGTGATAAATATTATAAAGCTCCATCGGAGTATGCGCTCCCCAGCCCCACATCAGCGGCTCACTCTGAGCTCTGTCATAGGCCTCATCCCAGCCAACGCCCTCAATGGTTACTTCAATGCCGATTCCTTTCAACTGGTTTGCTGTATCTGCTGCCAAAGCCTGACGCACCGAATCACTGGCCGGATACAGCAGCGGGAAGGCTGCCCGCACTCCGTTCTTTTCCCGAATCCCGTCTGCGCCGGTTTTCCATCCTGCCTTATCTAAAAGTTCTGCCGCCGTTTCTGGATCATAGGCGGTCTGAGACATTCCATTGTACCAGGGCATTTTGTCACAGACACTGTAAGCCGGACTTCCATATCCACTCAGTACATGCTCAATCATTGCATCCCGGTCAATGGCAAGATTAATGGCTCTTCGAACATTCACATCACTGGTAAAGTCATTGCCTATAGGAAGTCCGTCCTCTCCCGACACCTCTGCCCCTTCTTTCCGGGAAATGGCAGGAAGATTGAAGCCACGATTGTCCACCGTTGCAAAGCTTAAAAGCTCAAAGCCATCTATCTTCTGTTCTGCATAAGGCGCTGCCGTATAAGCCAGATCTACCTGTCCGGACTGGGCTGCAGCAAAGGCCGCATCCTCCTCCATAAACAGAATTGTCACCTTTTTCATTTTCGGTGCCTCTCCATAATAATCCGGATTGGCTTCCAGAATTACCTGCTGTCCTTTATCCCACTGCTTCAGCACATACCGGCCGGAGCCTATGGGATTTTCCCCATAATCCGGACCGTAGGCATGCTCTGGCACAATTCCCACGATCGCCATCGTGTAAGGCCAGATCGAATAGGGGCGGTTCATATGGAACACCACCGTGTCTCCATCTACTGCCTCTGCCTCCTTCAGCATCGTAAAATCATTGACGGAGCTGGTATCTCTCAGTGTATTGTAGGTAAAAGCCACATCTTCTGCTGTCAGCATCTCCCCATCTGTAAATTTCACATCATCACGAATATCTACAGTCCAAGTCAGCCCATCCTCGCTGGCCTCCATGGTTTTAGCCAAATCATAATCGATCTTCAAATCTGAGGTTGTTACAGTCAGCGTACTCTGAATCAGAGGCTCATGGACATGTTCTCCAGCTCCCCATCCATATGCCGGGTCAAAGCCTGCCTCTGGCTCTGAGGTGGGTCCCATCACTACAATAACATCTTCGCGGTTTTCCTGAACCGAACTGCTTTCTCCCTGAAGAATGTCAGCCTGACCGCTCTCTCCCTGTAAAACATTGGCCTCCTTCTGGCCACACCCTGTTGTCACTGCCGCTGCCATCAGCACAGCAAGCACCGGAATTTTTTTCTTCATCTTCTTTTCTCCTTTAATTTTCTATTCCTATGAAATCAAAACAGCCAGGAAAGATAAACGCGCTCCTTGGGAACACCTGTCACCTTCCTGGCTTTCTATTATCATAAGTCTTTCAAATAAGTTTTCATAATCCGGCGCTTCTGCACCCTCTGACCGCTTGTGCTGTCTTTTTTTAAGTATAATCGAAACCGTGTCTTCCGTCAAGACAGCTTTGCGCAAACGTTTGGGTAATTTTTGAGTAAACTTTTCCTGATTTTTATCAAACTTTTCTCAAAGCTCTCTTCTGCCCTCGCTTTGATCTTCCCGCAGAATTACTCCCTCCTCTGGCTTTCCAGATTCCAGGTTTTTTCCACAATATAAACCGGTCGATCCTTCAGCTCGCTGAACAAAATTGCAATATATTCTCCGATGATTCCTACAATCACAAACAGCATAGCAAACATAAAACAAATCAGAATTACAATGGTTGCATAGCCGCTGGGAGCCCCCTGTCTGGTACAGAGCGTGTAAATCATGACTGCCACCCCTAAGAGGGCCGCAAAAATCCCGGCATAAATTCCCAGTTTCAGGGGCAGGTTAGAAAAACACATAATCGTATTAATGGAAAAGGCAAGCAGCTTTTGAATACTGTATTTGCTCTCTCCGGCTACCCGATCGTGAGCCTCATACTCGATGCGGGCCTTTTGAAACCCGATGTTCTGCACATATCCTCTGAGAAACCGGATTTTCTCCCGATAGCTGGTCCGCAGCACATCAGCCGCCTGTCTGGAAACTGCAAAAAAATCCGATGCATTTACTTCAAATTTCACATCTGAAAGCGCATTGATGACGGCATAAAATCCTGCTGATGTAATATTCTTCAGAAGCCCCGCAGACGTATTTCTGGTTCTTACCATACTGATCACGCCGCAGCCCTGCTCCAGCTTTTCTACAATCTTTGGCAGACACTCCGGCGGATGCTGCAGATCCGCGTCCATGCAGACCACCCCGTCCCCGGATGCCCGATCCACACCGGCAATCATGGCTGCCTCATGTCCGAAATTTCTGGAAAAAGAAATCACCTTCACTCTGGAATTTTCTTCTGCCATTTTTTCCAGAATAGAAAGGCTCCTGTCTCTGCTTCCGTCATCTACAAACAGCAGCTCATAATCCCAGGGCAGACTTTCCAGAATCGGCCTGGTGGTCTCATAAAACGCCGGCAGCGCCTGTTCCTCATTATATACAGACACTACCACGGAAAGCACTTTTTTCATAGCTTCACTCCTGCCTACACTTCTTCGTCGAACACCTGAATCTGAATGGTGGAATGGGAGGGCACCCGTTTTTCCTTTGGAGGCAGAGTCATGTAATCTCCGTAAACCCAGGTCAGCACATCATGCCAGTATTTCGAGGCCATAAGCTTTGTATCGCAGAAGTCCAACTCTACCAGCTCCTCGCACCACTCCTTTTTCAGAGTCACATACAGATAATCCGGCTGATAATTACTGTAATACCGCAGATTGCTGCGTCCCTTTTTGTCTTTCTTTGCCACAAGCTGCTGAAGCCGGAACAAAAAATGCATGGGAATCAGCCTTCCCACAGTAGAACAGCACCCTACCGCCAGCTTATGGAAGGGACTGTATTTCTGATAATCCAGATGATATCTGTGCCCCATAGACAAAGCGTAAACTGCCTTATGCATCAGAAGTGTCAGCGCCGCTCCTCCCTTACTCTGAGGCAGTTCATCAATAATAAACAGATCGACCCACAGATGATTCAGCTTGCCTTCATAAAACTCCATCTCCTCTGTATTCTCATGGGTCCGGCTGTTTTTGTAAATAATTCTTGCCGTAAAATCAAAAAATACGCGGCCCTTCTGAAAGCTCCAGGGCATGATCAGCTCCATGGTATCCGGCAATTCCCGGCGCACTACCTTTAAAAACGCCTCATAATGATTTCTGGTAAATGCCACATCAGCATCATCGTCCCAGGGAATAAAGCCCTGGTGGCGCACAGCGCCCAGAAGCGTTCCGCCGTCTAACATATACTGAATTTTATATTTCCGGCAAATCCGGTCAATTTCCTTTAATATTTTTAGATTGGTCTCATGGACCCTGGTCAGATCGTATTCCATTCTTTTCCTCTTTTCCGCCGTCCGCACCGCCCTCCGGCGGACTCGTCCGTGCCGTTTCCCTTAAATCATCAGTCAGACCGCTCCTGTTTGATTCCTTATGAAAGGTTTACCGCCTCAAGAATTGTTTTGGCCATATAGTCAATCATTTCATCGCTCATACCCGGATATACTCCAACCCAGAAGGTATCCTGCATGATCTGATCTGCCACATGCAGATCTCCCACAATCCGGTATCCCTTCTTTTCTGCCCGCATCTGATCAAAGCAAGGATGCTTGGTCAGGTTTCCGGCAAACAGCATTCTCGTCTGGACACCCTTGTCCTCCAGATACTGAACCACCTGGTTTCTGTCAACACCGTCCCGGCAGGTAATCAAAAATCCGAACCAGCTGGGCCGTGAATTTTCACATGGCTCCGGAAGAATCAGTCTGCCCTCAGCCCCTGTGAGAGCTGCCTTCAGCCGGTCAAAATTGTGACGTCTGCGCTCTACAAAGCCCGGGAATTTATCCAGCTGAGCGCAGCCAACTGCCGCCTGCAGATCGGTTGCCTTTAAATTGTATCCAAAATGAGAGTATACATATTTGTGATCATACCCAAGAGGCAGCTCTCCGTACTGACGATCAAACCGGTGTCCGCAGAGATTGTCCCGTCCGGACGGACACACGCAGTCTCTTCCCCAATCACGGAAAGAGCGGATAATTCTGTTTAACAGCGGATTGTCTGTATAAACAGCGCCGCCCTCTCCCATAGTCATATGGTGAGGCGGATAAAAGCTGGAGGTTCCTATGTCGCCGACAGTTCCCGTAAACCGCTCTTCTCCGTCTATGGTATAGCGG
Source organism: Lachnoclostridium sp. Marseille-P6806 (assembly GCF_964238185.1). Classification (NCBI taxonomy): domain Bacteria; kingdom Bacillati; phylum Bacillota; class Clostridia; order Lachnospirales; family Lachnospiraceae; genus Lachnoclostridium; species Lachnoclostridium sp. Marseille-P6806. The sequence goes on from NZ_CAXSLG010000001.1 coordinate 294,246, forward strand.
CTTCCCAGAGCATCACAGTTATCCTCAACCAACCACAGCCCATGTCTGTCACAGAAATCCTTAACAGCCTTTAAATCAAAGGGATTTCCCAGAGTATGGGCAATCATCACTGCTTTTGTCTTTTCTGAAAGAGCTGCCTCCAGCTGGGTCACATCAATATTGTACTGGGGAATAGTCACATCCACAAATACCGGCACTGCCCCATACTGAATCATAGGCGTCACTGTGGTGGGAAATCCTGCAGCCACGGTAATCACCTCATCGCCCGGCCGTACCTGCCGCTCCTTGAGCAGAGGAGAGGTCAGAGCCATAAAGGCCACCAGATTGGCAGAAGAACCGGAATTGACCAGAGAACAATAACGGACTCCCAGATATTTTGCCAGCTTCTCTTCAAATTCATCGGTGTACCGCCCTGCTGTAAGCCAGAATTCCAGGGCACTGTCTACCAGATTTACCATTTCTTTTTCATCGTACACCCGGGATGCATAAGGAATTCTGTCTCCCGGCTCATAAGGCTTCTTATTCTCCAAATGATATTTTCTGCAGTAATCGGCAACCAGATCCAGAATCTGCTGACGGTCCTGCTCCTGTGATTTTTCCATATTTCTTCTCCGTTTCTATATAAACTTTCTTTTTTATTCCTGGCAACTATTCAGGACGGCGGGAGATCTGGCAGAAAAATTCTTGTAAAGCTTGCTTGTAAAGGAATTTTCCTGCCCTTAGACAGCTTTAATATTCCAGAATCTGTCGATCCGTCACTTTCTGCAGCTCCTGCCCCTCCAGGTATGCCTTAGACCATTCCACCGTCTTATCAAGCGCTTCCCGGATATGCCACCGGGGCCGCCATCCAAAAACGTGTTTGATTTTGGAACAGTCCAGTTTCAGGAAATTCGCTTCGTGGGGACCGTTCTCCGACTGATTCTCCCACGCTGCCCCGTCTCCCCAAAGTTCACAGAACATAGTCACCAGCTGGCCTGTGGTTACACAGTCACAGTCATCCGGTCCCACATTATAATATCCCTGGAATGCAGGATCCTCATACTGCTTCTGGGCAATCTGCAGGTATACAAACAGAGGCTCTAAAACATGCTGGAAGGGGCGGGTAGAATAAGGATTGCGCACCCCAATCTGTTTTCCCGCTTCCATCGCCCGAACACAGTCCGGAATAATCCGGTCATTGGCAAAATCACCGCCGCCAATCACATTGCCTGCTCTGGCTGTTGAGATGGCGCAGTCCCGTTCCTGGAAAAAGGACTTCTGGTAGCTGTGTGTCACCAGCTCCGAGCAGGATTTACTGTTAGAATAGGGATCATATCCGTCTAAGGGATCACACTCCCGGTAGCCATACTCCCACTCTCTGTTTTCATAAACCTTATCTGTCGTTACGTTAAGAACTGACTTCACAGAGGGAGTCAGACGCACGCACTCCAGCAGATTCACTGTTCCCATTACATTGGTTTCATAAGTATACACAGGCTCTCTGTAGGAATCCCGCACAATCGGCTGAGCTGCCAGATGAAGCACGATCTCCGGTTCTGTCTCCTCAAAAACCTTACGCAGCTGCGCCAGATCCCGTACATCGCCAATCACTGATGTCATTCCTGATGCCTCCATATCAAGAAGCCCGTACACTGACGGTTCTGTCGGCGGATTCAGGGAATATCCCGTAACCTTCGCCCCAGCCAGCATGAGAATCCTGCAAAGCCATGTTCCCTTAAATCCCGTATGGCCTGTTACCAGTACCCTTTTTCCGGCATAAAACTTTCTGCATTCTTCCAGATTATACCTCATCTTTTTTTCGCCTTCTTCCCGTCCGTTTTTTATTTCCAGATTTTCCAGGGCGCATTTCCTGACTGCCAGAGCGCCTCCAGCTTCTTCATTTCCCTTTGAGTATCCATACACTGCCAGAACCCGTCATGATAATAGGACATCAGCTGTCCCTCCTCTGCCAGCATCTGCATGGGACCCTGTTCAAAAATAGTAGTATCGTCCTTCAGGTATCCAAAAATTTCGGGATTCAGCACCATAAAGCCGCCGTTAATCACCGCGCCGTCATTGGCAGATTTTTCCCGGAAAGCATGAATCACATTGTCAGAGCCAATATCAAGGACTCCCTTCTGCTGTCCGATATTAACCGTGGTAATGGTCGCAATCTTTCCATGACTCTTGTGAAACTCCACCAGACCGTTTAAATCCACATTACATACCCCGTCTCCGTAGGTCAGCATAAAGGGCTCGTCTCCGATATACTGCTGAATCCGCTTCACCCTTCCTCCTGTCATGGTATACAGTCCCGTATCCACCAGAGTTACCTTCCACGGCTCTGAATAATTGTTCAGCACCTCCATCTGGTTGTTGGCCAAATCAAAGGTCACATCTGAGGTGTGAAGAAAATAATCTGCAAAATATTCTTTTACCACATACTGCTTATATCCAAGGCAGATCACAAATTCGTGAAATCCGAACTCAGAATAGTATTTCATAATGTGCCATAAAATCGGCCGCCCGCCAATCTCAATCATGGGCTTTGGCTTTAAATGACTTTCCTCACTGATTCTCGTTCCCAGCCCTCCGGCCAGAATTACAACCTTCATATTCTCTCCTCCGTTACTCCGCCTTCATCTCCAGCAGCAGCGCCAGTCTGGTAGTTCCTCTTTTTTCAAGTGCATTGGGCACATAAAAATTCGTCTCAAACCGAAGCATTACCGGCTCATAAGGGTCTGCCTTTATGGTTACTTCTTTTGTATTGGTATCAAAATTAATATATTCCCGGCCTTCTCCATTTACATAAACCGTCAGCCACTGATCCTCTGTCAGATCTCTGGGATAGTGGAAGGTCAGGTTAATCTCTCCGGTGCTTCCGGCCATCACCTGCACCTGCGCCCGCTCGTCAATCCATCCGTCATCGTAAAAGCCGTAAATAGGACGGCACTTCATGGTTTTCACCACATGGGTGATATCCTGATACCGGTTGTTGGCCGGATCCTCCTGAATCACCAGCATGTCATCTGTTACCAGACCAATATCCCGCACATCGTCAATGTGGACGATTTTCACACAGTCCTTCCGGCGCTGGCGGTCAAACACACGGAAGAAATGCTCTTCCGTAAACTCTTCCATTTCAAAATAATCCCCGATGATATACAGGGTTTTCCCGAAAATCTCATCTCCGTACTGGCCGTAGGTTTCCTCTGCCAGAGAATTGTAATGCTCCTGATCTGCCCAGTAATAGAGATTCGGGAACAGTCCCCGGTAATAATTTTCCACCGGCAGCATCAGTACTACATAAGCCGTAAACATAGCCAGGAAGGGAATTCCCTGCATCCAGTGTCCTCTCTGGGCTTCTCCGTCAATCAAAACACCGTACATCCAGGATAAAAACAGCAGGGCAGCGCCGTAAGACACATATACCCACCGCATTTCCACACGGATTGTTACGCTGGAGCAGACAATGCAGGCGCCGATAAACGCCACAAAGAGAAAGGCCGTCTGCAGATAACGGACACAGTTTTTTCTCAGCTGAATCAGCTTTAACAGAAAAGCCAGCACCAGAAGTAGAAGCATAAAATCCGCTACGCCAATGAGAATCATAATGCCCATAGGCGCTTCCCGGAAATTCTGTCCGTTTAAATGCTCCGGTCCCGCATTGATTCCAAACAGATAGGCAATCTGGCTCAGAACAAAATGAAGCACAGAAGCAGGGGACATGGTATCCACCACATCTGTACCGCCGGTTCCCGGCGGTGAAATGGTTCCAATGCTGATAAAACGCAGAAGCTGAACAAGAAGAAATCCCCCGGCAGGAGCTGCCCACAGCTTCCAGTCCTTTGTTTTCTTAAACAGCAGTACAAAGAAAAACAGCGGAAGCAGAACCATATAGCGTTCATGAACCAGACACACAGCCACATAGGTAACTGCTGCCAGGTAGAGGCGCTTTTCCTCTCTGCCATCCTCCTCATTCAAATATCCATAGAGCAGATATAAAATCACCAGAGCCATCCAGAGGGCCATGGACTCCATCAGTCCCAGAATCTGTCCAATCTGATAATAAGACATTCTGGAGGACAGAAAAATCACAGCGCAAAGCACTCCCACATAGATAGAGTGACTGAAGCGCCGGGACATTCTGTAAAGAGTGTAGGCGATCCCCACATTCAAAATAATATTAAAGGGCACATACCAGTTAATATGAATCCCGAACAGAGCCATCTCAATCCAGGAAACCAGGTTGTACAAAACCCGAAACCGGGTGCCTCCCATTGTAAATACTGCATCCCAGAAGGACTGATCATTGTAGCAGTACCACTGGTAAAGGTCATCCATATAAAGACATTCCAGCTTCATGTGGCGGTTAATAAAAAAAGCAAAGCCGGTCAGCATAAGAATAATAATTACTTCCATTTTCCAGAATGCAGCCCGCCTCATCCAGCCAGATTCCAGCTGTTTTGAGCCTTTCATTTTCGTATATTCAGACTTTTTTTCCATGTTCTCCTGAATCTCCTGTATCAATTTCTTTCTTCCTGTTTCACTCCGGTTACTGGTACGCCCTGTAGGCTTTCCTGTAAAACCACATAATCACCCGAACAACCGGCTCCGGCCAGATTTTCCGAAACATGGCCTCTTCCTCCTGTGCTCTTCTGTGATTTTCTATACACTCCTTGGTTGTCGCTCCGCTGTGAATCCGATAGCTGATCAAAGGCTTCTCCTCACAGATAAAACGTCCCGGCCTTTCGGCCAGCTTCCACATGGTATCCCAGTCCAGCGCAAATTTATAGGGAGAGTCAAACAGCGGTTCCCCCAGGGCCTCCTTATCATACGTACAGGACGGGCAGATAATGGGATTTCCCAGAATTAGAGGCAGACGCTTTATCCAGGTTCTGTCTGCCAGACCATGGAACCGCAGCGGCACCCGCAGCAAATGCTTCACAAACTGAACCATCCCCGGATTCACCGGATCCGAATTACGGAGAATTCCGCAGTCTGTTGTAAAAACCGTTGTATCCGGATACTGCTCCCAGCACTCCTGCACATACTTTCCGTAATTCTTATGATAACAGTCATCCTGATGGGCAATCGTCACCAGTCTTGTTTTTGCCTTGCTGTAGGCAAAATTCCAGTCTGCCTGAATATCACTTTCCCCGTCCCGCACATAAAGAGGCAGACCAAAAATCTCAGCCATAGCCTGAATATATTTGCTTGGCGTGGAGGTACACAGAATAATCTCTGACGGCACAGACTGCCGCTTCAGGGATCTGATACACTCCTCCAGCCAGGGAGAATCTTTATAAGCGCAGATCGCATATGTGTGACTCAGCATAAAAAACTCCTTCATTCTAAATAACAGCTCCGCCATGTTTCCCGTCCGCTGGATACAGACAAGAAACTCCATGGCCCAACGGCTGCATTTCTTATAACAACGTTCCGGTGCTTCTGTTTAGAAAAACCGCTCCTCCAGCATCAGGCAAAGAACATGATAGATAGGCAGATGCAGTTCCTGAATCTTAAAGGTTTCTCTCTCCGGCACAATCACAGCCACATCGGCCCTCTGTCCCAGACGTCCTCCATCTTTTCCCGTAAGCCCAATGACCTTCAGCCCCTTCGCCTTAGCCACCGTCACCGCGTAATCCACATTGCTGGAATTGCCGGAAGTAGATATCCCCAGAAATACATCTCCTGGCGCACCGTATCCACACAGCTGCTGGGCAAGAATCATTTCTCCGTCCACATCATTTAAAAACGCTGTAGACAGTCCCGGATGCCCGGTCAGGGCAATCGCCGGAAGACTTCCCTGGAGACCTTCTGCCAGTTTTCTTCCCTGTTCCCCGCCGATTTCCTCCATTCGCCGGCGCAGCTCTTCCGGAAGCCTGCGGCTTTTTATAAAGCCCTTCATCAGCTCTCCTACAATATGCTCTGCATCTGCGCAGCTTCCGCCGTTTCCGCCTACCAGAAGCTTACCGCCGCCTGCATAGCACTCCTCCATCATTCTGTAGGCGTCAAGAAGCTGCCCGCGGACAGCTTCCAGACAGGGGTATCGCAAAAACAGCTCATCAAAAATCTCCTGCTGCTTTTCTGTCAGTTCTGTCATCATATCTGCATCCTCCAAAATCAGTCTGACTGCTGTCTCCAGATCCTCTGCATAAAAATCAAAAGGCTTTTCTCTCTGAGCCTGGATTTTCTCTGCCTCAGCTCTTCCGTATCCGGTTCCCACCAGCACAGTTCTCACTCCGTAATTTCGTCCGGCCTCTGTGTCAATCAGCTTATCTCCAATCATCCAGGAGCTTTTCCGATCTACATCAAACAGAGCCTCCGCCTGCTCAAACATACCTGTTCCCGGTTTTCTGCAGAGGCAATTCTTTTTATAATCTCCGATTCCATGCTCCGGATGGTGAGGACAGTAAAAAAATGCGTCAATTTCCGCCCCATCTGCCGCCAGAATTTCATTCATATACCGGTGAAGAGTATCCACATCCGCTTCTTTATAGTATCCGCGGGCCACCCCCGCCTGGTTCGTTACCACAACAAGCTTATAGCCAGCCTCTTTCAGTCTCCGAAGAGCCTCCGGCACTCCGGGAAGCAGCTGCAGATCCTCCGGCCTGTGAAGGTAATTTACCTCCGCATTCAGTGTTCCGTCCCGATCCAGAAATATTACTTTTTCCATTGTCTTTTCATCCTCAGAGTGCAAAATGATAATCTCCATTGGGAAGATGCACCTTTACGCTGCTGTAATCCCAGCGGTTCTCATCTGCGATCCACGCCTGAGCGCCCCGCAGTTCAAAATTCCAGTCTGTCAGCTGGCCGCCTACCAGCTCCATCCGCGCTGCCACCTTATGCTTTACATTGTAGGGGCAGTACATCAGCAAATATCCTCCTCCGCCGGCGCCTAACAGCTTTCCGCCCAAAGCGCCCGCCTTCAAAGCTTCTTCATAAAGCTCATCAATCTGCGGATTAGTGATCTTGCTGCTCATCCGCTTCTTACTCTGCCAGCCATAATCCAGCAGCTTTCCAAAGCTGTGAAGATTTCCCCTTAAAAGCTCGTCCTTCATAGCATAGGCCAGGGCTTTTACCTCACACATGGCGTCAAAGGCATCCTTTTTCTCATAATTCTGAACCTGATCCTGGATAATATTCGCTGACACATGAATATTTCCCGTGTAGCAGAGAAGCAGATTATACTGAAGCTCATGAATAATATCCTTTTTGATTCGCAGAGGATTTACCACGACATTATTCCGACCATGGAATTCAATAAAATTAAAACCGCCAAAGGTAGCTGCATACTGATCCTGATAGCCTCCTGCAATCTTCAGATCCTCCCGCTCTACCTGATAGGCCAGGTCTGCCAGACGATAGCCGTCCATTTCCACGCCCTTCCACCGGGCCATAGCAATCAGAAGCGCCACCATCACCGTAGAAGAAGTACCCAGGCCCGATCCGGGAGGAGCATCACACTGCAGATAAACCTCACAGCCCCGGTCAATCTCCATAGCCTTCAAGGCTGCCTTTACCAGATCCAGCTTGCCGTCATAAACAAAATTTTCTCTGGTATTGTACTTTACCGTCATATCAAAGTCCAGAGAATGAACAATAATCTGATCATCCTCTCTGGGAACGATTGAGCAATAGGCGTACTTATTGATCGTACTTCCGATAATCGCTCCCCCCTGTTCCACACAGAAAGGCGCCACGTCCGTACCGCCGCCGCCAAAGCTGACCCGCAAAGGAGCCCGTCCTCTGATTACCATACAACAACTCCTTTCTGGACATCTTCAATAAACTGATAGTATGCCTCGGGAATCCCGATATCAATAAAATATCCGTCGTGAACAAAACCGCCCAGCCTTCTGTTTTCCTTCAGCCAGCGGGGAATCATCTCATTTTCCAGAGAAACCTTTCCCTCCGGAATCTCCTCAAGCAGCTTTCTTGTCATCAGATAAATTCCCCCATTGATAGAGCCGGGTCTTGCCTCTGCCGTTTTTTCATTAAAGCCAGTCAGACGCCCCTCTGTCAGCACAGCTTCCCCGTACCGGGAAATATCCGGCACCTGGCGAAGCACCAGGGCCATGTCTAACTCCTCCTTCTCCTGGAGAGCTGTCAAACGGCTGTAATCAATCTGATAAAAGGTATCTGCATTGAGAACAAAAAACCGATCCTCTGTTACAAATCTGCCCGCATTTTTGATGGCTCCCGCTGTCCCTAACAGCTCCTCCTCGTAGGCATAATGAACCGTCAGCGGCGTTCCGTCCGGCGCCGCAAAATTCCTTCCATCCTGGAAATACTCCTCTACCATGGTTCCCTTATATCCAACTGCAAAAATAATATCTGTCACGCCGTATCTGGACAGTTCGTGGACTACATACTCCATAAACGGCCTGTTTTCAATCAGCGCCATGGGCTTAGGCCGATCGCTTACTACGCTGCGAAGCCGCGTTCCCAGACCGCCTGCCAGTAAAATCGCCTGCATTTTTTCCTCCTGTCCTGCCCGTTTTCTAAAAGGGCAGAAAACTCCATAATCATGTTGCATTATACCATTTTCCATAGGATTCCGCTACTATCTTTATAAAATAGTAAGCAATCGCAAAGGAATGATCAGAAAAGGCGGCCACCGCCGCCATTTCTATCCTGATTCCGGCATCCGCCTCTCTCCTACAGAACGTCTGAGAAATGAGGGCGCAGCCGTTTAAACACCTTCAAACCTGCAAATCCTATCACAAGAGTTACCACCCAGAAATACACGGTCAGGGTTGGACGCTCCCAGAACCAGTTTCCTGTCAGAATACTGTCCCGGTATCCGGCAACTATATAATAGAAAGGATTCAGCTTCAAAACCGTAACAATCCATGGATAATCCGCAGAAAACATGGTTTCCTGATACATAATTGGTGACAGCCACATTCCGAACTGCAGGCAGATGCTGACAATCTGAGCCATGTCCTTAAAAAACACATGAATTGCGCTGGTCAGATAGCCAAAAGCCAAAGCCAGCATGGAAGCCGCAAAGGAATAATACAAAATCTGAATCCAGGTTGCCATAGGCAGCTTTCCAAAGCAAAGCGCCATGATCAGCATAATCAGAAGGAAAAAGCCGTGAACCAGAAGACAGGAAATCAGTTTAATCACGGGCAGAATCTCCACCTGAAACACTACCTTTTTTACCAGATAGCTGTACTCCTGAAGACAGCCTGTAATACAGTTTAAAGCCTCGCTGTAGAAAAACCAGGGCACAATTCCTGGCACCAGCCAGAGCACATAGGGCACTCCCGGCACAGGCGGAACACTTTTAAACCCCAGCTGAAAGATGAAGAAATAAATCAGCACCGTCACCAGAGGCTGGACAAACATCCATACCATTCCAAAATAAGAGCCTACAAACCGCTTCTTAAAATCTGCCTTTGCCAGATCCCATATCAGCTTCCTGCGTGTTACAATCTCCTTCAGAAGGGAAATTAAATCATTCATACTGTTCTTTTCCTCTCATCAGAATCGGAACGTGTCCTTTAAGCCGCTCCACTTTTTATCCTTATCGGAAATAATCAGCTCCACACCATCCTGCAGCGGCCACTCAATACCAATCTCCGGATCGTTCCAGGCCAGGCCGCCCTCATCGCCGGGATGATAGAAATCGGTACACTTATAGGCAAACTCTGCCTCATCTGACAGCACCAAAAATCCATGGGCAAAGCCCTCCGGAATATAAAACTGCTTTTTATTTTCTGCAGTCAGCTCCACACCAAACCATTTTCCGTAGGTTTTGGAATCTGCCCGCAGATCCACTGCCACATCAAATACAGAACCGCGGACAGCCCGTACCAGCTTTCCCTGAGGAAACTGCTTTTGAAAATGAAGTCCCCGCAGCACTCCGCGGACAGACATAGACTGGTTGTCCTGGACAAATACCATGTCCAGTCCCGCCTCTTTAAAATCATTCTGATTGTAGGTTTCCATAAAGTAGCCACGCTCGTCGTTAAATACAGCCGGCTCAATCACATACAATCCTTCAATATCACAGGCTGTTACTTTAATTTTTCCCATTTTTTATCTCCTCTTCTGCCGGCTGGCCTTCTGGCCCTGCCGACGGTTCTTTATCAAAACGTAACGATTCCGGAAGCTCCTCTTCCCAACTGATATCCCTTCAGGAAACAGCGGATGTCCCTGTCGTTACTGCCGTCTCAGGCTGCCTCTACAGCCGTATGCTGACAATGGCATACAGACGCAGCAGCTCATACCCATTCAGACAGCACATCAGATACAATATACTACGGTTTCTCTCCTTTGTCAAAACCACCCAGTCATTTTTCAACGCCAGAAGCAGCACTGGAAGGAAGGGCAGAAAATACCGTCCCTGCACACCATTAATGACCCGGGAGCTGAGAGGTGTCCAGGCAATCAGCATAGACAGCATCACTGCAGAAGCGCAGGCTGCACAGACTGCAAATACCCACATCCGTTTTCCTCCTGTGATGGAAAGACTCTCTCCTGGCTTTCGCAGAGCCAGCCCCAACAGGCACAAAGTAAAAAGAACTACCAGCACATAGGGAACATCCAGCACCGGATCCAGATTTCCCAGGTAGGCGCCGATCATAGTCAGATGATAATGCTGGGCCTGCCACAGCAGAGTCTGATAAAAAATCTTAATCAGGCGCATGGGCTGGTGAATCAAAAGGCTCAGACTGTAACCGCTTTCCCCTGCCCACTGGACATAGCTCTCTGTCTCTGTGGCATAGGAAACAATCACCTGACTGTTGACCAGATACATGGCCCCGGCCCAGGCTCCCGCCACACAGGCGGCAGAAATAAACCACCTTCCCCAGCCGCCGAATTTTTTCACAGGAATCAGCAGGCACAGCCCCATCATGACAGCGTACACCATTTTGCAGGGACCTGCCGCAGCCATAACAAGAGACAGGACAGCCACACCCTTCCACTCTGCCCGTTCCTTCTCATAAGCCAGATCCAGGCACACGGCAGTGAAATAAAACATACATCCCATAATCATCGCATCATAGGAAAAAGAGGATGACAGATGAAGGGTCATAGGCAGAAGGGCTGTTCCAAACAGCACCTCCTTTCCAAAGGGAAGCCGTTTCATGGCCAGCCAGGTCATAAATACAAAAAATACCAGATTACAAAGACGCCCCAGGTAAAGAAGAGGCAGAGTTCCCCAGTCCATGGCCCTTACCAGAGCCATTCCCAGGGCCTGGGGTCCATAGGCCACCGGCGTGGTTGTAACCGGCGGATACATGGAACCCACCATTTTTCCCTCCAACGCCTCAGCCCGTCCCGGTTCATACTGCTTATCCGGCGCCAGCTCCCAAATCAGATGGTACACAGACTGATCCAGAGGATCTCCCAGCTTTCTGCTGCCCTCAGAGCTTTCCAGAACCACTTTTAAATTGCCTGCCTCATCTGGTTCATATTCATAAACACCGTCCAGATCCTCCACCCACACATCCTGAGGTCTTAAAAGCACACGGCCATTCGGAGCATTGGAAGGCATTCCCAGGATTTTGCTGGAAAGCTGGTAGGCGCTGACATAATGGCTGATTTCATCCGGCGCTGACAATGGAGGAAGGACAAAAAGAAAGAGAAGTCCCAGAATCAAACCGGCTGCCGGATAAATCTGCTCCAGTCTCCAGCCCGCCTCTGTCTTCGACTTTTTCCGGAATATCCAGCTAAAAGATGCAGGGGATTTTCCTGAAAAAGCCAGTCCGGCTCCAGCCAGAAACACAAGCACTGCTGTAAGAAGCGCCAGATACCACCCCCTCATCCAGGCGTCCCCTACAGCCACAGCTCCTTCCTGCACCTCCAAAAAATGCCACAGACCTGCCCCGGCCACAGCCAGAAGGGCTACAGGCCAAATACACTTATTTTTCATGCGCCCCTCCCGTTTTCTCGGCTTCCTTCTCCTGACGCATTTTCTCATCCAGAGCAATTCTCTGAACCAGCTCCTTTACCTGGCTTTCCAGCTGAGAAATATGAACAGACATATAAAATACTTTTACAATCAAAACAAAAATCGCAAACAGAAACAAAAAGTTTGTGGTTGCATAAATTCCCAGAACGCCAGAGCAAAAATCTGCCACCTGGGGAAACAGACTGTATACTACCAGAACCAGAGAAAGCACAATCCAGAAAATGGCGCTTTCGATCTGCATTTTTGACTGACGGATTTTCCGCATAATCAGACAGCAGGTGCCCAGAGAAACGAAAATCAGAGCAGCCCGCAGAGTCGTTGTCATCATCCCCGCTTCCTCCATTTCTTCTCCCAGTAAACAGGACTCATGGAACACCAGAGAACCATTTTTCTGGGTAATTTTTCATACTGTTTTCCCAGACGGTAACCCAGATACTTACAGCCGCTGGTCACTGCCAGAGACGGAAGGAGCCAGAACCTGCCCTTTTTTAACAGCCACAAAGCGGTCTGCTTCACCAGGCGGATTCCCTCGCTCTCAGAACGGATTTCCGCAAATATCTCCGGATGCTCTGCCTGAGACACAGCCATATCAAAATTACGCCGAAACTGCTGCATGGGAGAAAGATTGTGAGAATGGATTACCCGCGCCTCCGGCACATAAGCAACTCCATAGCCAGCCTGAATGGCTCCCGCAGCGTAAATCATATCTTCGTTAAAAATGGTTCTTCCGGTAAAGCCTTCCAGCTTCTCGAAAATATCCTTTCGGTAGGCACAGCACACATTGGATGCGAAATACGTTTTAATCCCCAGCTTCGGCAGATCCTTTTTCGTCTTAATGCGCCCCTCCTCCGGATAATTAAAGCTTCTGGTATACCGCTCAATCAAACGGCAGTCCTTTGCCGGAAGCTGTCTTGCATAAGCCACAGCCACCGTCTCTCCCTCCGGCCCTTTTTTATCGAATGCTTCTGTCAGACGTTCAATCAGATGCTCATCCTGAGGAACCGCGTCATCTGTCATAAAAATCATAATATCTGCATCCGAATACCAGGCTGCCAGATTTCTCGTGCCGCCATGGTCAAATTCCTCTTTTTTTACGTGATACACCTTCAGTCCCGGAATCCCCTGATACCCTCCTGGATTCCAGTATTCCTTTTCTGTATTTACCACAATAATTCTGTCCGGTTTTCGCGTCTGCTGCTGCAGCATCTGAAGAAGTCTTGCAAAAACCCGATCCGGCTTGTACACCGGAATCAACACATCAACCGTCATGCTCCACACCTCGCTTTCCCTGACGCAGGCCAATCAGGGTCCAAAGGACAAAGCCCGCTGCCATAAACGCCATTAAAATCAGATACGAAAAAGCCGCGCCGGAAATTCCGTTTTGGATGACCGCCGCCGGCGCCAGAACAGCCGCCGCCCCTGTCATAACCACATAAATTCCCAAAATCGTTTTCTGCCGGCGCATGATTACCAAAGCGTAATAATAAAGATTTAAAAGCGCATAGAAGCCGCCTCCCAGCACAATCGCTGCAAATGCCCCCGAATAAGGCGTCAGCTTTCCGGCATACACTGGCCCCAGAATCCATTCCAGTACAGACAGCACTGGACGGCCCAGAATCAAAGTTCCCCCTACCGCAAGAATGCTGAGCGCTGCGATGACTGCCGTCAGCCGCCGAAGCTTCTGCGTAAACTCGGAAAATCTCTGGTTGTTCCAGCAATCGGTCAGGCTGGTCAGAAACGGCCGAATCACAAAGCCTGCCGCCAGATTGATCACTAAGGTCGGCATAAAAATCACATTAAAATACCCGGAAGCCGCATCATTCATATGGGCATCAATGGCATATTTCGATGCAGAAAAAATATAAAAGTCCAGGAATACAGACACAAACAGAAGAATCGTAGACATAGTCAGCTCCCGCAGGCTTCCCTTTCTTCTGCTGTAATCCACTCCCTCCAGGCAGCGCAGCACTATCACGTCAAACAGATACACACCCACAGCCTGTCCGCAGACTGCCGCCACACAGGCCACAGCCAGATTCTTTCCCACTGTCAGTGTTATCAGAAATACACCCACAGAAAGGATTGTTCGGAAGGTATTGGATTTTCCCGTCAGATACAAACGGCCATTTCTCTGAAATTCTGACTCATATACATCTGCAAAGCCGTCAATCACCTTATATCCAATCAGCAGAAAAATAATCGCTGCCTTTTCTGCCCGGTATCCGCTGACTGCCAGCCGCAGCAGTCCCAGCAGCATAGCTGCTGTGCAGGTCAGATACCGGTGATGCAGATAATCACCAAACCGGTACTGAACGGTACCATCCGTAATATGAAAGGGACGGATTCCAAAATACGCCAGCAGAAACATCTGCTGTCCTACTGTGCTGAACCCAAATGCAAAAATCCCTCCCTGTTCCTCTCCGGCCAGATGCATCACCAGAAAAGAGAGTACCATACTGGAAAAGGCATAGCAAAAGCTTCCTGCCATATTCCAGAGCATATTTGATTTTTCCCGGTTGGATCCGGTTTTTAACAGGGCCGCCGTCCACTGATTCATGGCTCTATCCTTTCTTCTTTCGGAAATTTTGTATCAGTAAAATGGAAATCATCATCCGCGCCATATAGCTGACTGCTACAGCAGGCTTCAGATAGCTTTCCCCGCCCAGACGATCCCCAATCACCACCGGAACCTCTGCCACCCGGGCTCCCTGCTTTAAAAGAAAGGATACGGTGTCCGGCTCTGGCCCGTAATTTAAGTTCAGAGCAAATTCCCGAATCATTTTCTGATTAAACATCCGCATACCAGATGTGGGATCCGCCACATGGACTCCCGTAGTCAGGCGAATGGCCGCTGCAATCATGCGGCTTCCAATCATACGCATGGAAAAGCTTTTTTTTTCATCAACAAAACGGCTTCCAATCACAATATCATAGCCCTCGTCCATTTTCTGCCTCATAGACTCTATATACTCCGGCCTGTGCTGTCCGTCTCCGTCAAACTGAATGGCATACTGATATCCCTTCAGGCAGGCATATTTCATCCCAGCCTGAAAGCATCCAGCCAGCCCCAGATTCACCGGCAAATCCAGAAGATGATATCCTCTGCTTCGGCATATTTCCGCAGTCTGGTCCTTGGAACCATCATTGATTATCAGATAATCCAGCTCCGGATAGTGCGTGATCAGCTCGTCCACCACCCGCTCAATATTTTCCGCTTCATTATAAGCTGGAATCACTACAAGCACCCTGTTCATTCATTCCTCCCGTTTCCCTGCGCCAGGATCACATCACAGATTTCATCTGCCACCTCCACCGGCATATCCGCATACAGGGGAAGCGTCAGTACCTGAGAGGCAATCCGTGCCGCCACCGGAGTATCCTCCGCCTGGAACTGTTCTCTGTAGCACTGATAGCTGTTGACACAGGGATAAAAATACTTTCGAGCAAAAATATTGTGCTCCTTCAAGGCCTCAAAAATCTGATCCCGATCTGCGCCATAGCCGTCAAATACCACAGGCATATAGGCATAGTTATATTTTATCCGGGGATTCTCCTCACAAAGCCGGATGCCCGGTATCCCGGAAAGCCGTTCCCGGTAATGTCTGGCCAGACGGCTCCGTTTCTCAATCTCTCCTTCAATGTGACGAAGATTGCACAGTCCCATAGCCGCCTGGAATTCATTCATTTTTCCATTGGCCCCCACATACTCCACGCTTTCATAGCCTGTAATTCCGAAATTTTTCAGCTGATACAGGAGATCCTTCAGCGCCTCGTCCTGAAACACGACTGCCCCGCCTTCAATACTGTGAAAAACCTTGGTGGCATGAAAGCTGAACATGGAAGCGTCGCCAAACTGCCCCACTCCCGTTCCATCCAATTCCTCTCCAAAGGCATGGGCTGCATCGTAAATCACTTTCAGACCATGCTTCTGAGCAATCTCATGGATCCGATCCACATCACAGATATTTCCATATACATGAACCGGCACAATGGCGCAGGTTTTCTCTGTAATCAGTCCTTCTATCTTCTCTGCATCCATGGTATAATCTCGGTCATTAATATCACAGAATACAGGAGTCAGACCATTTCGGACAATCGCATGGGTTGTCGATGCAAAAGTAAACGGGGTGGTAATCACCTCTCCCTGCAGATTCATGGCCTGCAGCGCCAGCTCCAAAGCCATATGACCATTGACAAAGAGCTCCAGCTCCGTTGCCTTCAAAAAGCGTTTCAGCTGACGCTTCAGTTCCTCATGATACTCGCCCATATTGGTCAGCCATGCGCTTTCCCAGATAGGCTTTAACATTTCCACATATTCCTCCAAAGGCGGCAGGGAAGACCTGGTCACCATAATTGGAGTCTCATGCTTCTTATTCATTGGTATCCTCCTTCATCCGGTACTCTGTATACCGTCTTGCAATATACTGACTCTGGATCCTCCCCGCAGGCTCAGGCTCCTCTCCCGCAAAGCACCGCAGATGATTTTTCACCATATCGTATCCAGCCATGCAGGAAAAAGCTACGCCCCCGGCAAACCGGGGATTGCACTCAAGAAAATACCACAAGACCTCTCCCTGCTCTGTGTGATGCTCAATAAATTCAAAATTGACACAGCCCTTTACGTTCAAAGCGCCTGCAATCGCTTCACAGATTTTTTCCAGAACCGGATCCCGAAATACCTGTACAGAGGTTCCAGCTCCGTTTAGTGTACGCAGAAGTTCTCTTCGAGGAAGGCACACACATCTTCCTGTTTCCGGGCTCCTTACTACATCTACTGTAGTAATCCCTCCAGAAATCATCGGCTGCACCAGATAATGTTCTGCCTGTTCCCTCAGCTGGCTGACTGCCAGCTCCATTTCCCGAAAATCAAAAATCCGCCGCAGACCCTGGCTGCTGCGTCCATCCTCCGGCTTGATAACCAGCGGATAAGAAAGCCCGGCAAGTCCCTCCTGCCCAGAATTTTCCAAAGTCTCTAAAAGCTCGGAAAGCCGTTTTCCCGGAATGGTCCGGCATATTTTCTGCGCATCCAAAAGCTGTGCCGCTCTTCTTTTGTTCCGGCATAGATGAATGGTTTCCCGATCAGACATACAGACCACAGCCCTTCCTCCCGGGCAATTCTGATCCTCCTGTCTCCACTGCTGAAACACATCGATCTCTATATCGGTCAGAGGAAGCACATAATCTATCTGCTCCGTTTCACATATCTGTCTGATAAAGCTCCGGTAGGCCTCTGTATCTGTGGCATAGGGCGCCCGGTAAAACACATCTACATCCATGGAGCTGACCACCCACTCTGCCGGATAAATATCACAGCCCACAATCCGAAAGCCCTCTCTGCGGCAGGACTGAATCACTGCATCTGCAGAAAAAGAACCGATAGCTGTCACAAGCACTGTATTTTTCATCATCCTACTTTTCTCCTCTCACCATTCCCACCAGATAGCAAAAGCTCTCCAGCCGGAATATCCACGCCAGCCCCGCATAAACGCCGCAGCCACATACAATCTGCACAGCCAGCTTCAGCCACACGGACATCTCAGGAAGCAATCTCCCCGCTGCCATAACAGCTACACACATAACAGCTGATAAAAAGGCCGGCGGAGCCACATCTCTCCACTGCTGAGCAATGCTGTAGCCCAGCAGTTTCTGATTGGGTGCTGCATTGACAAAGGTGCACAGAAAATCCTGAAAAGCCTTGATACATACCATAATAAACACATTAAACTGTATTCCCACCAGCAGAGCAGCCAGGCTCAGCCCTTTCTTCACCAGCTCCAGCTTCAGAAAAATATCACTTCTTCCCACCGCGTTAATAGCCTGAAGATTGGTAATATGAATCGGCCAGAAACAGTAGGAGATACACATAATCCGCAAAAACGGCACACAAACCATCCATTGCTCTCCCAAAAGAGCTAAAACCAGGGTATCTGCCACAGCAAATAACCCCATCAGCATAGGAAGCACAGCAAAGGAGCTTAAACGGATTGCACGGCGAACCATATCACGAACCGTTTCCCGGCTGTCCTGACTGGCAGAAAAAGCCGGAAGAAGCACTGCCTGAATCGCCGCCCCCAGATTCGATGCAATCAGCTTTGGAAACTGCTCCCCTCTGGTATAGCTTCCCAATAATTCTTCATTATATATCTTTCCAATTAAAAGTCCATAGAGATTATTAAAAACTGTATCCAAAAGGGAGGCACACAAAAGCTTCCAGCCAAAGGAAAACATTCCTCCCACCCGTTCCATGGAAAAACATCTGCGCGGCTTCCAGGAAACCGTCAAAAACAGCACTGCCATCAGACTGATATAATAGCTGATCTGCTGTCCCACCATTGCCCACACGCCCCAGCCTGCAGCCGCCATGGCAATACTCAGCCCTCCGGACACCAGGGACGCTGCCAGGGTGGAAAAAAACAGGCCCCGGAATTCCATGTTCCGGGACACATAAGCTGTCTGTACGGAAATAACTGCTCCGGGAAAAAGAACCACTCCCAAAACCCGTACAATATCACAAAGCACTGGAAGTCCATAAAAATCTGCTATCGATGGCGCCGCTCCATACAAAAGACCGTACACTCCAAGCGCTGCTGCCAGTTCAAAATAGCAGACAGAGGAAAAATCCACCTCATCTGCCTTCCGTTTCTGCACCAGAGCCGTAGAAAAGCCGCTCTGTACAAATACATTTGCAATCGTAATGAAAATCATAATAATTCCCACTACACCATATTCTGCCGGGGTCAGAAGCCGCGCCAGCAAAATGGCAATCACAAACTGCACTCCCTGGGCTCCGCCATTTTCCAGAAGCTTCCAAAACAGCCCCTTTGCCACCTTTTGTTTCATCTCTGTCTCTGCCACAATTTCACTCCTGTCATCTTCTGTTATCCATTTTTGTGAAACCAGCTCTGAAGCCTCCGGTAAATCCCCGGCGCGCCTGCCTCAAAACGGATAAAAAACCTGGTCCGCAGATTCAGCTCCCGGAAAAATTCCCGGTTCCGCGGATCCAGAACCTCTTCGTATTTCTTTGTATTTACCCTGGTCAGAAAAACAAGCCGCAAAATCGCACGCTCCACAGTTTCCTGAAACCGACCGCCTGTTTCCCGGTCAAAGCCCCGATACATCTTCTCCATGGCTTTGGCGTAATCTGCCTGCTTCTGCTCATAATTCCCCTGCTTCATAAGCGTTGTCCAGGAAGACGCTCCGCCCAGACGATACACACACATGGGCTTATCCAGATAATACCCCCATCCTCTGGCAGCAGCCAGAAGCTGAAGGGGAATATCCGCAATCGGCGCCTCTACATAAAATTCCGGCAAATGGTCTACCATTTCCCGGCGAAACAAAAGGGAAGCCGTCGGATAACCGGAGGTTTTGTCAATAATCTCCTCCGGCGTCACCCGCCTGTTTCCCCGGTATGGGCGCATCATGCGCTCTGTTACTGCCTTTCCCTGTACCTCTACAGCTGCGCTGTGAAAACAGATGGAACAGTCCGGATGGGCCTCCATAAAATCCACCTGCTGCTGCAGCTTATTCTCATCAGTCCAATAGTCATCTCCCTCGCACATAGCAATATAGCGGCCTCTGGCTCTGGGGAAATTAAAGGTTCCGCTGATATTGGTCAGCCCTTTGGAATACTGATTTTCCGTCTGAAGAATAGGAAAAATCCGTTCCGGAAAACGCTGCACATACTCCCGGATAATCTCTCCGGTTCCGTCTCCAGAGGCGTCATCATGGATCAGAATTTCATAAGAAAAATCCGTTTTCTGTTTTAAAAATCCCTCCAGTGCATCCCGGATATAATCTTTTTGATTAAAGGTAATACAGCAGATGCTGACCATCACCTCTGGTTGTTTCTTTTCCATCTTAATCTCCATTCATTTCCAAATCCATAACGATATTCTTACATTTTTCTTGCCATTACCTTTTATTTTACAATAATGGCCTGAAAATGTAAATCTCATATGGTATTTTTCACCGTATTGTGATAGATTAACAATAGAATGATCACAGGAGGATTTATTTTATGCACAGACATACAAAAGCAGGCATGATCATGCTTCTTTCAGGAGCCATGATGCTTAACACAGTCACCTGTGCGTTTGCAGCAGGCAATACAGACGGCTCCCCTACCGTTCTTCTTCAGGGACCTGGAGCAGCTTCTCCCGCTCCGGAAACATCTGTTTCAGACAATTCCCCGGATGGCAGCCCCGTCATTCACGTCGGCCAGACTGAGCAGGATGAAACCTCTGCCGGGGGTCCAGGCGTTTCTTCTTCCGGCACCATAGAACAGGGAACCGGCTCTCCCGCTCCTTCTGGAGGCGGTGCTGCAGCACCGGGTGGCAATACCGCCATGCCCGAGGGTACCCAGACTCCTTCCGGTGAAACGGCACCTGGAGCAGGAACCGGAGAATTGACCGAGGAGCAAGGCGCACAGCTGGAGGCCGAGCAGCAGGCAGCGCAGCAGGAAGCACAGCAGGAAAGCAATCCCCTGACTGTTCCTGGCAGAGAGCCCCGGCTTCAGACAACAGCTCTTCTTCTGAGCCAGCAGAACTGGTCTGTTCCTTATGTCAACGATCAGGAGATTACCAGTGAGGGAACTGGCTTCAGCGCCATCTCTACCTTCCTGGAAAATATTCACGGAGATCTGCTTTACCGTACCTACTCTGCCGCCAATGGCTGGTCTGACTGGGCGCTCAATGGTCAGCAGACCTCTCATGCAGCCACTATGGTTCCGGTGGAAGCCATTCAGTACCGGTTCAAGGGTCCGGTTGCTGATAAGTATGATATTTACTACATGACTACATTAAGCGACGGCACTCAGACCGGCTGGGCCAAAAATGGACAGACAGCAGGTACCATGGGCCGCGGTCTTCACCTGACCGGGTACCGTCTGGCATTCTTCGTTAAAGGAACTGCCGGAAACCTGAATACCTCCAATCCTCTGGCTGCTGCCACTGCAGACGGAATTCAGAATATTGACGGTGTGATGCGCTATATCCACGGTGCTGACGGCTCCAATTATACTGGCTGGGGCTGGCAGGAAAACAACCAGTATTACTTTAAGGATTCCTATCCAGTAACAGGCTGGCAGTACATTGACGGCTATAAATATTACTTCGGCGAGGACGGACGTTTGGTGACTGATGTAGAAGCTCTCCTTCCGGCAGGAGGTCCCTATCTTCTGAAAATCAACAAGGAGATGAACTGCCTGACTGTTTACGCCCAAGACGGCGGCAACGGATTTATCATTCCTGTTAAATCCTTCCTGACCTCCGTAGGCGATGATACACCTGTAGGAACCTTCAAAACTCCGGAGAAATACCGCTGGCGTCTGATGATTCACGATCTGTATACCCAGTACGCAACCCGCCTTCATGCTGGAATGCCCATTCTGCTGCATTCTATTATCTATGACCGGCAGAATCCGTTCAGCGTATGGGCCAGCACCTACAACAATCTGGGCATTGCCCGTTCCGCCGGATGCATCCGGCTGGCAACCATTGATTCCAAGTGGATCTACGACAACTGTGCGATTGGAACAACCGTAGTCGTTTACAACAGTCCGGATCCGGGCCCCTTTGAGCGTCCTACCATCCTGTACGAGATCCCCTTCGAACAAACCTGGGATCCTACCGATCCCAACCTGACCCAGGAGCAGATAGCAGCAGAAACCCAGCGGCTGATTGCACAGCTAGGGCAGTAATTAACAGAATTTATCCAAATTGAAAAAAGCCAAGCCGCTTGAATACGGCTTTGGCTTTTTTCTTCTTAAAAATCATATCTTTTTTAGGAGCGCCTCTGCTATCCTGACTGCCCGAATCTCCATCCGAATTCCCCAGAACCAGCATTTCGCAACCCTGATTTTCCATACACCTGCTGACAGATAATTCTTCATATAATAGAGCACGCTTTTCTCCCGCAAACGCTGCCTCTCCAGCTCTCCCTGAAAGGATTTACTGATAGACACAGAATGCTCATGGCGGTAGTGACAGTTTAACAAAAGTACGCTTCGGTATCCGGCCTTCCGAAAACGCTGTGCCAGCACTGCCTCCTCCTGATAAAGGAAAATTCCCTCGTCATATCCACCGCAATCCAGAAATTTCTTCCCGTCAACCATGAAAAGAGAGCCATGAACTGCATCGGTATACACAGCCTTTTTTCCCTGAAAGCGTCGATCCGGATATTCAAGAAAAGGCCGGAGCAAACGTCTGCTTACAGGTCCCATGGAAAACAGTTCTCCCCAGAAGCCTCTCAGCGGCCAGCCATTTTTCTGGGTTCCGTACTGGGCGTCCTCCATCCGGGCCGTCACCGCTGCCACATCTTTGTGAGTTTCAAAAATACGAAGCATTTTCTTCAGACACTCCTCAGAAAACACCACATCCGGATTGGATATAAGAACATAATCAGCCTGGTTTTCTTCTGCTGCAAAACGAACTCCTGCATTGTTTCCCTTTCCATAGCCTCCGTTTTCCTCCAGAAATACCAGCTGGATTTTTTCATGTTCACAGGCCAGCTGCTGAAGTTTCTGCCTGGAATCATCCTGAGAATGATTATCCACAAGGATTATATATTCTAAAACCTCATATCCACAAATACTGCGAACCAAAGTCTCGACGGTATCCGCGTCATTGTAATTTAAAATTACTGCGTTGACCTTCATTTTTTCTCTGTCCTTTTCTCCCCTGCATGAGGCATTGTCACGCACATTGCCGCAGTCTGTACCCGGGAGCTTTTGAAAAAACGATTTCTAACAATATTCTGACATCGTCCAGCCACAGACTGATAAGGAAGAGCCAGATAAGCCCGAAGAATCATTCTCTGCCGTCCGTCCAGCTTCTGCCAGAACATCTTTCCAAAGGCCCGGGCCTGCTCTATCATTTTCCGGTAATTTTCCTCTACCTCTTTCTGGCGGTTTATCCGCTCTCTGCAGTCCTTCAGACTTCCAGACGCCCTGGCTCCCAGTACATTATCCCCATGCTGACGATACTGAGAAAGAGACTCTGGCACAAAATCAATCACGCCAAAACAGGATGCAGTCAATGCTATCCACCAGTCATGCATAAAGCAGGCTGCCGGTTCCTTTTCCAGAAGCTTAAGCAACGCCCGGTTCATCATCAGGGCGCCTCCTGTTACCGGATTTTCCACCAGAATCTCTCCAAATGTACTTCTGGTCGGATTGATATGAGAATAGTGGAAAAAGCTGGGATCCAGTACATTCAGCTGGCTGTCTGTCACTTCCATATCGGAATGAACAAG
This sequence comes from Lachnoclostridium sp. Marseille-P6806, assembly GCF_964238185.1. Lineage (NCBI taxonomy): Bacteria > Bacillati > Bacillota > Clostridia > Lachnospirales > Lachnospiraceae > Lachnoclostridium > Lachnoclostridium sp. Marseille-P6806. Next base: position 317,410 of record NZ_CAXSLG010000001.1, read on the forward strand.
AATCGGACAGGCCTCTCCCAGTCCCTTTTCCAGCTGCTTCATTCTTCGCAGAAGAGTTTTCACCTTATGATGGAACCATACATCATCCTGATCACTCAGCATGACATAATCACTTTTTCCTTCCTTCGCTGCCAGAGACAGCAGCCAAAAAAAATTTCCAGCAGCGCCATTTTCTCCGGAATTCTCTCTGGAATGTAAAAAAACCTGCTTCGGATACCATTCACAATACTGCTCCAAAAGCTCCCTTGTACCATCATCTGAGCCATCGTCAGACACCCAGATCCGCACAGGAACCGTCTGGGCCAAAATGGAGTCCAGCTGCTGCTCCAAATACTTTTTTCCCTGCCAGGCTGCCATTAATACTGTAATCATTTTTTCTCCTCCAAGCGTATTATTTTCTGTCCTTCTTTCTATTCTCTACAAAACGCATTCCCATGCTCTGGCTGATCGCAAACCTGGCCGACGGGCACAGCACCGTCAAATAATCCAGCCCATGATATGCCAGCATATACAGTCGTTTTCCTTTTTCCTTTGGAGTTTTGGCCCATTCTGTCTGAGCCAGATACCGTTCATAGGCCTTTCGGTAATGGTTCAGATTTCCTGCAATCCACGGCCTTTCATCCCCCATATAATGGATGATAAAGGGATGATGCTTTGCCTCCCGAAATTCAGCCCCGGTAACTGCCCGATAGGAAGGAGATACCCGAAGCAGACTCCGATAGAAAAAATACCGATAATTAGTAAAAAAGTTATATCTGGGAGGAAGCGGCAGAATTCTTCCCTTTAAAGTCCCATTGATCACATCCTGATCGCTGGCAAACAGCTTTCCTCCCTTTTCCTTCCAGAATTCCAGAAGTTTTTCCTGAATGTTCTCTTCCCGCCATTTCTTCAAATTCACCAGAAGCACACCGGAATTAAAATACCCGTCCTCCGGCCCCAGGCCAATCGATTCCTTTACTTCTTTATAAATCGTAGGCTCCATAACAGCGCCTGCGATCCTGTCTCCAAGACGTACATTCCACAAATGCTTTAAGGACTGAGCCACCACGGTATCACAGTCCAGATACAACACTCGATCCAGATCCTTTGGCAGCGCTTCTGCCATAAAAAGGCGCAGCATAATGCTGATATCATAGCCGCCCGTATCCACTGGGTGATCAAAACGGCCTTCCAACGCCTCTATTTCCACAAAAATCAATTTCCGCTCATATCTGTCTGCCAGCCTCTGCAGGCGGGCCTGGTTCTCCCTGGAAATTCCCATGCTTAAAATATGAACTCGAATTTCCTCCATATCCTGATTTCTGTCCAGCAACGAACAGAGAGATACCCCTAAATGTCTGGCGTAACCGTCATTTGAAGCATAAACTACTTCCAGAGCATTCTGTTTCATCAATCTCAATCATCTCCCGCACTTTGAATCTATGCAGCAGCATGTCTCCCTCTTCTGCTGCATTCTCATTATGAATACTTACAATATACTATAATCCCTGGGAAATGTAAACGCATCCCCCGGGCACACTTGATTTGAAGTAACAGCCATACGAAGATTCAGACAGAAAAAACGTTGAAAGCTTGTTTTCATAAGATTTTTCCTGTCTCTCATTTCTGGTAATGCTTTTATTCAATCAAATCATAACTCATATCCAAAAAATCTAAAACTTTTTCCTCACTCACAGTTCCATCCAACAGCATTGTAATCCAGTGCCTTTTATTCATATGATATCCCGGTAAAAATCCACAGATCTGTGTCAGCAGACCGACCATGTCAGGATTACATTTTACATCTATGATGTCTACTTTTGTATCTCCTTCTAATCCCAGCCTGGCTCTCTCAACCTCCATCAGCACCCCATACCATTTTCCATTCTTATGCCGAAGCACTGCACTTTTGGGAGAATCCTTCCAAAGGTATTCTGGCACTGTACCATATCGCTTTTTTACATATTCATAAATATCTTCCCTTTTCAAGTATTTCACTCCCCGGCTTTTCTATTTGAACATTCTGACAATGATGCATTTCTTGTCAGTAACAGGCAGGATATATGTCCTGCCTGCTTTCATATTATAACACTGTTCCTTTTCCCCTACAATCTAATCTGCGTTCTGTCTTTTGTACCTTTTGTATTCCGCATTTATTTCAACTCCTGCAAAACCTTGGCTGCAGTTGTGCAGGTTCCGTCTTCTCCCACCTTAAATGCAAAATCTCAACCTCGGATTGTGCAGGTTCCTCCTTTTTCCTCCTTAAATGCACAATTTCAACCCCGGATTGTGCAGAATTCGGCTTTTTCCTCCTTAAATGCACAATTTCAACCCCAGATTGTGCAGAATTCGGCTTTTCCCTCCTTAAATGCACAATTTCAACCCCAGATTGTGCAGAATTCGCTCTTTTCCTCCTTAAATGCACAATTTCAACCCCGGATTGTGCAGAATTCGCTCTTTTCCTCCTTAAATGCACAATTTCAACCGGATTGTGCAGGATTCGCTCTTTCCGGCTCTAAATGCATAATCAGTCCCTGGAATTATGCAAAGCAGAGAATGTCCCTCGGCATTTCCTCTCGCCAGAGCGCAGCTCTTGTCATTAGCCATTTTCCTCAGGCACACACGCCTCATCCTTGCGAAGTGTTTTTGCTTTACAAAAGAAGCTTGTCCTTTAAAACAAACAAGAAAGAAGCTCGCTCACAAGCTTCTTCGCCTGCGGCGGGTCGTCTCATCAGCCCAATTCTCTTCCAACCCATGGCGATCCTCGCGGAGCGTTTTTATGTCATAGGACGCACTGTCCTATGACATAAGAAAAAACGGCGAAGCCTGTCCTATACCAAGACATATTCCGCCGTTTTTTCATTAGATTGTAACTGTTCAGGACGAGGCATCTTGTCATCCGGCAAAGTCGAACAAGAAGCATCGGAAATTCCTCCGATGTGAGATTTGGCTGGACAATCCGCTTACAAGCAAGCTTGATACAGATTTTTCCGCCATATCTACTGCCGCCCTGAATAGTTGTATTAGATTATTCTATTTTCCTCTATGTTTCCTCTGATTTACAGTTATACCTCAAAAATCAAATCTCCATAGCTGGGGAAAGGCCACAGATCCTTATCCACGATCATTTCCAGACGATCTGCCGGAGCGCGAAGTGCATCCATTGCCGGAACTACCTTCTCATGGTATGCATGAGCCTGCTCTGCACTTTCCAGTCTGGAGCAATTCTCCAGGGCCTCTTCCAGAGAAGCCAGCGCAACCTTCATATCAGACAGCAGGGCAGAGGTTTCCACCAGAAGCTCTGTCTGAACACTGACATCAGCCTCCGGACAGGCATTTTTCACCGCCCCCAGAGAACCAGCCAGCTGCGTCGTATATTTTATCACAGCCGGAATAATCTGCTTGCTGGCCATATCAATCATGGTTTTTGCCTCAATATTAATTACCTTGGAGTAATTCTCATACTCAATCTCCGCACGGGATTCCAGCTCCGCTCTGGTAAACACACCAAACTGCTCATACAGTTTGACTGACTTCTCTGTTGTAATAGAAGGAATTGCATCTACCATAGAAACAATATTGGGAAGACCTCGTTTTTCTGCCTCAGCCACCCACGCGTCTGAATAGCCGTTGCCATTGAAAATAATTCTTCTGTGCTCCTTCAGAAGCTTCTTGATCATGTCATGAACTGCTTCAGAAAAATCCTCAGCATTTTCCAGCTCGTCGGCTGCTTCCTGGAATGCCTCTGCCACAATGGTATTCAGAACCACATTGGCTGGCGCAACAGAATCAGAAGCTCCCACCATGCGGAATTCAAACTTATTGCCTGTAAAAGCAAAGGGTGAAGTACGATTTCTGTCTGTAGCATCCAGATCCAAATCCGGAAGAGTTGCCACGCCGGTCCTTAAAGTCCCACCCTGCTTGGAATGAGTCGCCTCACCAGTGCTGCACAGCTGGTCAATCACGTCCTCCAGCTGATCTCCCAAAAATACAGAAATAATCGCCGGCGGTGCTTCATTCGCCCCCAGGCGGTGATCATTTCCTACATCTGCCGCAGACTCACGAAGCAGATCTGCATGAACATCCACAGCCTTTAAAATACAGGCCAGAACCAGCAGAAACTGGATATTTTCATGAGGAGTATCGCCAGGACTTAACAGATTAATGCCGTCATCGCTGATCAGAGACCAGTTGTTATGCTTTCCGGAGCCATTCACTCCAGCAAAGGGTTTCTCATGAAGAAGACAGGTCATTCCATGACGTCCCGCAACCTTTTTCATCGCCTCCATAGTCATCTGATTGTGATCCACAGCCAGATTTGCCTGCTCATAAATAGGTGCCAGCTCGTGCTGGGCCGGTGCTGCCTCATTGTGCTGTGTCTTGGCTGTCACGCCCAGCTTCCACAGTTCTATATTCAGATCTCTCATATAGGCGCCGATCCGTTCCCGGATAGCTCCGAAATAATGATCATCCAGCTCCTGTCCCTTGGGAGGCATGGCTCCAAACAGGGTTCTTCCTGCATAAATCAGATCCTTTCTCTGGAGATACTTGTCCCGGTCTACCATAAAATATTCCTGCTCTGATCCTACAGAAGGAACAACCCGCTTGGCTGTAGTATTCCCAAACAGGCGAAGAATCCGCAGAGCCTGCTTGTCAATAGCCTGCATGGAACGCAAAAGCGGTGTTTTCTGATCCAACGCCTCGCCCCGGTAGGAACAGAACGCGGTCGGAATACAGAGTGTCACTCCACAGGCATCCTCTCTCAAAAATGCCGGAGAAGTGCAGTCCCAGGCAGTATATCCTCTTGCCTCAAAGGTTGCCCGCAGTCCGCCAGAGGGGAATGAAGATGCATCCGGCTCACCCTTGATCAGTTCCTTGGCAGAAAACTCCATAATGACCTTTCCCGCAGCATCCGGTACAGAAATAAATGAGTCGTGCTTCTCAGCCGTAACACCTGTCAACGGCTGAAACCAGTGGGTATAATGAGTAGCGCCTCTCTCCATCGCCCATTCCTTCATTGCATGAGCCACTACACCTGCAATGGACGGATCCAGCTCTGCCCCGTCCTCCATGGTTTTCTTCATTTTTTTAAATACATCCTTTGGCAGACGCTGCCTCATAACAGATTCATTAAATACGTTTTTTCCGAAAATCTCTGCAGCATTCAATACTTCGCTCATAAATTTTTCTTCCTCTCCTCTGACTGAATTTTCCCTTTTTTGAATCCCTCTCCGCGCGTCTGTATCAGATGCTCTGTTCCCGCGCCTTTGTATTTTGGTGCTTTCTTACTGTGATTTCTCGTCTTTTAGTAACTGTTCAGGACGGTCATCTTCTTGTCTGGCAAAGCCGTTCAAGAAGCATCCTGCGTTTAACAGCTTCCGAGTATCTAAAACCTGAAAAACGATGGTGCTTCTCCTGCCGAAAAAACACCATCGCTCCGTATGAAAATTCATTCGTAACCATTCAAAGCGGCATACCGCCCTGTATGCTACGTCCGTTCAGGCTCACGCTTTGCCAACAGAACCGAACAGCTCCATCTTTTCTTTTACAGTTGCCTTAATTGCCTCTGCGCCGGGAGCCAGCAGCTTACGCGGGTCAAAGCCCTTGCCCTGCTGATCCTTGCCAGCCTCAATGTACTCACGGGTTGCAGCTGCGAAGGACAGCTGGCACTCGGTATTTACATTGATCTTTGCTACGCCCAGATCAATAGCCTTCTTAATCATATCAGCCGGGATTCCGGTACCGCCGTGCAGAACTAACGGCATAGCGCCAGTCTTCTGCTGAATAGCATCCAGAGTCTCAAAGCTTAAGCCCTGCCAGTTCTCCGGATATTTTCCGTGAATATTGCCGATACCTGCTGCCAGGAAATCGATACCCAGATCAGAAATAGCCTTACACTCATCCGGATCTGCACACTCACCCATACCAACAACGCCGTCTTCCTCGCCGCCGATGGAACCAACCTCAGCCTCGATAGACAGACCCATAGCATGTGCAACTTTTACCAGTTCTTTGGTCTTCTCTACGTTCTCCTCGATCGGATAGTGAGAACCATCAAACATGATGGAAGAGAAACCTGCCTTAATGCACTTATAGCATCCGTCATAAGAACCATGATCCAGATGCAGAGCTACCGGAACGGTAATATTCATCTCTTCGATCATAGCCTTTACCATAGCTGCTACGGTCTTAAAGCCGGTCATGTATTTTCCTGCCCCCTCAGATACGCCCAGGATAACCGGGGAGTTCAGCTCCTGCGCTGTTGCCAGGATTGCCTTGGTCCACTCCAGGTTATTAATGTTAAACTGACCTACTGCGTAATGCCCCTCTTTTGCCTTTTTCAGCATTTCTGTTGCAGATACTAACATGTCAAAATCCTCCGTTTTCCTTTATATTCGGGATTATCCCCCAATGCGCGGACTGAGAACCTGTCCACCCCGCATTTCTGTATAACAGTATAATACATTTTCCGAAATTTGGGAAGTAGTTTGTTACAGTCCCAGAATCTCCGCTACGGTCTTCTCCATATCCTCCACATCGCTTTCCCGCTTATGGCGAATCTCAGCATTCCGGATCTCCTCCACTGCTGCCGGAATCTTCACACCAGACACAGAGCACAGCTCATCAATAATGGCAAACTCATCCTTACTGCCCTCATCTCCCCGAATAGCCTCCATCACGCTGTGAGAAAACTTATAGGGGCTGGCAGTCGATGCAATAACTGTAGGTGTCGTATCTCCAGTTTTTTCCGCATAAGCCCGATAAACGGCAGAAGCCACGCCAGTATGGGTATCAATCACATATCCCGTGTCTTCATAAACCTTCTTAATCTCAGCTGCATTCTCAGCCTCTGTAGCAAATCCGCCTGTAAAATCCTTCATGGCTTCCTTCATGGTTTCCGTAACCTCGTAAGAGCCCTGTGTATTTAGCTGCTCCATCAGGCTGCGGTTTGCTTCCGCGTCACAGCCTGTGCTCAGATAAATCAGACGTTCCAGGTTGCTGGAAATCAGAATATCCATAGAAGGAGAACTGGTAAGAATAAATTCCCTCTTCTTATCATAGATTCCTGTCCGGAAGAAATCATAGAGAACCTTATTGTCATTGGAAGCACAAATCAGGGTTTTCACCGGAATTCCCATCTGTTTTGCAAAATAGGCAGCCAGTATATTGCCAAAATTTCCGGTAGGAACGGTAATATTAATCGGATCTCCGTTCTGAATCTCTCCGTTTTCCACCAGCTTTGCATAGGCATATACATAATACACGACCTGAGGAACCAGACGTCCGATATTAATGGAGTTGGCAGAAGAAAGCTGGAAGCCCTTCTTAGCCAGCCGCTCGCCAAAGGCTCTGTCTCCAAAAATCTTCTTCACGCCAGTCTGAGCATCGTCAAAATTGCCGTGAATCGCAACAACTGCCGTATTGTCTCCCTTCTGAGTTACCATCTGCAGCTCCTGAACGCGGCTGACTCCTCCCTTGGGATAAAAAACAATAATCCGGGTGCCTGGCACATCAGCAAAGCCTGCCATAGCTGCCTTTCCCGTATCGCCGGATGTGGCTGTAAGAATTACAATTTCATTCTCCACATGATTCTTCTTCGCAGAGGTTGTCATCAGATACGGCAGAATGGAAAGTGCCATATCCTTAAATGCAATGGTGCTTCCATGGAAAAGCTCCAGATAATAGGCGCCGTCCGCCTTTACCAGAGGAGCGATTTCCTCTGTATCAAACTTACTGTCATACGCGCTGTTAATGCAGTAACGCAGCTCCTCCTCCGTAAAATCACTGAGAAACAGCTTCATTACCTGATATGCTGTTTCCTGATAAGACATCTTGGCCAGCTGCTCCATGGGAACCTCCAGCTTCGGGATATAAGTGGGCATAAACAATCCGCCGTCATCAGCCAGCCCTTTTAAAATAGCTTGGGATGCTGTCAGGCCACTTTCTGTGCCTCTTGTACTCTGATAGGATAAATTCATCTTTTTTCTCCCTCTCTTTCCTGTCTGCGCCTGCAGCAGATGCCTCCGGCAATTTCTGCTGCCTGTGTTTTCGTTGATTGTAGCATACTTTAAATCCCTGCGCAATTATAAATCGCAAAAAGAAGCGGCCGCCTCCTGATGTCCTCAGACATTTTGGAAGCGGCCGCCTTTTATCTTTTTATGTTTTTTCGTTCAGACCTTTTTCGCATTCGTTATTTTATGTCTGAGCCCTTTGACTTTTATGCCAGAATCGGCTTCATTGCCTCTGCCAGCTTGTCCTTCTGAGCCTGAGCCTCTGCCAGGTCCTTGCCCAGAGTTGTAAAGTAGGTCTTGATCTTCGGCTCTGTACCAGAAGGACGAACTACAACCGTTGCTCCGCCCTCCAGAGCATAAATCAGTACATTGGCTGCCGGAAGACCGGTTTCCTCAGGCTTCTGATAATCTGTTACCTTCTCTACCTTATAGCCAGCGAACTCAGTGGGAGGATTGTCCCGCAGTCCCTGCATGATTCCAGCCATCTTATCCATACCGGTCAGACCCGGGAATTCAAAGCTGTCAACCTTGTTCAGGTAACGGCCATACTCTGCGTAAATCTCCTCCAGACGCTGCTTAATAGAACTTCCAATGCTGCGGTAGTAGGCTGCCATCTCGCAGATCAGCATGGAGCCGATAACTGCGTCCTTATCACGAACATAAGGACCTGCCAGATATCCGTAGCTCTCCTCGAAGCCAAAGATAAACCGCTCAACTTCACCTGCTGCCTCCAGACCTGCAATCTGATCTCCAATCCACTTAAAGCCTGTAAGCACGTTTCTCATCTCAACACCATAGTGAGCTGCAATCGCGTCTGCCAGAGGAGTGGAAACAATAGATTTTACAGCAACCGGACGCTCAGGCATAGTTCCCTTCTCGATTCGTCCTGCACAGATATAATCAAGCAGCAAAGCGCCCATCTCATTGCCGCTTACCAGCTCATAGGAACCGTCCGGACATTTCATGGCAATACCCACACGGTCAGCATCCGGATCTGTTGCCAGCATCAGATCGGCATCTGTCTCCTTAGCCAGATTCAGTCCCAGCTCCAGAGCTGCAAAAATCTCAGGATTCGGATAACTGCAGGTGGTAAAGTAGCCGTTCGGGTACTCCTGCTCCGGAACAATGGTAATGTCCGTAATTCCCATGTCATTTAAGACTGTGGTAACAGGAACCAGTCCGGAACCATTTAAGGGGCTGTAAACCAGCTTCAGTCCGGCAGTTTTGCACAGACCCGGACGAACCTGGCGGGCTTCAATTGCCTCATAAAAAGCCTTCTTACAATCATCGCCAACAAAACGGATCATTCCGTTTTCCACTCCTTCTGCAAAGGAGATGTACTTTGCGCCCTCCAGAATATCCGTCTTTAAAATCTCATCATACACAATGGCAGCCGCATCATCTGTCATCTGGCAGCCGTCAGGACCATATGCCTTGTAGCCGTTATACTTGGCCGGATTGTGGGATGCAGTCACCATAATACCCGCATTACACTGGTAATAACGGGTTGCAAAGGACAGAGCCGGTACCGGCATCAGAGCATCGTAAATACGTACCTTAATACCATTGGCAGCAAGAACTCCTGCTGCGGTCTTTGCAAATACATCGCTCTTTAAGCGGCTGTCATAGCTGATTGCAACTGTCTGGTTGCCGCCCTGAGTCTTCACCCAGTTTGCCAGTCCCTGTGTTGCCTGACGAACCACATAAATGTTCATTCTGTTGGTACCGGCTCCCAGCACGCCGCGCAGGCCTGCTGTACCGAACTTCAGAGCTACCGCAAAGCGATCTTTGATTTCCTCGTCATTTCCTTCAATTTTTGCCAGTTCCGGCTTCAGATCTGCGTCTTCCAGATCTGCTGCAAGCCAGCGTTTGTAATCATCCAGATACATAACTGTCTCCCCCGAATTTCTTAGTAAAAATATGTGCAGGAACACAAATTTTCCTAACTTAAATATACACTTTTTTAAAAAATCTGTCAATCCGTATCATAGAAACCTGACCGTCGGCAATTCAGAAAAAGGGAGGGATAACACCATGACCCTAAGCGAAAAACAGACGCAGAGCAGCTTCTATTCTGCCAGAGAATATTTGATTCCCAGAAGATCTATTTCTCCAATCAGCTGTATTCCTACGGCCAGGAGCCACCAGAGGAAGCCCTGTATACAACTGCTGTTTATGTCCGACTCTCCCATGACAGAGCTGCTGTAATTGAACATTTTCGTATAAATGGCTTCTCCCCTCTGTGGCAGGACGGCTTTGCCCTTTTTCCAGATCCCATTCCCAATGAAGAAAACAGCCAGATTTCCGGTCAGCTCCTTTTTTCCAAAGGAAACACCGACTATACAGCTCCCATCTCCCGACTGCAAAAGGGCATACGTACAAGCGCCTCCCTGTTCGGCCCCAACTCCTCCTACTGTATTTCCGCCGCCTTCAGCTTTCCCTTCGGCTCCATCCATCAGAGAGGCTATATCCTGTATGAGACACAGCTTCCTGACCTTCAAAGTGTCTATCTGATGTCCTTTAACTACTATCACTCTGGACACCCGTTCCATATCCCCTACCGAAGAATGGATCAGGCGCTGATGAAGGGAGCCTCAGGCGGAATCGGAACACGGCAAATGCAGCATTACTCCACCTGCTGGACCGAAGATTTTACCGTATCTCCCGCAGAAACTGACGCCGCCCTGTCTCCTGCTCCTCCAGAAGTTTAAGCTTCTCCACATTTTTTTCAGGAATCCATGCCTTATTTGTATTCATATAATAATTCAACTGTTTCCAGTATTTCTCCGGATACAGAAACAGATAGTACAGGCAGGCCCGATCCTCCCGGCTGGTGGGAAGCACCCGATCATAGCTTTCCATCATAGACGCCCCCAGCCGCGGATCCCAGCCATGCTTTTCCATAGCCTTTCTCATAAAACGGTACAGATCCGTCATCTGATCTCCCAGGTGCATCTGATTAAATTCAATAAATGCTACATCCTGAGAACCTATCAAAATATGATGCTGATCCAGATCTCCATGGCACAAAAAAAGACGGCTTTGTCCCTGCTTCTTCTCAAGTAGTTCCAGTCCGTCCTGAGCCTCCAGCGCCTGTTCATAATAACAGTGAAAGTGCTGCATCACACACAGTTCAAACTCACTTTTCTTCCGTTTTTTCCGGATAAAGGCACTGGCCCGTTTCATTTCTCTGCTGTGTCTTTTCATCTCTTCATCCACCCCCGGCGGAACCATCGAACCAAGATCCCACTCCTCACGCCAGGAAATTTTCCGAAATGCCCGGTGCAGAGCCGCAATCCTGCTTACGGCTGTCAAGATTTCTCTGCTGTCCCGCAGACTGCATTCCCGATCCAGAAACCATTTTTTCAGAATGTATCTGCTTCCATCCTCCCCTGTGGCAATCAGCGCGCCTTCCCGGCTGCGCACATACTGATCCACCTGGTCGAATCCGGCGTTTTCCAATTCCGTTAACACCGCCTCCTCAAACTCCAGACGCCGCAGGGTTCCTCTGTATTCTTTTAACAGCCGGATCCCGTCGCTTTGCTCACAAATCCAGGCCCCGCGGCCTCTCCTCACATTGAGAGTTTCCCCCTCATACTGCTGCAAAACATCCATATAACTGTCGTTCACGCCCACCCCTCCGCTCTCTGCTTCATCATTTTGCAACAGTTCAGCCATGCATCTTCTTGCCCGCTTACAGCGGACAGGAAGCATTGTACGTTCGCCCTATGAACTGTTACATCATTTTGCCTGTCAGCTACTTCCAGAGTATGAAAAAAGGGAGGCGATTATGCCTCCCAATAAAAATCCTGTTTCAGACCATTTCTCAGGTAATCGGTGCCGGATTAAAAATGCACATATCATTATGAAATCCGTACTGATCACTATAGGGTGCCTTTACACCGCTGGCTACATCCAGGATCATGTCAAAAATCTCCTGCCCCACATCTGCAATGGTTTTCTCTCCTGTAGCCACTTCTCCAGCAGAAATATCAATTAAATCAAACCAGTGATTCTTCATCTCATTCCGGCTGCAGACCTTAATAACAGGACAGATATCAAGGCCGTAGGGTGTTCCCCGCCCTGTCATAAATACCTGTAAACCAATACCGCTGGCTACCTGGCTGGGACCGCATACAATGTCGCTGGCCGGAGTTGCCGCATAAATCAGGCCGTGTTTTGTCGGCTTTTCCGCCGGAGAAAGCACCTCCACAATCTGACTGGTTCCGCTTTTGGCGATACTTCCCATTGCCTTTTCTACAATATTGGCCAGTCCGCCCTTCTTATTTCCCGGGGTAGGGTTAGCGTCACGATCCACGCCCCCCTGCTCTAAATAATCATCATACCATTTCATCTCTTCTGCCAGACGATCTCTAGTATGAGCATCCGGACACCGTGCTGCCAGCATATGTACGCCGTCGCGGACCTCTGTCACCTCACTGAACATCACAGTAGCGCCGCCCCGCACCAGCATATCTGCTGCATAGCCCGCGCTGGGATTGGCTGAAATACCGGAAAAAGCATCGCTTCCTCCGCACTGCATGCCAATTAGAAGATCCTTTAACGGAAGCTCCTCTCTAGTTCTCTGATTCAGTCTCTGAAGCTTTTTCTCTGCCATTTCCAGAATCGCATTCATCATGGCATCATGTCCGGCATAGTCCTGCAGCGTCAGAACGTTTTCCGGAGTAATATCCTCCGGCGGAAGAACCCGGTCGTAGGTCAGCTTCTCACATCCCAGTCCAACCACCATAATCTCTCCGCCAAAATTTGGATGACGAATCACATTGGTAATTGCACGAATTGGGATGCAGGCCAGAGGCGCATTAATGGCAACTCCGCAGCCGTAGGGATGAGTTACTGCAACAACTCCATCCACATTGGGATATTTAGGAAGCAGCTCCTTTTTTATCCGCTCAACAGCTACCTTCAAGACCCCTGCGGCACACTGAACGGTTGTCACAATTCCCAGAAGATTTCTGGTTCCTGCCGGCCCCTCTGCATTCCGGTAGCCCATCCAGGTTGTTCTGGTGGGCACAGGAAGATCCTCCATTTTTACCAGATTGGTTCCGTATTCCATATTTTCCAGTGACGGGCTTTCTGGAAGTTCCAGCATATGCTCATTAATCCAGTCTCCCCGTTTGATGTCATGGATTGCATATCCAAGAACCACTCCGTACCGGATAACTGCTTCTCCTGCCGGTATATCGCACAGGGCAATTTTATGAGCCTGGGGAATGTCCTGATTCACAGTTAATCCCTCCATAATTTCTGTTCCTGCCTTCAATTCTTCAACAGCAACTGCCACATTATCCTGATCTTTGATTTTCACGTATAAACGTGCCATAAGGTTTCCTCCCTTTCTCCCTTCCGGGTTTTCAAACACTTAAACAGATTCGTAAAGCTCCCGCATCTTCTCTCCACAGAGCTTTGCATTTTCTGGCGTCGTATTTTCCAGGGTTCCGTAGATAAACGGTTTTTCTCTCTTAATATACCGCATAATCGGCGTAAAATCCATCTCTCCCGTACCTGCGCCCACGGCCTTTAAACCATAGCCCTCTTGGACACGGACAAAGTCCTTAAAATGAACCATCGCAATATCCGGCCCCAGCAGCTCTATCGCCTCTGCAAACACCTCGTCCCGGTGATCCACATTTTCCAAATCCAGAAGATTAACCGGATCAAACAGAATCTGAAGATTGTGAGAACCAACTTCATCCAGGACAATCCTGGCCCTCTTCGCATTATACACAATATGCCGCGCTACTGGTTCAATAGCAAGAATCACTCCAAACTGCTCTGCACACCGAACCACCGGCTTCAGATTGCGGATAAAGAGGGCAAGAGCCTCCTCAGAACGGCATTCCGGACAATATCGATATTCCGCATTAGGAGCTCCTGTCTCAGTTCCCACCATGCCGCAGCCCAACAGGGAAGCAAAGCGGATATGGGAATAGTATTTTTCCAGAGAAGCGCGAATCACGGCTTCGTCCGGATGAGCCAGATTCAGATAATTGCCAAGAACAGCAATATCCATCTCATTTTTCTCAAACAGCCGGCGCAGGTAATGAGCATATCCTGGTGTCAGCGCTTCCGGACCGCAGGGATAATCCTTCATGGCCTTGCTCAGTGCCAGATGGGCACATGTATATCCCTTTTTTCTGATAACAGGAAGCAGCTCCTCCATGGGAAGCTTCTCTGCATCGTGAAGACGAAGACCTAACTGCAGCATACCGATTCTCCTTTCTTCTTCCATCTCAGCTGTTCGCTGACAGCCATCATACAGGCACCTGTTCCGTGCTGATTATCTGTCATCTGCGCTTCACTGACGTAATACCGGGCAGTACCGTCCCGATCCTGACGGTTATGAGGATCTGGTCCCTTTCCCAGTCCTGCGCTGGCGCAGATTCCATGTAAATGAAATCCATCCTCTTCCTTTTTCAGATAGGTATCACGGATTCCGTCCAGAATCCGGCTTCCCTCTTCTCCCAAAGCTCTGTCCAGAACTCCAAGGCGCGCTCCTTTCATCAGAGCATACGCAATCATGGCACTTCCGGAGGTTTCCAGGTAATTTCCTGGATATTCTTTCTGCTCTACCACCTGATAAATCATTCCTGTTTCCGGATCCTGATAAGGCAGCAGTCCGCGAACCGCATTTTTCAGCAGTTCTCCCAGCTCCTTTGCACGGGGTGTATGATCTACAGCCAGCTCATACACATCAATCAATGCCATTAAAAACCATCCCTCTGCACGGCTCCACACACACTCGCTTCTTCCCGTTTCCGGGTCGGCCCAGTCTGCCTGACGGCTTACATCGCAGCCGTGAACATAAAGCCCCAGATTCTCATCCCACAGAAGACGGTGGGCACTCTGAAACTGATCCAGAATATCATCCCACCGTTCTTCTCCGTTTTCTATCAGGGTTTTTGCATAAAACGGCATTGCCATGTAAAGACCATCCAGCCATACTTGGTTAGGGTAAATATCCTTATGCCAGAAATTGCCTGATTCTGTTCTGGGATACTGTTTTAAAAAATCATATGCCTTTTCCACTGCCGCAGCATACCTGGCATCTCCCGTCAAATCTCTGAGAATTCGAAGAGACTTTCCAAAGCTTACTTTATCAATATTATTCTCTCCCTCTTTCCAGTTGGCAACTGTTCCATCTTCAGCCATCAGCCAGTGAGCATTTTTCGTAATATACCGGTTCCACTCTGGATTTCCTGTGGCATCAGACAGATCTGCCGCGCCAATCACACAAAGATCATCCTTGTAATTCCATACCTTTTCTTTTAAAAATTTTGGAAATGCATTTTCCAGATATTGAGCAAAATACTCTAACCACATAGATACAACTCTCCCTTTCCCTTACATTCCTGCAAAATCTGCTACTCTGTTTATAATCCGGACTGTTTCCTTCATTGTTACTGGAGCTGTTGGCCGGAATCTTCCAGCCTCATCTAATGTCATAAATCCAAAATACAAAGCTCTCGCCACATTAGTTCCGTAATTATTGCTCACCTCGGCGGAATCGGCACATACAGGCATGGTACTGGATGCATTTCTGTAATTCACACCGCATGCCTGCATCGCTACCGTAGCCATTTCCTGCCTGCTGACAGTTCTTTCCGGATGAAGGCCTCCATCCTCGGCTCGGGCCAGAAGCCCCTTTTGAATAGCCCGCTCTACCCATGATTCTTCAGCCGTATTTTTCTCCATCCCCTCATGGTTGCTTCCAAACGCAAGAAGAATTTTTGCCAGGGCTCCGCGGCTGAGCATCTGCTCCTCCCCTGTGTTATCATCCGTTTGTAGAAATCCGCGGCATATCATGCGTGCCCTCTCTGTATCTTCTTCAGGGTCTTTGTTATACTCCAGAACCCGGTATTCCCTGCTGTACTCGCAGTTTCCATAAGCGTCCCTGGCAGACACGCGGACTGCTGTACAATCAGAAGGAACCGTAAAGACGGCTTCTCCTCCGGCCTGCTCCCACCGCCCACAGGTAGTTTTCATTTCCCAGCAATAGTTGCACTCTGTCCTCTCTCCACAGAACTCTACCAGAGCCTTCAGGCTGGCGCCCTTATACGGAACGCCGGCAATCCGCAGCTTACCAATTCTTGGAAAGAATTTTCCGTTAATTACTACATTTTCAATTACCGGCTCCTTCCAGTTCATGCTTCTCATACACTGCTCTGCCCCGTCAATCCTGATATTTCTCAGAATCAGACCGGTAATGGGAACCTCTTCAAAGGCTTCCAGAAAAATTCCGTAATCCCCTCCGTGGGCCGTTACATTTTCAATCGTAATGTTCCGGAACACCGGCAGATCATCTCCATTTCTTCCATCCTCATAAAGCATGGTTCCATGAACCGCTGCACCGTGAACATGTTCCATTACGCTGTCTGCCAGAATGACATCCTCCACTTTTCCTCCGCGGCGGGCGTTGGTTTTCAAACGAAGAGCGTAGGTCAAGTTCGGGCTGCTGAAGCGGTTAAATTCTGCCAGTACACACCGAATTCCTCCGCTCATCTCACTTCCCAGAGCTATCCCGCCATGTCCATCTGCAAATTCGTTATTCTCAATCAGTATATACTCGCATGCCTTGTTTGCCTCCCGGCCATCCCGATCCCGACCTGATTTCAGGCTGATGCAGTCATCTCCTGTATCAAACCGGCAGTTCCGGATATAAACTCCATGGCAGCTTTCCGGATCACATCCGTCATTATTGGATCCGTGGCTGGAAAGCGTCACTCCATCTACCGTAATACTCTCACACATTACCGGATTCAGCTGCCACATGGGACTGTGTTTCAAAGTAAAACCCTCAAACAGCACACGTTTGCACCGAATCGGCTGAACAAAATTGGGTCGAAGATAATGGCCCGGCCCGAATACCCTCTTTTCAACCGCAACGCCTTCCTGGTTCATTTTTCTCAGCAGTTTTCTGTCCTCAAGCTGAAGATCCGGCAAATCCTCAGACCAGGCATTTTCAACCTGATGATGCCAGTTCCACCAGTGTGCTACATCTGCGCCTCCGTCAAATACACCCGGGCCTGTTACTGCAATGTCATGGGCATCGCAGGCATAAATCAGCGGAGAATAATTATAGCAGGGCGTTGCCTCCCAATGAGAAAACACCAGCGGATAATGCTTTTCTAGTTCTTCATTTACAAATTGAATCAAAGTATCCGCGCTTTCCAGATGAAGCTCCACCCGGCTCCTTAAGGTAATCGCTCCTGTCAGATACTTTCCCGCCGGAACACAGACAATTCCTCCTCCTGTTTCGCTGATATGGTCGATAGCAAATTGAAATGCTTCCGTCTGAATCCTGCTGCTGTCCGGCTCTGCTCCAAACTCCAGGACAGAATACCTTTTATCTGGTATCACCGGCTTTTCAATTTTCCTTAAAATTGTTTCACGCAACTTCAATCTGTCCATGAAATTCTTCCTACTTTCCTATATATTCCAGATATTTATCCAACCGTTCTCCATGCCACTGATGCCCGCCCTCACAGATATCATGGAAAGGCAGCTTTTCCGCGTGACAGAGCCGATAAGCCTTTTCAATGACTGCAACCTGCTCCACCGCATTGACAATTCCTCTCGGCCCGTTCAGTCTGTCCTGCCTGCAGGACTGAATCACCAGAGGCCGCGGCGCAATCAGAGAAGCAATATCCCCCATATCCAGGTACTCCCACAGACGGGGAATATAATTGCAGGAGCAATTGCGGTTCAGCTTCAGAAGCGCATCGCGGAATCCATACATATAACCGCTGATAACTGCATACTGAACGCGTTCGTCCAAAGCAGCCAGATACAAGGTCTGCATTCCTCCTCCGGAAAATCCGAGACATCCCAGATGTTCCATATCCCACTCACCGCGTAATTCCAGATAATCAATCAGACGCATCAGATCCCAGACCAGCATTCCTGCGACCGGGATCCCCAAAGGCTCTCCCATATGAGCCAGCCAATAACAGTCTCCCTTTAATCCTAAAACCGGATCCTGCGTGTCCTCTTTTGCCTCCCGCCGTTCTCCGAAGCCCCGGCAATCCGGACAAACTGCAGCAAATCCCCTCCGTGCCAGCTGCAGACCATAGTCATACTGATACTGGGTTATTTTTTCCTGAACTGCTCCGTATTTCGCCAGACCTGCCACAGTATATTTTCCTGCTCCATTATGGCCGGGAGGGCATAAAAAGAGCCGGGTGTTCGGACCGGCATCTGCCGGAACCAACAGATACATGGTCATCCAAACATCCGGCTCTGTCTGAATCCTGATATGCTCTCTGCGAATCCCTTCCGGAAGCATTTTCGTCTCCATAATCACAGGATTTAAATCACAGACTTCCATTTTTTCCAGTCCTAAAAGTTCTGAAAGAAGTATGCGTTCCCTTTTTCTCCACTCCTCAAATTCTTCCGCTGAATGCCCGCGGAAATAATCACGGCGGGCAAAGCGGTCAAATTTACGAAGCATAGACGGAAGTGTTCCATAACAGGTCTGTATCTTCGGAAGCCGTTCTTCTGGATCAGTCATCATTGACATCCTGATTCACAGATACAGCAGCTGCTGCTTTTTTCTTCTTCATATGCTCGGAGAACAGCGGCCATACAACACAGAACACTGCAATTGCCAGCAGGGCGGCAGACAGCGGTCTGGTGAAAAATTCCTTGTAGCTTCCATGCGCATAGCTGATTCCCTGACGGAAGTAGCGCTCCAGCTTACTGGACAGGATAAAGGCCAGCACCAGCGGAGAAGTAGGCAGTCCTGCAATGCTCATAAAGATTGCCAGCAGGCACAGAGCAAGCATCACATAGATATTGAACATGGTATTGGAAATTCCATAACCTCCGATATAGCAAATAACCAGGATTACTGTATACAGGTAATGATACGGCACCTTCAAAATGTACGGGAACCAGCGCTTTGTCGCAATCTGGATAATATAGGTAACAATCGCTGCTACCAGTACGCAGGCAAAAATCAGCATAGCCAGATCCGGCTGCTCTGTCATAAACAGGGGACCTGCCTGCAGTCCGTGAATCGTCAGTCCGGCAATCAACATCGCTGTAATACCATCTCCGGGGATACCAAGTGCCATCATCGGAATCAGAGCTCCACCAAGAGAAGCGTTGTTTGCTGTCTCAGAAGCCCATACACCAGCCGGATTTCCTTTTCCGAAGCTTTCCGGATCCTTGTTGATGCTTTTTGCATAGCCGTATGCAACCATATTGGAAATACCTGAGCCCATACCGGGAAGGAAACCGATCCAGAGTCCGCTTGCAAATGCAAAAACAATGGTTTTGATATTTTCAATAATATCCTTGAAACCAATTCCAAGCCCCTTGTTTGTTACCGTATCCACATCCGGCATTTTTGCCTCGCCCTTTGCAGAGTCCCGGATAATCTGGCACATTGCAAACATACCAAGCATCTGGGCTACCGTACTGATACCTGCAGTCAGATATACGTTTCCAAAAGTAAAACGGGTTGCTCCGTTAATCGGATCCATTCCGATGCATCCCATCAGAAGACCAATACCTGCCGCCATGACGCCTTTAAAAATATTTCCCTTAGACAGAGAAGCCACAAGAGTAATGGCGCAGAAGCAGAGAGAGAAATACTCCCAGGGGCCCAGATGCAGGGCAAATTCAGCAATAACCGGAGACAGCAAAGTAGCCAGAATAACAGAACCTACTGTTCCAATAAAGGATGCTGTCATACCAATGCCCAGAGCTTTTCCTGCCTGTCCCTTCTGAGTCATGGGGAAGCCGTCAAAGCAGGTAGCAATTGCAGAAGAAGAACCGGGAATACCAATCAGCACTGCAGAAATAAAGGTTCCGGATACGCCTCCGATCCAGATTGCCAGCAGCAGCACAAATGAGGTTTCCGTAGAAAGGCCAAAGGTAACAGGAAGTAGCAGGGCAATACCCAGCGTTGCAGAAAGTCCGGGAATCGCTCCAAACACAATACCCAGAGATACCATTGCCACAATCAGAAGAAGATTGATAGGCTCCAGGCATGTCATCAATGCACTTATGTATTCACTCATTTTGTCGTTTCCCCCTTATTCAAACAGAATTCCGGCCGGCAGCTTAATCTGGAAGCCATAGACAAACATGGCGTACAGCACTCCCGTCACCAGAAGAGCAATGATAATGGACGGAATCAGTTTTACTTTGCTGTTGCCTCTTAAGTCATAGATAAAAGCTACTGTTGCAAACGGCGTTGTAATCAAAAAGCCCAGCCAGGTCATGGCAATGGAATAAAGTACAAGCATCAGAAAACTCTTGCTGATTTTCAGAATACCGCCCTTGGGGAAATACGGTTTTTCTTCAATTTCCCTTTCTTTGATTCCTTTTATAATCAAAGCCACAGAGCTTACGGCAATCAGAAAAATCGCCACATAGGGGAACAGTCTTGGCCCTGGCTCCAGAAGCTTGGCCGGCTGTTTGATGGACTGGCTTGCAAATAAGAAAAACGCACAACCAAGCAGGCCTACAATTCCTGTTTTTGTATCTCTACGCATTTTCATCTTCAGAAATCTCCTCCTTATTTAAGATGTCCCGGAAAACTTATGTTTTCCAGGACATGCTGTTAAACCATTTTCTTCTGGCTGCCTATTCCTGTACGTACAGGTCCAGCTCCTTTGCAATCTCTACGAAAGAAGCATACTCTTCGTCACGAATCTTTTTGGACTCTTCCAGGTCATGCCATCCGGGAATATTACCGATAGAAGCAATCCCTTCACTTACAGTTTCGTCCACACACACTGCCTGCATTGCTGCATTCATTTCTTTCACCATTGTCTCGTCCATTCCAGCCGGTCCGTACAGATAGTGGTTTACATACAGAACGCAATCCTCAAAGCCCTGCTCCTGCAGAGTCTTGTAGTTATCCGGCAGCTCCTCCGGATACATGGAAATGGTATTGCCGTCAGAAGATACGGTACCGATTACTTTCAGCTTTCCAGCCTTCTCATATTCCAGAGCATTTCCCACACCTACAACACCGATATCAATGAATCCCCCTGCCAGGTTAGTCAGGCGATCAGACTCAGAAGCGCACTCAACAGAGTTTAACTCAATGCCTGTAGCAGATGTAAGCATACCAAACAGGAAGGTGTTCGCTCCGGCTGCCGGCATACCTGCATTCAGTTCTCCTGGATGAGCCTTTGCATACTCTACAAATCCGGCAAAATCATCATACGGGGCATCGGCCGGTACTGCCAGTGTAGAGAAGCCGTTGTCCTGCAGACATGCAATCAGAGTCAGATCCTTGGTGGGATTAACTTCTGCGTTTCCGGTAATATACTGAATGTTCAGTGCGGAAGTTGCCACTGTCAAAGTCGTTCCATCCGGCTTTGCGTTTGCCACGGTCTGATGTCCTACCGTATTGCTGTCATAGTTGGTTACGGTTGTCTTTAAGCCATACAGACGATTCAGCCCTTCGCTGTAGTACCGGATGCCAAGATCCGAACCGCCGCCTGCCTTGCCGGGAACTACCAGAGTAATCGTCTCATCCTTTGGAAATCCGATTCCGTCAGCGGAAGCAACCGTCTCCTGGCTTCCTCCTGCTGTAGTTCCTGCTGCAGTTGCTTCCTCTTTCTTGGAGCTGCATGCAGTTGCACCTAATACTGCTGCTGCCAGAATTCCCGATAACAAAATACGGCTCATTGCTTTTCTCATAACATTTTTCTCCTTCTTCTTTCATGCTTCAGGGAAGACGCTCCCCCAACCCTCTTGGAATTACATTGTGACATTTTCTCATAAAACAAAGATTTTTCAGGATTAACCTGTTGATTTTATCCTGTTTTTTTGCTCCATGTCATCTGATAGTTGTATTATACCTATTTTATATTTTTTTTACAAATCCCAAATACTTATATTTTTCATATCAATTTAGTTATATTTTTGAAATTTATTGTTGACAGATTCATCAAAAGATTTATGATAACAGTAACAGAACTTATGGAACCTGCAGAACCTTCAAAGGAGGAAAGCCCATATGACCACCAGACAGCTTTACTATCTTGTAACCATTGCCGACCAGGGAAGCCTTTCCGGAGCGTCCCGGGTACTTGGCATATCTCAGCCTGCGCTCAGCAAATTTCTTTCTGAATATGAATCGTCTCTGGGCTTTCTGCTGTTTCTACGCTATCACCGTCAGCTTACCCCAACTGCAGTGGGGCGTTATGTCATCGATGCTGCCCAGAAAATCCTGGATGAGCAGACAAGAATGCTTCAGAGTATGAGAGCTGTTACCGATTCCGATCATACCTTAATCCGGCTGGCTACCGCACCGAACCGGGGGGCTATTATCTACAGTCAGGTTTATAACCCCTTCTCCCGCCGTTACCCGGACATTACCCTGTCCCTGACAGAGCTTTATGCCAGCGAACAGCCGGGAGCTATCCAGCACGGTCAGATTGATCTTGCCATTGGTTCCGGAAAAACCTCTGACAAAACCACGGATCTTCCCTTTGCCCGTGAAGAACTGCTGATCTCTCTTCCAGTTTCTCACCCTCTATCTGGCCAAGAAAGCATTCGTCTGTCTGACCTGCGTGATACTCCATTTGTGCTTCAGGGACATAGGCACAGTATTCGTATTCTCGCAGAGGAGTTGTTTGAACAAGCGGGCTTCAGCCCCGTTGTAACCTTCGAATCCAATGATGTTATGCTGGTAGACTCCATGCTTCATCAGGCAGTTGGCGTTGGTCTTGTTTCCCAGGCTCATGTTTTCCCATGCGAGGAGCTTGTTTACCGTCCCCTCACCCCACCTGTTTATCAGACCCTGCACATCCGTTACCCGGCAGAGCATACGCTTACAGAGCCAGAACGATATCTTGCCGGACTTTTGATGAGAGAACGCCTTGCCGACAAACGTTACCAGCCGATTCCCAGTCCGGAAGCTGAAGAAATGATCCGCCTGACGGAGCATCCCCTCACTAAGGAACCTACAGGCTCCTACGAAATACCAGGTGAATCCCCAGCCGCTGCCCTGTCAGAGACTTATCCCCACAAATCCAGGCAGACCTATCACAGTGCTCCGCAGATTAGCCTGAATCCGCAGCTTCTCCGTTATATTATCGCCATTGTTGATGAAAAAAGCCTCAGCAAAGCTGCGGAGCGTTTTTATCTGACACAGCCTGCACTTTCCCGCTGCCTCCGCAATGCAGAGGATATGCTTTGTACCAGGCTTTTTACGCGGATTCACAACCGGCTTCAGCCTACCAATGCCGGAAAAATATTTGTAAACTTTGCCCGCAACATGCTTTTGATTGATTCTGAAATGGAAGAGCATATTCTTGCCTACCGCCAGGGGCATGGAGGCCACCTTCATCTGCAGTGCGATTCCTCTGTCGCTCCCATGATCCGGAATCAAATCTGCAATTCCTTCTCCCTTCTCTGCCCTAATGTCAGTCTGTCTGTCAGCGAAAACAGCAGAGATAAAATTGAAGAATCCCTGCTTAATGCATCTGCAGATCTGGGCATCTATTTTTCCAGCCAGGAAGTTCATCCTATTCTGGAGAGCAGAATCCTGGCCAGAACAAACCTGGTCTACTGCTGCGGCAACACAAGAGAAAACCCCTTAAGGATCATGACTGCCCTGCCAAATACCGCCTTTTATCAGGAACAGATGAGACTCTTTGACGAACAAAGTGAAGGTTCCCGAAGCATTGTGTGTGAATCGGAGCTTTCTATTTTGAGATTTCTTGCCGCCGTAGGAGCAGCCGACACGATTCTCCCTGCAGATCTGGTTCCGGAGGAAGCGAAGGAACGCTGTATGGATTTTTCACAGCCTCAGAACTACTATCTCCTCATGGTCTCACACCCAGGGCGTACCCTTCCCCCATCCGTCAGGGATCTGACTCATCTCCTGTATGATACCTTTGAAAACTGGTTTTTTCACTGTACTGCCAGATAAAAAGGGACTCTCTCGCGGGGTTCTCCGCCTGCGGCGGATCGTCTCATCAGCCCAATTCTCTTCCAACCCATGGCGATCCTCGCGGCCCGTTTTTATGTCATAGGACGCACTTTCCTATGACAAAACATAGGACTGCCGCAAAACAATTTTTCCTGTTTTGCGGCAGTCCCATTGGTTATCTCTTATTTCACAAACATAGACATCAGAATCTCTTTCTGGTTATTTTCAGGACGCTCCAAAACCTCCTGAAGCATCTTGTTCAGGATTTCTCCCATATCCTTTCCCGGCCGGACACCGGCGCTCATCAAATCCCGGCCATTCACAGCCAAATGCTTCAGATCCAGGCAGTCCCCGGCTGCGCGAATCTCTTTTGTCAGACAAAGAATCTCGTCCCCGTACTGATTCAGCTCCACCAGCGCATCCCAGACCTCCGGCTCCATTTTGCTCATAGCACGACGGACAGACGGCGCCTCTGGAAGAAGTTTTTCTCCGCACCAGGATGTCAGCGTTTTCACCCGTCCAATCGTTTCATTGTCCAGCTTCAGATCCCGGAGAATTTTTCCTCCAGCTCGAACTGCCTTTTCCCGTTCTTCGCAAAAATTTTTCCCTGCTGCTTTCTCACAGGATAAATCGGTCTGCCAGGAATCCTGCTCCGTCGGACATGCGCACCGGAGAAATGCCGCCCAGCGCACATACTTTTCTTTGGGCAGAGCAGGGGAAATCTCCGCCTTCTCCCAGGGAAGGCAGGAAAATTCTTCTGACACATACCGGCTGATTTCAGTCTCATATACCTGACGAATCTGCTCCGGATGATCCGAACACAAAAGCTTAGTCAGTTCCATCTGAACCCGCTCCCGGCTGACCTTAGCCAGATTCGGCGCAATCCGGGTAATCGCTTCTCTGGTTTTTTCCTCTATGGAAAAATCAAGCTGGGCAGAAAAACGAATCGCACGGAGGATCCGCAGCGCGTCCTCTTCGAACCGCTCCATAGGCTCTCCTACACAGCGAATCACTCGCTTTTTCAGATCCTCCATTCCGCCGAATGCATCCACAATTCCTGTTTCATGGCTGTATGCCATAGCATTGATAGTAAAATCACGGCGTTTCAGATCCTCCAGAAGATCTGAGGTGAATTCCACCTGTCTGGGATGACGTCCATCCTCATACTCGCCGTCAATCCGGTAAGTTGTTACTTCATAACCTGTTCTCTCCAGCATAACCGTCACAGTTCCATGCTGAATTCCCGTATCAATGGTCCGGCGAAACAGAGCCTTCACCTGCTCCGGTCTGGCAGAGGTGGTAATATCCCAGTCCCCTGGCGTTCTTCCCAGAAGGGTATCCCGGACACACCCGCCTACGGCAAAAGCCTCATACCCGTTCTGATTCAGTTTTCCAATAATATACTCCACATGGGAGGGAATCTGTATCCGCATAATCCTCCATTGCAACAGTTCAGAACGGCTTATATTTCACATTGGAGGAATCTCCAATGCTTCTTGTTCGGCAAAGCTGAATAATAAGCTGCCCCGTCCTAAACAATTATGATTCTTTATTAATATGCGCGTCCCCAGTAAACCATCTTTGTTGCCGGCTTACCGCAGCAAACACATTTATCAGACAGCTGCTCCTGCTTAAAGGGAATGCAGCGGGAGGTTGCTGCCGTAGCTTCCTTAATCTTATCCTCGCACTCCTTGCAGCCGCACCACATAGCCTTTACAAAGCCCGGCTTTTCATTGATGGTCTCTACAAACTCATCAAAATTGGTTGCCACATAGGTGTGAGCATCCCGGTGAGCTCTTGCTCTCTCCAGCATATCATGCTGAATAGTATCCAAAAGCTCTCCCACCTTCTCAGCAAGCTCATCCAGAGAAACCGTCAGCTTTTCATGGGTGTCACGGCGAACCAGAACAGCCACATTATTTTCAATATCTCTCGGTCCAATCTCTACACGAACCGGAATTCCGCGCATTTCAGACTCAGAGAACTTCCAGCCCGGGCTCTTATCAGAATCATCTACCTTTACACGGAAGCCAGAAAGAACGTCACAAAGCTCAAAGGCCTTATCGAGAACGCCTTCCTTCTGCTGCTGAACCGGAACGATCATAACCTGAACCGGCGCAATTCTCGGCGGCAGAACAAGGCCATTATTGTCACCGTGTACCATGATCAGAGCGCCAATCATACGGGTAGTCATACCCCAGGAGGTCTGGTGCACATACTGCAGAGTATTGTCCTTTGCTGCATACTGAATACCAAATGCCTTTGCAAATCCGTCGCCAAAGTTATGGCTGGTACCGGACTGCAGAGCCTTTCCGTCATGCATCAGGGACTCAATGGTATAGGTTGCCTCTGCTCCTGCAAATTTTTCCTTCTCTGTCTTCTGACCCTTAATTACCGGAATTGCCAGAACCTCTTCACAGAAATCTGCATAGAGATTCAGCATCTGAATGGTACGCTCCTCTGCTTCCTCAGCAGTCGCATGAGCAGTGTGACCCTCCTGCCATAAGAATTCTCTGGAACGCAGGAAGGGACGGGTTGTCTTCTCCCAGCGAACAACAGAGCACCACTGATTATAAACCTTTGGCAGATCCCGATAGGAATGAATATCCTTTGCATAAAAATCGCAGAACAGAGTTTCAGAGGTCGGACGTACACACATCCGCTCCTGCAGCGGATCCAGACCGCCATGAGTTACCCAGGCTACCTCCGGGGCAAAGCCTTCCACATGATCCTTTTCCTTCTGAAGCAGGCTTTCCGGGATAAACAGAGGCATATATACGTTCTGCACACCTGTCTCCTTAAAACGGCGATCCAGCTCCTTCTGAATATTTTCCCAAATTGCATAGCCAGCTGGCTTAATTACCATACAGCCCTTTACACTTGCATAGTCACACAGCTCTGCTTTCTTCACCACATCGGTATACCACTGGGCAAAATCTACGTCCATAGATGTGATGGCTTCTACCAGTTTCTTTTCCTTTGCCATAATTTCCTCCTAATGAATAAAAAGATGCTCCCTGCGAATTTCCTATAAAACAAGAAAGAAGCTCCCTGCGAGCTTCCCCGCCTGCGGCGGGTTGCTTCTGCGACAAAATTCCCTTCCGCCGCATGGCGATCCCCGCGGAGCGTTTTTATGTCATAGGATGAACTTTCCTATGACATAAAAAATCATCCGATCCTCTGCCGTCTGACCTGACGACAAGGGACCGAATGATCAGATAAATTCGGCGGTACCACCCTGCTTAGTATTCCGAAATCCGGGAAAATCCGTTTCGGATACTCTCTCTTTTTCCATTAACGCCGGAATCCGCGCCGCAGTTCACTGCGGAACTCCAGGGCCGGTTCAGCTTCCAGTGACACAAGAGCCTTCCACCATATAGCTCTCTCTCTGAATGTGTATGCAGGCCTACTAATCCCCTTCACAGTCGATTTTTTCCTTTTGTATGGGCAGCTCTTTCTGCCCGTGTATGCTTGATTCTACGCCATTTTTTAGTGCTTGTCAAGCAGTTCTCGTCCTATTTCCGGCTTTCCTCATAACACTTGCGCACAGCCTGAGCCAGCTGATCTGCGCAAGAGGTATTCCGGAAACCGCAAGTATTTCCCTTTAAATATCCTTCAATCTGCTCCACCGTCATTCCATCTACCAGCTTGCTGACAGCCTTCAGATTTCCGTTGCAGCCTCCGGTAAAGGCCACATTTTTAACCACATCCCCTTCCAAATCAAACGTAATCATTCTTGCACAAACATTTTGGGGTCTTACTTCGTATCTCATAATTTTGTCTCCTCTGTATTCTTAGTCATTGTCCGGCAGCAGCTTGATCCGAACCATAATATTTTTCACTACCGCACCTTCCGGCAGATCCATATCCTCCACATGAGTCTGGCCTGGAAAATCTCCGCCGTCCTCCAGCTCTACCAGAAGCCAGTTGTAGGCTGCGTCTCTCGCATCCTCGATAGCGTCCTCCAAATCCGGTCCATCTGCTTCGCAGCACTCCAAATCCGGAAATACTGCATGATATCCTTTTCCATCCTTATGGGGTGTAAACACCGCCGGGTAAGTAAATGTCATCTCATTTTGCCTCCTGTTCTATCTGATTCTATCTTATTTTCAGTATTCTTCCGCTTCCTGCCGTTTTTCTGTGTTTTCTCCGTTCCTCATTATACGACAAATTTCGTCATCTGTAAACGTCCCCAAAACTATGCTATAATAAAAAGAACAAACTACCAAACAAGAAAAGGAGTGTGAAGCCCCTATGAAGCTTTTGGCTGATCTGTTTTTGACCTTTACAAACATCGGTCTGTTTACCTTCGGTGGCGGATATGCCATGCTTTCTATGATTGAACATCACTGTGTAGAACAGAAAAAATGGATCACCCATGATGAAATGATGAATATTACTGTCATTGCAGAATCCACCCCCGGCCCCATTGCCATTAACTGCGCAACCTTTACCGGATACCGGCAGGCCGGTTTATTGGGCGCTCTTGCCGCTACCCTGGGCATTGTTTTTCCATCCTTTGCCATAATCTATATTATTTCCCAATTTCTGGATCACTTTCTGGAAATTCCCCTCATTGCCCACGCCTTTCAGGGAATTAAAATAGGCGCAGGACTTTTGATTCTGGATGCAGCCGCTGTTATGATTCAGAAAATGCCTAAAAAGCTGCTTCCCAGAGCCATCATGGTCTTCTCAGCGGCAGCCATGCTGATGATTTCTGCTTTTTCCTGGAACTTTTCCTCCATCAGCCTGATGATGACTGCAGCTGCTGTCAGTCTTTGTGTCTTTCTTTTCAAAGACTCAGCCCCCAAAAAAGGAGGTGCCGCCTCTTGATTTACTGGAGTTTATTTTGGGGATTTCTGCAGATCGGCTGTTTTTCCTTCGGAGGCGCCTACGGTGCCATTCCCCTGATCCGCGACCTGGTATTGTCCCGGGGCTGGCTTGAGGAGGATGCTCTGACTTATATGATTGCAGTAAGTGAAAGCACGCCGGGGCCCATTATGGTCAATCTGGCTACTTATATCGGAAGCAGCCAGGCTGGTTTCTTTGGCGCTGTCATTGCCACCCTGGCCGTTGTGCTTCCCTCCTTTTTGATTATTCTGCTGATCACTGCAGTTTTAAAAACAGCACTGAAAAACAAATACTTTCAGGCTGTTCTCCAGGGACTTAAGCCCTGCGTCATCGGCATCGTTCTGGCTGCCGGAATCCAGATGACCGCCCGATGCTGCATAAGACTGGAAAATGTCCCCTGCAAATCCATGTTCCTGCGCCCCGACGGAATTTTAATTGCTGCTCTTCTGTGGGCTGCCATGCTGCTCAGCAAAAAATTGCGGAAAAAGAAGCTGTCCCCTATTCAGCTTATTCTGCTTTCTGTTCTGGCAGGAATCATATTTTACAGCTAAGAAATGCCACTGCCTGAATATTACTCATAAAAAAGAAAGAAGGTTTCCCTATGATACAGGATATTGCACCGCACCATTTTGACAACGCTTACCGGCCTGCGCCGCCATCTCCAGACAGCTATGCCCTCTGTTTTCAGGAACGAAGAGCCCTGCTGCTTCGCAAAGAAGATGGCTCCTTTGACTTCCCCCGTTTCCGGGATTTGGAAAAGGAAAACGAAGATATTTACCAGAACAGTACCTACCTCTTCGCAGTTGACGGTCAGACCTTTTATCTGCTCCAGAACCTCAGCATTCCGGCGCCCTCCGGCTTCTCCCTGGAAAATATCCAGTTTTTCCGCAGCGCCGCTCCCCGCCACCTGGCTTTTGCCGGGATCACAGGGTATCAGCTTTCCCAGTGGTATGAAAGCCGCCGCTGGTGCGGACGATGCGGTTCTCCCCTCCAGCATGATGAGAAGGAGAGAATGATGCGCTGCCCCAAGTGCGGTCAGATGGAATATCCCAAAATCTGCCCTGCAGTCATCATTGCTGTGACAGACAAAAACCGCCTGCTGCTGTCCAAATATGCTGGACGCACCTACAAGCGGTATGCACTTCTGGCCGGATTTACAGAAATTGGAGAAACTCTGGAAGAAACTGTAAAACGTGAGGTTATGGAGGAGGTCGGTTTAAAGGTCACCAATATCCGATATTACAAAAGTCAGCCCTGGTCCTTTTCTGATACTCTGCTGGCAGGCTTCTTCTGTGATCTGGAAGAACCGGGGCAAATTCGTCTGGATGAAAATGAACTTGCTCTGGCCGAATGGTTTGAACGGGAGGACATTCCCCTGGAAGATGACGAGCACGCCAGCCTGACTCACGAAATGATCCGGTATTTCCACGATCAGGAATCGCGATAAGCCGCTTCTGTCAAATCCTCAATCAAAAGCAATCCCAAAGGCCCCAGAAAAAAACCGGCAATTCCAAACAGCTCCAGCCCCACATACATGGCCATAAGATTTTCCAGGGGAGACAGGCCCACCTGGCTCCCCATCATTCTGGCCTCCAAAAATTCCCGAAGCAGATAACAGATTCCATACAGAACCAGAAGCGCCAAACCGCCCTTCCATTTTCCCATAAAGAAATTTATAAGAGCCCAGGGAATCAGCACCGTCCCTGTCCCAAGAACAGGAAGCGCATCCAAAAGCCCTATCCCTGTCCCAAGCAGAAAATAATAGGGATTTTTCATCAGCCACAAACCGGCTGTACATACAGAAGCAGTCAGCACCAGTATCACCCCCTGAGTTTTCAGCCACGCACTGACTGTCCCAGACAGCCTCCTCACAATAATTTCGTATTCCCTATAAAACATGGATTTCTCCATTCTGACCTTCCATGCATCCATCTCCTGAAGACAAAGCCCTGTAGATACCAAAAGAAGCAGCAAACATACACTGCATCCAATTCCCAGCTTTAACATCAGCAGGGAATTGCTCATCAGATAAGGAACCGCGCCGTCTGTCACCACCGTCAGCAGCCCTCTCAACATTCTTCGCATCAAAAAAACCAGAACATTGCTTTTCAGGCACAGTATTTCCTCCATGCTGTGGCACACTGCCGTCAGCCATACGTCCAGCTTCTCTATCCAGCCCGGAGCTGCAGACAGCAGCAGGGCCATTTCCCTACACAGCTTCTGCCCGCCGCTGTAGACGGCAACTCCCAGAACCGCCAGTACAGCCAAAAGCTCCAGTACACCTGCTGCCCCCAGCGGTATTTTGTATTCCCTTCCACGAAAGCAAAGGCGGCACCGCTCTTGCAGCCACCGGGCAGATGGCCGCAGCGCCGCAGCAATTCCCCAGGACAGCAAAAAGGGAATCACAAGAGGCAGAAGGAAGCGAAAGCTTCCATAGACTGCTCCTGTCATTCCCATAATTATAAAAATTTTCTTCAGTTTCTTATTCGGCTTACCCATGGACTCACCTGTTTCTGTTTTGTACTTCCTTTGTACTAATCCTAGTATAGCCCAATTCTTTGATTTTATAAGCCGCTTAGAAACTTTTTATAATTCCATTTTTTTACGGTGAAGCTCAGATGAGCTATTAATGTTTATCAAATTAAACTAAATGCTTGTCTGCATAGTCCATAACGCAGTTCCAGTCATATTCATCCAAGTCATGATTTCCTGTCTTAAAGTGATATCCAATTTCTCCATCATGAACTGGCCGTTCAGGCTTTGGCTGCTTTATCAAAGGCATTCCAGTTTTTCCCAAAAGGCGATACACAGGAGTTGCCTGTACCAGTGACTCAAACTGTCCTGCCGGATCTGCCCAGCTGTCAAAGGTTTTCGATGTAGTATATACCAGTCTGGGGGCTGCCAGAGCAATCAGCATGTGCTGATCAAACGGCATCGCATCCTCATTCTCCGCATATTTCTGATAATTACGGCAAAACCAATAAGGAAATCTTGTGACAATATCCTTGATTCGTTCCCCTTTAGACTGACGAGCCAGCGCATCTCCCGAATTGCCTGCACAGCTGCTGAGAGCCATGGCAAAACGCTGATCCTGCGCCAGTGTCCAAAGCGCCGTCTTTCCGCCTCTGGAATGGCCTGCAACTACCGCTCTTTTTTCATTAATCAACGGCTCCTGTTCAAAATAATCCATCATTCGGCTGGCTCCCCAGGACCATGCACTGAGCGCTCCCCAGGCATCATCTGGTCTGTTTTCTTTCAGTTCCGGAAACAGTTTGTGGAAGCCCATAGAAAATCCCTCATCATAATCAGGTGCAATATCCTGAGTCAATATTACTGCAGCCGCATATCCTCTGGATACCATTGTTTCTGCTGGCCAGAAGGGACTTAAAAAGTGACGTGCCGGATCCCCATCCTTAATTCCCCGGTTGCAAATCGTCAAAAGCACAGGAACCGGTTTTTCCTGCTCTGCCGGAATAAACACGACTGCCGGAAAGCTAAAATGAATCCCGTTTCTCACTGCAGTAATTTCAATCGTTCTGCGGATCGCCCTTCCTTCCATAATTTCTTTTCCCTGTCTGGAATCTGCTATCCGAATATCAATGGAAACATCACTCATATCCGGCAGTCTTCCATATTCTTCCCGTTTCAGCATATCCAAAATCTCTGGTCTGCGCTTTTCAAACCATACTTTTTCAGAAGTCACCGGCGTTCCATCCAGGCAAGTCAGTAAATCAGGAAGATGCCTTCCACAATCAGGTGCTTGATACATATTCAATTCCTCCTTTATCAACTCTTTTTTTGCATTTTTGTTTCTGTAGGCGAATGTCCAAACCATTTTTTAAAGACCTGAAAAAAATACGTATAATCATGATAGCCCAGCATTTCTGCCACCTCATATACCTTATTCTGAGGATCCTGAAGCAGCCGTTTAGCCATATTCATTTTCACCATAGTCAGGTACGTTAAAAATCCAATCCCTACCTCTCTCTTAAACAGCTTGCTGAACCACGATGTTGAAATAGAAAGCTCTTCACAAATCACGCCCAAAGACAGCTCACTATACAAATTTTCATCGATATATTCCAGCGCAGTACGTACAGCGGGAGAATAACTGCCCTTCCTGTTTCTAATATCCAGAAGCTGCCGCTGGAGACTGCCCTCCGTCTCTTCTTCATGGGGAAATACCTGCTCTTTTTTCTCCCTGAACCGTATCTTTTCGATACTTTTTTCTAAATCCTCTGCAGAAACCGGCTTCGTAAGAAAATCACTGACACCGTATTGAATAGCCTTACGAGCATACTCAAACTCTTCATATCCTGTTATAATAATAAATTTCCCCGGATACCCCTGCTGAGTCAGTAATCGAATCAATTCCAAACCATTGTATCCTGGCATCCGAATGTCAGTAACAACAAGGTCTGGCCGAAACTCCCGGATTTTTTCCAATCCCTCATAACCATCACTGGCAGTTCCTACCACCTGACACCCCAGTCTTTCCCAATCTGTTGTTTTTACCAACGCCTGAACCGCCATCTGATTATCATCAATGATAATGACCGTATTCGTTTTCATTACCGCCTTTCCGTTCCCCCCTTTCCCTGCAGGGCAGATCTACCAGCACTTCTGTGTACACAGAAGGCTCTGACTGAATATGAAGCCCGTACTCTTTTCCATACAATAAATGAATCCGT
Source organism: Lachnoclostridium sp. Marseille-P6806 (assembly GCF_964238185.1). Taxonomy (NCBI): domain Bacteria; kingdom Bacillati; phylum Bacillota; class Clostridia; order Lachnospirales; family Lachnospiraceae; genus Lachnoclostridium; species Lachnoclostridium sp. Marseille-P6806. The sequence continues at coordinate 350,865 of NZ_CAXSLG010000001.1, forward strand.
TTATTCACATTCCAGATTCCGATTCTCTTTTCTGACAGGCTTCGCTCCCGAATTTCCTTCAACCGTTCTGGAGAAATTCCCGCTCCGTCATCCCATATTGTGATGCAGAGATTGTCCTTTTCCCGGAAGGTTCGGACTCTTATTGTACAGACGCCTATTTTATTTTCCATTCCATGTACCAGTGAATTTTCGACCAAAGGCTGAAGGACAAAGGTAGGAATCATCATCTGACTGAGTTCTTCATCCAAATCATATTCCACCTTTAATCTTCCCTGATAAATTTCCTGGTTCAGCTGTAAATAATTATCAATATAATTTAATTCATCCTGTAAGGTACAAAACACCTCTGTACGTTCAATATTTGATCGATACAGCCGCGCCAGCTTCATTACCATACTGCCCACTTCACTGTCTCCATTTAGCAATGCCAGTGCATGAACCGACTGTAGCGTATTAAACAGAAAATGAGGATTTACCTGGGCCTGAAGCACATGGTACTGAAACTGCAGCATCTGGTAGTGGGCTTCCTGCCTTTGTTTTTCACTTTCCGCAGTTTTTTTCATTAATTCCTGAATTCTGCTGCTCATGTAATTAATATGGAACGCTATCATTCCCAATTCATCCTGAGACTTTATTCCACATACAGAAGAAAAATCTCCTGCCGCTACCCTATCAATATCATTCAGCAAAATCTGAAGCTTTTTTGCTGTTCCTAAAAATATCATGATAATACAACAGCCTGACAGGGATACTACCCCCAGCCCTAAAAACATCAGCGTCTCCATTACTTCCCGAAAACGTTCATGCTTTTTCTGTAAATCAACTACAGAAACCAGCTTTAGCGTATTCTGGAACAGTGTATATTCTGACATCACATACTGCTTTTCCCATCCCTCCAGCTGAAACCTGCCATTTTGATAAGATGCAGCTAACGCTTCCAGCTGATTGTCTGAAATATAGATAGGCGCTTCATTTTTGTCGTAAAGGATATAATATCCCACCTCTTTTAAATCATTATTTAAGAACAGATCTTCGATATCATCGATTTTTAAATCTGCCATAACATATCCGCAAAATTCCAGCTTGTCCATATGGAAGATCGCCCGGATTAAAATGATTCCTCCATTTCCATCACTGAGCCACATGGTTTTTCCAGGTACAGAATAACAATTATCATAGTCTGCCCCTTCAAAAATCTCTGTCAGCCTTTTTCTCGGGGGCAGCTTTCCGCTCCCCCTTACATACACATTTCCATTGTTGTCCAGCACTGCTGTCCATAAAATCTGATGCTGGTTATACGGCCAGTTTTCCAGTACCTTTCCAATCTCAAACCTGGCCTTCAGGCGTTTTGAGGTATCTCCTGAGTTATTTAACACATCCAGATTATCGGAAAAATTTTTGGATAAATCAACAGATAGAAATCCATTATTTTCCATTACATTTAAACGGCTGCTGATATTCTGCCGTAGCTGCTGGGACAATGCTTCTGCATTAGAAGTAATTTCCTCTTCCAGCTGCTCTGTGCTCATTTGATAAGTTGTCATAAGAAAAATACCAAAAATAGCAGCAACTGCAACTCCCAGAAGCATAATCTTGAAATAAATTGATTTCTGAAACTGAATGTTTTTGTGTAAATAACCCATATGCCAGCTACCCTTTCACAGCTCCAGAGGTAATTCCACTGATAATGTATTTCTGAAGACATAAATAAAGAATTAAAATCGGTATCATTGATAATAAGAATAACGCAAACGCCAATCCAAGTTCAATATTATTCTCTCCAAAAAAGAAATACTGCGTCAACGGAATGGTTCTTACCTCTTTCTTCTGCAGCAGAGTTAAAGACATCTGAAAATCATTCCATACATTTAATGCATTCAGCACCACAGATGTAAATATAATCGGCTTCATCAAAGGAAATACGATTTTCCAGAAGATCCCATACACACCAGCACCATCAATAGACGCTGCTTCCTCCAGCTCCCTTGGAATGCTTTTCACAAATCCCGATACAAGAAGAACGGTAAATGCTATCTGAAAAGATATTTTCACCAGTGTAAAACCATGAAGTGTATTCAGCAGCCCCCACTTCGCCATATCTACATACAAAGGGGTCATGATTGACTGGAACGGAATAATCATTGCTCCCAGAAAAATATAATAGATTGTGTTATAAAACCGATTATTCTTTCTTGCAATCATATAAGCAGCCATTGTACAAATAATGGTAATTACAACTACCGAAATTACTGTTGTAAAAAAGCTGTTCTTCAATGCCAGACCAAAATTGGAGGTTTCAATCGCATTGGTGAAATTTTCCCAATGTATTTCTTTCGGCCATGCCAATCGATTTGTCACCAGCTCCGGCTTTGATTTTACAGAATAAACCACTGCTATATAAAACGGACTGATTACCAGAAGTGTTACTGCAATTTTCAAAATCGCAGAAATCCAAGTTTTTATTTTTCCCATTATAATTCCACCTCCCTAGCGCGCAGCGCCTTTGAAAGTAAGGTACTGCAAAGAAAAATAGCCAGTGTAAATACAATCGCTATGGCCTGACCATATCCTGCTTTATTATATACAAACAGATTATTGTAAATAAGCATAGCAATCGTTTCTGAGGAGCGCCCCGGACCTCCGCCCGTAGCCGCCATAGGATAATCAAAAACCTTCATTCCCCATGCCAACAGCAATGTAAAATTGGCTGTAATGGCCGGACCAATTAAAGGAAGAGTAATGTTGGTAAATTTTTTCCATCTGGAACAACCCTCAATATCAGCTGCCTCATAATAATCCTTAGATACACCCTGAATCGCCGCAATATACACTACCATGCAGTATCCTGCATCTCTCCAAACAGAAATAATCGCCAATCCTACCATTACCCATGTTGTACTTCCTAAGGGACTGGGAATTCCTGTAAATTCATAAAGGACATCACTATATACATATCTCCAGATGTATGAAGACAATACAAGGCTTAAACAATAGGGTACAAAAATACAGGTTCTCAGTACACTGTTCAGCCTTGAGGTTTTTGAAATCATCAATGCAAATAAAAGTCCCAGAAAATTAGAGAAGAACATGGTCAATGCTGTGAATATCAGGGTATTCTTTGTAGCATTCCATACATTGGCATCCTTAAAAATTTTCAGATAATTGCTGATTCCATTAAATGTCTTTACTGGGCTTAAACCGTCCCATTTTGTAAAAGATATGGGAAAGCCCTGTAAAAATGGATATACAACAAATACAAGAAACAGAATCATTGCCGGTAAAATAAACGTAAACTCCTGTATCCTCTTTTTATAATTGTGTTTCATTCCTTCACTCCTTCTTGCTTATATGAAAATGCAGGACACCGGCGAAATATGGTGCCCGGTGTCCTGCTTCTTCAATCCTTATTCTTTATTCACGAATAGTTTCCATCTCTGCATCAATTTCCTTTATCAAGGATGGGACATCTCTTTCAGAATCATCTAGTGTCACAAAATACTGAAGTTTTGTCCGGAAAGCTGTAGAGAACTCAGACGTATAATCCGGTACCAGGCCCTTAGGAACAATTTTTCCAGAATCAATATAGGATTTGATTTCCTGGATAAATGCATCTGCATCATCAGTAGAAACATTTGTATTGCTGGACATTAATTTTGCTGTTTTCATCCAGATTTCAGATGCTTCGTCTGTTGCAAAGAAATTCAGCAGTTCTCTTACTTCTGCTTCATGCTCTGTTGTCTCTGAAACAATAAACACATCATCGATACCAATCCATAACTTTGCATCTTCCGGGTTATCTGACCAAGGAAGTGGGAACATACCAAAGTTTCCATCCGGACTTGCTGCCAGCACGTCTCCCATCAACCATCCGCCATTGATATACATTGGACGTTGTCCTGCTGCAAAATTCTGAATTCCCTGTGCCTGATCCACTGCAGAATCTCCGGCATCTTTATAAGATGCCATTTTAGAGAACATTTCAAAAGCATCTGCAACAATGGGATTATCAACCAGGTTTGCCTCTCCATTCTGGGACTTCAGCCACACCTGCTCATTTCCTGTTGCAGCTGCCATGGATGTAAAAAATGCATCCATCTCATGAAATACACCATGAATGAAATTATATGGATGTACCATCGGATAAATACCTGCTTCCATAAAGGTATCACAGACTTTGAAGAACTCATCCCTTGTTGTCGGAACCTCTAATCCATATTCCTCAAACATATCTTTATTATAGAAAACAGCTTTTACCTGTCCATCGATCGGGAAACCATATACGCCGCCATTTAAAGTACACTCATCCTTCAATACATCCAACGTATTTTCAAAACATTCCCAGTCTTTAATATCTTTAAAATAGCCTGCCTCCACAAACTCAGTCATGGTCTGCGGCTTTCCAAACATGATATCCGGTGCTTCTCCTGCTGCAATATAGTTTTTGTAGGTTGCAATATAAGAGGAAGAATTTACATTTTCAATATCAACCGTAATGTTTGGATGGCTCTCTTTAAACACGGCTAACATTTCGTCCAGAGCATCTCTCTTTGTCTGCTCTCCCATATAATGTACCAGACGAATAGTAACCGGTTCCTCCGAAGATGCACTTTCTTCAGCGGAAGACGCCTCCACCGCAGCTGCACTGGTCGCATCCTGTTTTGCTTCTGCAGAAGTTTCTTTTGCCGAACCTCCGCCGCAGGCAGTTAATCCTGCAGCCATTGCTGCTCCTAACAGGATTGAAGTTGCTTGTTTCCACTTTTTCATAATGATCCTCCTTTGCTTTGTTTTCACGCAATTACTATGGTTTTATTATAATAAAACGGTGATTATTTCAAAATATTGTTTTTTTGTCCTTATATAGTAGTTTTTTGTCTTATTTCTAATAATTTGCATGAAAGAGCAAAAAATTTCTTTCTTTTTTTATTTATTATGAATAAAACTAGTTTTTTCTATAAAAAAAAGCTTGAAAATGTGTATTCATTTCCATACACCTTTCCAAGCTCTGATTATCTATTCTTTTCCAGCCCTATTATCCCATCATCAAATATGCAAAGTATGCGGCGTAACACACCAACATAATAATTCCGTGACTTCTTACCAGCTTTTTCTTACCAGCTACGCAGACAAGAAGAAGCACTCCTGCGCCAATGGCAACTGCCGTATCAATCACAAAATTCGGTGCAAACTCAACCGGAAGAATTAACGCCGCCGTTCCCACAACAAACAGAATATTGAAAATATTGCTTCCTACGATATTTCCGATTGCAATATCTGCCTTTCCCTTGATTGCTGCAGAAACAGAGGTAAACAGCTCCGGCAGAGAAGTTCCAAGAGCCACAATCGTCAGTCCGATAAAACGCTCGCTTAAGCCTGCTGCTTTGGCAATCGCTGTTGCTGCATCTACCGTCACATCGCTTCCCAGAACAATCAGCACCAGCCCTACAATCGACAAAAGCACCAGCTTCCAGAACGGCTTTGCCTCCTCTGTTTCAACTACCTCCTGCTTATCTCGCATAGCCATTACAAAAAGATATCCCAGATACATTAAAAACAGAACCCAGAGAATCACGCCTTCCATAAAGCTTACCTGATTTCCTGTATAGCCCAGCGCCAGCAGCACTGCTGTGATAAACAGCATCCAGGGGATCTCATAGCGGATTGTAGATTTCGCCACCGCTACAGAAACAATTGCAGAAGTAATTCCAAGGATAATCAAAATATTTAAAATATTACTTCCTACGATATTTCCAATTGTAATCTCTGCACTGCCCTTCAAGGCTGCAGTAATGCTGACTGCCGCCTCCGGCGCGCTTGTTCCCATTGCCACAATCGTCAGACCAATCACCAGCTGAGGCACGCCAAGCTTATCTGCAATACCGGAAGAACCGTCCACAAACCAGTCGGCACCTTTTACCAACATAAAAAATCCCAGCGCCAGCAGCAATAACTGAATTACCATTTCCATCTCATTTCCTCCTCGTTTTCCATCGAATTTTCTGGTTTCTGCAGAGTTCTCACTTTTTTATTTCATAGGACGTAATTTCCTATGAATAAAAAAAGCGAGTCCCTCTGCTGAAATCAAGCCGGAAGCACTGCTGTGCAGTGTCTCCACGCTCTCTTCCAACAAAAGTCTCGCTGCTTCGTTACGAACCGGAGCTTCCTTTGAATTCTCAGGAATAACTCGTACTGACGGCTTCGCAAACACCTGAAACCAGGTGCCAACTACTCCCTTTTCTATGTTCAACACTATATCAGAATTTTCCTTTTCTGGCTACACCCGCCCCTGCATTTTAACACTTTCTTAACGCGTTTTTACAATCCTTCTACCTCAACCAGATTGGTATGCTGAGGATTTCCCTTTGCATACGGCGTCGGATGCAGAGAAGTCAGCACATTGATGGAGCCGCCCAGATCCGTTCCTGTTTTATCGGGACGATACCAGGCCCCCTGGGACAGGGCTGTTACTCCACGCATAATCCGATCTGTAATTTTTACTGGAATCCTTATCTGCCCCCTGTCATTTCGCACCAGAACCATCTGACCGTCTCTCAGTCCCCGGGCCGCAGCGTCCTCTGCATGCATCCAGAGCTGCTGGGGATCCAGACTGTGCATCGCCTTGTTATTATCATGAATACTGTGACAGCGGCGCTTTGTATGCCATCCAATCAGCTGAAGCGGATATTTTTCTGTCAGAGGATCCGAAGGCCCTTCCGGCGGCTCCACATATCTGGGAATTGCCGGAACAAACTCCCGGTATCTGGTTTCATAAATCTTTCTGGAAAAAATCTCAATCCGGCCGCTCTCTGTCGGGAAGGGATAATGCTCCGGATCCTGACGTTCTTTTTCAAAGGCAATCACAGGAGCCGTTTTTTTGTAGCGGTAAATTCCCTCTCGCTTCAGAACCTCATACTCCGGAAGCTCAGTTTCCTTTTCCCTGAGCTGGTTATAGCAATATTCCAGCCACTGCCCAACCGTCCGCCCCTGGGTAAACGCTTCCCAAAGCCCCAGCCGCTCTGCTACCTCAGACAGCCATTCGTACTCCTCTTTCCCCTCATACAGCGGTTCTATGACTTTATTATTAAAGCCGACAAAATTTCCTGTCTGCCATGGAAGGGTAATATTTTCACATTCAAACATGGAAACTCCCGGAAGCAGAATATCTGCAAATTTTGCGCTGGCAGTCATAAACAGGTCACTGCAAACAATAAACTCACATTTCCTGGTATCCTTCAGGATTTCTGCTGTTCTGTTAATATCACTGTGCTGGTTGATCAGCGTATTTCCCGCCAGATTCAGGATCATTTTAATATCGCTGGAAAGATGCAGGTTTTCCGGTTCATCAGCTTTCTGGGAAGCCTTCTCCCCATCCATCTCCATCCCCGGTTCTCTGCCTGCCATATTTCCGCAGGAAACACCGTCCAGTCCATTCATCTCATGTCCCCGCTCAACTGCCTCTGTCCACAGAAATACAGGAATTTTCATTGGATACGGATTTTCCGGCATGGGAAATACCGGCTCTGCATGACGGGTACAGTCTGCCACACCGCTGGCCCAGCCGCCGCTGATTCCTACATTTCCTGTCATACAGGCCAGAAGAATTGCCCCCCGGGCGCTCTGCTCTCCGCAGGCATGACGCTGGGCTCCATAGCCCTGTATCAGTGCCCCCGGCCTTGCTGTGGCATACCGGACTGCCAGACTGCGAATGGTTTCAGCCGGAACCCCGGTGATTGGCTCAGCCCACTCCGGCGTTTTTTCAATTCCGTCCTGCTCTCCTGTCAGCCAGGACAAATAACACTCTGACGGCTCCACACCATCCGGCATATGTTCTTTATCAAAGCCCAGACAACACCGATCCAGAAAATCCTGATCCTGCAGCCCTTCCTTTACAATCACATAGGCCATGGCATCCATCAGCGCGCTGTCTGTAGCAGGACGAAGAGGAATCCACTCTGCATCCAGCTGAAGCACCGTATCATTTTTCCGCGGATCTATGACAATAATCGGAATCCCCTTTTCCTTTGCCTTCTTTAAATAAAACATGGAATCACTGTCAAATTTTGTTTCTGCTGGATTATGTCCCCACAGAAGAATCAGGTTGGAATTCAGCCAGTCCTCTCTGCTGTTTCCTGTTTCACAGGTACCATACATCAGCGGCGTGGCCTGACGGATACAGGCTGTACTGTAAGAATTGTAATAATCCAGAAATCCGCCGTCCAGGCTTAAAAGACGTTTGGCCAGCTGATTTCCTCGGACCAGGGCGCTGACTCCTGTAGCATAGTTGACATACCTGGAGCCAGGACCGTAAGTATCGCGGATGCGGATCCATTCCCCGGCAATGATGTCCACTGCTTCCTGCCAGGAAATCCTCTCAAATTTTCCTTCTCCCCGTTCGCCAACCCGTTTCATAGGATATTTCAGCCGATCCTCACCTAAAAACGTTTTATGGTAGTTCATTCCCCGCACACAGGCCGCCATGGGAAATTCACAGCCGGCAGCTCTGGCCTCTTCCAGGCTTTCTGTTGTCAGCCGCTTAATCTGTCCGTCCTCCACATGGGCGTGGATCAGACAGCGTCCTCCACAGTTATTGCGTCCTGTTGTATGTATAATCATTCTGTTTTTCCTTTCTTTTTCTCTAGGGTCTCTTCCTTCATCTTTAAAAATTCAGGAAAACAGGAAAATACAGCATTCTCCGGCAAATGGGAAAATGTCATGGTCTTCCCTGTTTCCGGATGGGTAAATGTCAGCTTCCACGCTGCCAGGGCAATCTGCTCCCTGCCCATCCGCCCGCTGTTTGTCTGTTCTCTGGACATCTGTCCGCTGCCGCTCTCCCCACAGTTCATTTTTTTATCCATACCCGCAGCCAAAGCCGTTCCTCCAAACTGCGGATGGTAACGGTTATCTCCCCATAAAGGCAGTCCATGACCAGCCATCTGCACCCGAATCTGATGATGGCGTCCTGTAAGCAGCTGTATTTCTGCCAGTGTCAACGTTCCATAAGGCTCAACCTCCCTTGTTTCCACTGACCGGAAGATTAGTTCCGCAAGTTTTCCACCTTTTATCCCCTTATCCACAATTTTTGATGTGTTAGATTTTTCATCTTTCAACAAGTAATCCACATATTTGTCCACAGTATCCACAGGTTTTCCACAGACCACAGTAAGATATGTTTTTGACATTTTTCCAGCTGAAACCTGCGCACTTAACGCAGCTGCAGCCTTTTTTGTCTTGGCATAAACCATAACTCCACTTACAGGCTTATCTAATCTGTGGATAACTCCCACATAAGGTTCTCCTGATTTTGGGGAAAACTTGTGTATATGACGCCGGATCTCACTAACCATATCCGCACCAAATCCACGGCTGGACTGAGACTCCAGTCCTACCGGCTTCCAAACCACAATCAAATCCCTGTCTTCATATAATACGTTCAGCATATTTTCTTCCTTTCCGCCAAGGCGGTATCATTTGCAATAAATTTTTTCTCCAGACTTGCATTTTTCCCCCGCAGGGTGTATAGTATATAAAATGATATGACATAGTTTTTAAAACTACATATAATAGTATTGATTATAACATAAAGGAGTGATTTCTATGACACTGAAAATCAAAGATCCTGGAAGCGCCCTGACTCATTTTATTGCCATGATACTGGCTCTCGGCGCATCCTCTCCCCTGATTATCAAGGCAGCTCGGACCCCTGGATATACCCATGTGCTTCCGCTGGCTATTTTTATTACCAGCATGATTCTGCTGTATGCAGCCAGCACCATTTATCATACTCTGGATATTTCGCCAACGGTAAACCAGATTCTCAGAAAAGTTGACCACATGATGATTTTCATTCTGATTGCCGGAACCTATACACCTGTGTGCGTTCTTGTTCTGGGTGACAAAACCGGCTGGTCTCTGCTGGCTCTTGTATGGGGAATCGCCATTGCCGGAATGATCATCAATGCGCTCTGGATCACCTGTCCGAAATGGGTCTCTTCTCTTATTTATATCGCCATGGGATGGGTCTGTGTCCTGGCCTTTGGGAAAATCACTGCTGCGCTTCCAAAAAGCGCCTTTATCTGGCTTCTGACCGGAGGCATCATCTACACTGTAGGAGGGATTATTTACGCCCTGAAGCTGCCAATTTTTAATGCCAGATTCAAATATTTTGGCTCCCATGAAATTTTTCATCTTTTCGTCATGGGAGGCAGCCTGTGTCATTATATTATGATGTACGCATTTGTTGCCTGACCGCCTTCTCGCCCCGGCAGTTCTTCTCAGAAAGACTGCCGGGATTCTATTAGTTTCAGCTTCTCTGCCCTGCTCAGCTGCTTCACCGCCCATTCCCGCTGCATGGCCTGCTGCTTTGTATCAAAGGTTTCCCAGTAAACCAGAGCCACCGGACGGCGGCTTTTTGTATATTTCGCTCCCTTTCCCGCATTGTGGGCCTCCACCCGCGCTTCCAGGTGATTCGTCCATCCGCAGTAAAATGTCCCATCTGCGCAGCGAAGCAAATACATATAATTCTTTTCTTCCTGATTCTCACTGACCATCTTTCTGGTTTCCTCCTCTCCAGACTCCTTCTGGCTTATCCTTCTGCCCGGACTTTCTTTCACGCTCAGCCAATCCTCATTCCTTCCAGCCTCTTCCTAAAATCGGAAATAAATAAAAGGATTGTAGCCGCTGGCCATCATCTCACAGACTGACAGGAAAAACAAAATAACCAGGACTCCGTCGGTCACAGCACCCAGTCCCTTCTTCTCCAACTTCTCACGGAGAACCCCAAAAAAGGGCGTACAGAACAACAGAGAAAGCACAAACTGAAGAATAAATTTCTTACCAGTAACCAGCTCTGCCAGTTCCCGATCCAGGCTTCCCATCAGACAGCCGGAAAACATATCCCGCAGATACCACAAAGCCTTTTCCATCGTATCTGCCCGAAAAAACACCCAGCCAATTTCTACTGTCAACAACGTATAGATATGTCGGAATATCGAAGGCAGGCGTTCCAGAACTCTCCGCAGCCAAAGCTTTTCCAGAATCAGAAAAAAGGCAAAGTACAGTCCCCAGAAGAGAAAGTTCCAGCTTGCCCCATGCCAGATACCAGTCAGCGCAAATACAATCAGAAAATTCCGGCAGTTTTTTGCCAGACTGCACCGGCTTCCTCCCAGAGGAATATACACATAATCGCGAAACCAGGTTGAAAGGGAGATGTGCCATCTCCTCCAGAATTCACTGATACTTTCAGAAAGATACGGGTGATTAAAATTTTCCAGAAAGCGAAAACCAAAAATCCGTCCCAGACCAATCGCCATATCCGAATATGCCCAAAAATCCAGATAAATCTGAAGTCCATAACAGATAATGCCAATCCATCCGTAGATCATTCCCATTCCCGGCTTCAGTCCAAAAGCCAGATCTGCCGCTTTTCCCACTGCATTAGACAGCAGAATTTTCTTTACAAACCCTGCCATAAACCGGAAGGTTCCCTCATATACATCCTCTGCCCGCACCTGTCTGCTGCCGATTTCCCGCGCCACATCAATATAACGCACAATCGGACCTGCAATCAGCTGGGGAAAGAGCATAATATACAGGGCCAAATCCAGAATATTTCTCTGGACCTCCACCTTATCCTGATAAACATCAATCAGGTATGACATAATCTGAAAGGTAAAAAAGGAAATTCCAATCGGAAGCACAATATTGGGAATCGGTGATTCCACACTGCTTCCAAGGAGGGTGCCTGCCAGCCATGCAGCCGTATCCCCCAGAAGATTCAGATATTTAAATACAATCAGAACTCCCAGATTCCAGACAATCCCCAGCCAAAATATCATCCGGCGTCTGGCACTGGCCTTTTTCCTGTTATCCCCTTCCTTTTCCCTCTCCATCAAAAGGCCTGCTCCCCAGTTTACTACAACAGAAACTGCCAGCAGTCCCAGATAATTCAGCCCGCCGTACCCGTAAAAGCATACAGAACAAAATAAAAGCACTGCATTTTTCACCCTGATACTGCGGGTCAGGGATGCCGCCCCATAAAGTGCCAGGGTACAGGGCAAAAATATAAATAAAAATACCGGTGATGAAAATACCATGTTATTTTCCTACTCTTCCCGTAAAATTTCCGGATGTTCCAGAACATAGTCAATAAAACCAAAGCTCATATCAGAAACTGCCGTTTCATTCACCTCCAGCACGACCAGATCAATATCCCGCAGACATTCTCTCATATCCGCCTCCTCGTAGCTGGAAAATTCCTTCACCTGTCCGAATTCTTCTGTAAAAATCTGCCTGTTTTCCATAGAAACATTTTTCCCGAAATAATGATTCTGAATCAGGCAGGAAAGGCTCTGTCCCATAAAGCTTCCTCCCCGGCAGAGAAAACCGGGCGCATCTGTCTCTTCATCAGTAATCTCAATCACAGGCTCATAATACTGATCATAAGGCTTCCCAATGGTATTAAACACTTCAAAAGAATCTGCATCCGGGTAAATCGGATTTTCACAGGGGTTTGCTGTAATGGTCATTTCCGGAAGATTATAACCGCTTTCCTGCTCCAAAAACTCCCCGAAGGCCGCTCCTGTCATGTTTCCCACATATACAGACCAGTGAAGTCCTGTTCTGTAGAACAGAGGAACCCGGCTGTCAAATTCTGACTTGTGCTCCTCTAAATACCGGATACTGTCAAAATACCGAATACGGCTTCCAGATAAAGCCTCTGTCAAAAGCTCATAATTTCCCTCTTTTCTCGGCGGCGCCATAGCCTTGTCCACCCAGGGAAGCTGATCCTCCGTGTAACGAATCTTACAGGGCGTAATAAACACATACATCTGCTTTCCTGCATCCTCCAGAAGCTTCTGGAGGCATTCCAGCTTTTCCACCAGCTCATATGCCCCCTCTTTTGAAACAGGCGCAAAGTACTGCAGGTAATAGCTGACATTTTCCCAGCTGAAGAGATTCTTATCCTTACTCATGCTGTAATTGATATTTGATACCGTATCCAGCAGAGAAAAGGTAATCTCGTTGCGAAGCCGGACCATAAAAGGCTTTCCTGGCAAATACTGCTGCACATAAGCCTCAAATTCCGTCTGCGCCTGACCGTCTAACAGCTTCTGATCCGTAATTTCCGGAAACTGGGCCTGATTTTCCACTCCGCTGAACCGAAATTTTTCATCTGTTCCTTTCAAAATCAGCGGAGACAGCATCACGGCAGCTGCAGCTGCCGGAAGCAAAAATAATCGAATTGGTTTCACGTTCTTTTCTTCTTTCTTCAAAATAAATGGGCGAAGACTGAGTCTCCGCCTGTACAGGCCGCTCCCTGCGGCAAAACTCTTCCAATACGAAATAATCCTACCACACCAGCCCAAAAAAGAAAAGAGCAATCCGCTCAGCCTCTATGTAGCAGCGCCGTGTCTGCGCACGATCACCTGCGCTGCTCAGGCATTGCCTGAATCTATAGAAAGCATCAGCTGAATGCGGATTGCTATACTTTATTATATTCTTATTTTTCTCTGTGGTTCCTCTTTCCAAACTCTACCGGACTATCTCCTTCACCAGAATCAGACTATCCCCAGGGTGAAGCTCCTCTGAGGTCAGTCCATTGGTTTCCATCACATGCTCTGCTGTTGTACGGAACCGCTTGGCAATATCCCACAGACTGTCCTTTTCCTGCACCACATACCCGACGATTCCTGGCGCCTCCTTCAGCTTCCTCCTGTCAAGTGGAGAGGTCTGTGCCTGAAGAATCACCGACTGACATACCGGCTGTAAAACCAGCACCTCCAGCAAAAGAACCGCCTTAATTTCCACGATGTCCCCTCCGGCCATTACAGCCGTCAGCTGCTCCACCCCCTGTTCCAGATACCAGACACTGTCCTTTGTAATTCCCGGGGCCTCTGCATCATAGTGAAACGGCAGCAGCTCTGTTACAGACTGAATGGGACAGCTGTCATCATCTGTAAGATACAGAAGCTTTACCTCCAGAACTCCATCTAAAGAAAGCATATCCTCCCCTGCTTCCGCCTGATCCAGCTTCACCAGGCCGCTGCTGTGACAGAACTGCAGCACCCGCTGCCCTCCCGACAGCTGTATCTTCTCAGAAATTTTACATTTTCCTGCATTCCGGGTCAAAATCTGATCAAAGCATGCTTCCCCAGTTTCCACAGTCAGCTCCCGGTTTACCCCGTACATATCACTGAGAATTTCCAACGGCTGCTCCTCATACAGGCGAATATCCAGCTCAATTACCGCATCCAGAGCCAGCTCTCTCATTTCGCCGTCATAATCCGGTTTCTCCTCAATACTTTTATGAACCAGACGCAGATCAATGGCCGGAATCATTTCCTCAACTGCGCCTGCCATTTCCACCTCGCCGGAAAAAGGAATGCTCTCCTCCAGCCACTGAACCGTCTCACTTTCCCCCTCACCTTCATAAATCAAAAATACCAGCAACGTTCCTTCCAACCGTATTTTCCCATCCAGCGGGCGGGCCAGAGCGCCGCTCAGCCGCATTTCCATCCATAAAATCCGTCCAATGGCAGGTTTGCTTCCAGAAAGAGTCATCTCCTCCTTTACCCGGTAAGTGTCCTTTCTTCGAAGAGCAATCGCTGCTGCATTCACAGCTCTCGTCTTTGTCGCAATCTGCGGAAACGTCAATTCACCAGAACCGTCATCCTCCTTCTGAAGGGCTCCAAGCGCCACTGCTGCCTCTGTATCAAACAGCGCCTCCACCCGCACCTCCAGCGTCACCACAGCCTGAATACTAAGCTTCCTGGAATTAATGATTCCTGCATTTAAATCCTCCATCTTCCAGGAAACACTGACATAATCCCGCTCCTCCAATCCCGGCACATTCACCATTTCCTCAAATGGAATCAACCCTCCCAGAGTCTGAAGACCGCCCTCCTCTTTCCGATACAGAACATGAAAGTCCAATTTTCCCCGAATCGTTACCTTCTCACTCTGAACTCTGGCCGGTTCCAGCTGTACCTCGCCCGAATCCAGAATTACCTGAGCAATGTCACTCATGGTATCCGGCACAATAAAATCATCATCCAGAGTTACCTGGGTATCCACCTGTGTTTTCCACCGATTCATATGTATGTTTTTTTTCACCAGCTCCAGCATAAAAAAAGCACCCACCTTACCTTCCAGATTTGATTCCGAGGCAATCCGCCGTCGAAATCATCTTCTACAGAAAGTTTATGTGAATGCTTTTCAAATTATGAACTACTGGTCATACTCTTCCAGAAAGTGATGACGTTTCCCGTCCTTCACATATCCAATGCAGGCATCCAGATTCACATTCTCCACACTCTTGAAAATATTCGTTTCAATGTGGGGATTTACCTGCCGGAAATGCTGAATCAGCTCCTTCATCTCCTGACGCTTGGAAGAATGAACCTCCTCCTCCAATGCTCTCTCCCGGGCAATCCGCTCTGTAAAGCGACAGGCGCACTGAAGAAATCTCAAATGGTTATATTCCTTCCAGGCAAGAATATCCTGCTCTTTCACCAGATACAGAGGACGAATCAGCTCCATACCTTCAAAATTCGTGCTGTGAAGCTTCGGCATCATCGTATTCACCTGCGCTCCATACAGCATACTCATCAATATCGTTTCAATCACATCGTCAAAATGATGGCCCAGAGCAATTTTATTGCAGCCCAGCTCCCGGGCATTGGCATAGAGATTGCCCCGGCGCATCCGCGCGCACAGATAACAGGGAGAACCGCCTGCATCCACTACTGTCTCAAAAATATCCGACTCAAAAATCGTAACCGGTATTCCCAGGAGCTTTGCATTCTCCTCAATCAGCTGACGGTTCGCCGGATGATATCCCGGATCCATCACAAGAAACTTCAGTCCGAACTCCATTTTCCCGTGGCGAAGAATCTCCTGCATACACTTTGCCAGAAGCATTGAATCCTTTCCGCCGGAAATGCAGACTGCAATATTGTCCCCTTCCTGAATCATATCATATTCATTAAGCGCTTTTACAAAGGGACGCCAGATTTCCTTACGGAAACGCTTGATAATGCTGCGCTCAATTTCCACTGTACGGGGATCAGACACCTTTCTTTTCCTCCAGTTCCGCGGTCAGCCGTCTGACCTCATTTTCCAGTTCCTTCACCCGCTCCTCCATTTTACAGAAATGCTCCAGAGTCATGGGCTTTTCCTTCGGCGCTACCGGAACCCCGGCTACCTTTACCGGCCGTGCCGGAACACCTACCGCTGTAGTATCATTCTCCAGAGGCTTCAAAAGCACTGCGTTTGCCGCGATCGTACAGTTGTCTCCCACCTCAAATGCACCCAGAATCTTAGCGCCGGAACCAACAGTTACATTCTTTCCCAGGGTAGGATGACGTTTGCCCTTGTTCAGACCTACGCCGCCCAGGGTAACTCCCTGATAAATCGTACAGTTATCTCCTACCACTGTAGTTTCTCCAATTACCACGCCGCAGCCATGGTCAATCAGAATTCCGTGTCCCATCTCCGCTCCCGGATGAATTTCAATCAACGTAAAAAAACGGGCAATCTGAGAAATCATACGGGCTATAAAAAACATTCTGTGCTTATAAAACCAGTGAGCAAACCGATGCCAAATCAGAGCATGAACCCCCTGGTACAGCAAAAGCACCTCCAACGCACTGCGTGCAGCCGGATCCCGCTCCTGAACAGCCTTAACATCCAGCCAAATATCCTTCAAAATCATAGTCAGCACCTTATCCTTCTTTTAGGCAGACCCGGCCGGCTTCCTTCCTCTCCCCAACAAAAAACCTTTTGAGAAATTCTCTGTCTGAATGGAGATGTACTGAAAGAAGCCGGCTTTTTGGTCATATCATCATTCTTTATGAACAGTTCTAATTTACCATATGTCCGCAAATCTGCCAAGTGAAATTTATCTCAGGAGCCAACAGATAAACATTGAAAATACAGTCTCCCTCAACCTGTCAAAAAGAAGGCCCTCTGCCATGATTTACTGAAAAATCACCGGATTTTCCAGATATTCTGTTTGAATCACCAGAAATGGATAGGATTTCTCAACGCCAACCTCTTCCCCCTTCTGAGGTCCCAGCAATTCCGTATCCACTACAATTGAATTTTCCGTCAGGTACAGTTCCCGCACAGCAATGCTATATCCCCCTGTAGCCTGTTCTCCGTATCCCACCACTATGTAAAGCCCCTGATCATTACTGTAGGTCAGTTTAAACGGCGCTGCCTTCTTCTCTGCCACCAGCTTCGCAAGCTCTTCCGGCAGTTCCGCTTCACTTACTACAGCAAACTCCAGATCCCTTACCTTATCCTGATCCTCCTTTTCCACACTGCAGCCCGTCAGAAATCTTGCCATAAATGCCCAAAGAAACAGAGCCGCAGTCAGAACAACCTTTCCCCTCCGCCTTTTGTCCATAAATCAGCCTCCCTATTGCTATGATTACTTATAATCTATTCAGGAGACAGACCTGTTTATGCATCTTTTTACAGAAATCGAATGACGGAAGGATTCTTTTATTTTATCGAATCATCATCTCGACTGCAGATAGCCAGCCGATGCTGATATTTTTCCTTTGTGGCCATACCGCCGCGAATATGGCGCTCCGACTTGTTAATATTTAAAATCACCCTGGCTCTGGCAGCCAGAGATGGATTGATGTGTTCCAGGCGTTCTGTTACGTCTTTATGAACCGTACTCTTACTAATCCCAAACTTCTTTGCTGTCTGCCGTACTGTTGCATGATGCTCAATAATATAGTTGGCAATGGCTGCCGCCCGCTCTTCAATGTAATCCTTCATGGGCTTTTCCCCTGAATACGTTTTTTACATTGTATGAGCCTGCGTCAGACATCTATGACAAAAACAGACGCCCTTACTTCATCGCCGTAAACCGCAGAGACAGGCAGCTCAGACCGCCGTCAATCTTCCGAAATTCCGAGGTGTCCACCAGAATCACCTCATATCCCATTTCCTTCACCAGCTTCTCCACCGTCGGATAACCGGCCGGGACGAGTACCTTATCATTCACCCAGATACAGTTAGCCGCATAAGCCTCATTTTCCGGAATCTCATAACGATTGTAAGCGGCAAACTCTGCTTTATCCTTAAACTCTCCGGAAACCAGCATATTGTTGTTCTCCAGATAATTGACCCCTGTCTTTAAATGAAGTACCTTTTCCAGCGGAACCTCTACAACCGTATAACCGTATTTTGCCAGAATTTCAGAAAACTGGCGGATTCCCTCCTCATTCGTTCTCGCAGAACGGCCAATATAAAAGGTATCTCCCACCATCATCACATCTCCGCCCTCCATCGTACCAGGAGACTGAATATACTCAATGCACTCCTCCGGATAAAACTGTTTAATCACCGGAATCATAGCTTCCGTCTCCTTTGTCCGGGTGGCAGCGCCAGGATTGGAAATCACCGCACACTTTTTCGTCAGGACTGCTGTATCCTCAACAAAACAGCTGTCCGGAAAATTTTCATCTGCCGGAAGCACAGTCACCTCCACGCCGCATTGCTTCAATGCTGCAATATAGCTTTCATGCTGCTTCAGCGCCTTCTCATAATCCGGCTTTCCCAGCTCCGGAGCAGAAGTAATTCCTTTTGTAACAGCCTTACACGGTGTTTTTACAATCACATTCTTAAACATATTCTTTCCCCTTTTCTCTTACACTCTTAATATTCACAGGTATGCTTCCTTATATCATAGCATCTTTGATAAAAATTCCTTCAGCCGTGGATTCTTCGGATTGGAAAATAACTCCTCGGGCGTATTCTGCTCCTTAATCTGTCCCTCGTCCACAAACATGACTCTTGTCGCCACCTCTCTGGCAAATCCCATTTCATGGGTCACAATTACCATCGTCATACCCTCGTCTGCCAGTTCTCGAATCAAATCCAGCACCTCTCCAACCATTTCCGGATCCAAAGCAGAGGTCGGCTCATCAAACAGCATAACCTCCGGATTCATAGCAAGCGCCCGGACAATGGCAATCCTCTGCTTCTGACCGCCTGACAGCATAGCCGGATAGGTATCTGCCTTGTCAAGAAGACCGATTCGCTCCAGAAGGCGTCTTGCATTCTTCTCCGCTTCTTTTCTGGTCTGCAGCTTCAAATGAACAGGCACCAGAATAATATTTTCCAAAACAGTCAAATGAGGAAACAGATTAAAATGCTGAAAAACCATTCCCATTTTCTGACGCATCCTATCAATATCCACATTCACATCCGTCATATTCACGCCGTCAAACCAGATTTCCCCCTCCGTCGGAATTTCCAGAAGATTCAGACAGCGGAGAAATGTGCTTTTTCCAGAGCCGGAAGGCCCAATTACCGCAATCTTTTCTCCCTGGGAAATATGCTCTGTAATGCCATTCAGCACTGACAGTTCCCCAAACTGCTTTTTCAGATTTTTAACCTCTATCACTTCTCGCCAACCTCTTTTCCAATTTTGAAACACCTGTCGAAAGCCCGTATACCAGCAGGAAATAAATCAGCGCTACTGCCAGCAGCGGAAAATAGGGCTGCATGGTACGGCTGCGCACCAGATCACTGGCCCGTGTCAAATCCACAACTGCAATCAATCCCACAATCGACGTTTCCTTTAAAACGGCAATAGCCTCATTGCACAGAGCCGGAAGGATATTCTTCAGAGCCTGAGGCAAAATAATCAGCCGCATCGCATCCACACGATTCAGACCTAAAGAGCGTCCCGCCTCCATCTGGCCGCCATCCACTGACTGGATACCTGCACGGATTACCTCTGACACATAAGCGCCGGAATTCAAACCAAAGGCAACAATAGCAACCACCATTCCATCCGATACGCCTCGAAGAACAATAAACGCCATAATCATCAGCTGAATTGCCAGAGGAGTGCCGCGAATCACAGCCACATAAGCTGCCATCAGCCGGTCTATAACTCCAATCACTGCGCTTCCAAATGTCCGTTTCTTTCTCGGATCCTTCTGAGAGGCCATATAACGAAATACTGCAATCACAACACCTATCAGAATACCAATAGCTGCTGCTGCCAGTGTAATGATCATGGTATTCACAAAGCCCTTCAGAAAAATCTTCCAGCGGCTATCTACAATAAATGCCTTTTGAAACTGAGATAAAAAGCTCTCAAACAAACTCATATCCTGCCTCCTGAAATCCCCGGCTACTGCTCAAGCAGCGATGCCAGTTCTTTGTGCTTCTCAATACTTGCGTCAATGCTTCCGTTTTCTACCATCGGCTTAATCGCCTCATTGATCGCCTTTACCAGCTCTGTATTAGACTTCTTCACACCGATGCCATATTCCTCCTTTGTGGAAGAGCCATCTGCGTATTTCGCTTCAAAACATGTTAAACCGTCATTCACCGCACAGAAATTCTGGGCTGCAAGGAGATCCAGCATCACTGCATCTACATCTCCCTTCTGAAGAGCAAGACATCCCTCTGTCAGGTTTTTATACTGAACCACTTCCGCTCCCGTATCCTTCAGGCATCCATCTGCAATTTCATCAGAAACAAGAAAATCACCTGTAGTTCCCAGATGAACAGCCACCTTCTTTCCCGCCAGATCCTCAATAGTCTTTACCGAAGTATCCGCCTCATTCACAATAATGTACTGGGTCGATACTGTATACGGATCTGAAAATGCCATCTGTTCCTTTCTCTCATCTGTAATCGTCATAGCCGCAATCACAATATCTGCCTTGCCATTATCAAGATACTGAGGAAGGGTATCAAAGGCTGTATTGATAATCTCCAGTTCCACTCCCCATTGATCCGCAATCGCCTGAGCCAAATCAATATCTGAGCCAACCGGCGTGTCCGTATCAGCAATATACTCAAACGGAGCCCACGCAGCATCTGTAGCCATCACAAGCTTTCCCGCCTTTTTAATATCATCCACAGTTTTACTTTCATTTTTTGCTCCGCAGCCTGCCAGAGAAGCCGCCATCATCATCCCAACTACCAAAGCCATCGTTTTTTTCATAATATTCTCTCCCTCGTTCTCTTTGTCGTATATTCTTACACTTTTCTGTGTGTTTACGCCAGATTATACATTAATTATACATATATGTCAAGTATTTTTCATTTAATATTCACTTTATTTAATTATATAGAATATTTATACATTTGTTCTCTTCTGAAATTTATACCAGACAGGACAGATTTTCCTGTCCCCCTTTCTGCCTTTTATGCTATACTGTTCATAAGATACAACAGCAAACGATTCCAAAAAACAAAGCACAAGAAAAGGATTGAAAATACATATGCCGTCAAAAAAGAAAGCCCTTTTAGTTACCACAGTCAGCGGCTTTGTTCCCCAATTTGAAATGAACAATGTCCGCCTCCTTCAAAATATGGGATTTGAAGTTCACTATGCCTCCAATTACAATACACCTTCTTACGGAACAGACAATCATCGTCTGGACGGAACTGGAATCATCCGCCATCAGATTGATTTCGTCCGCAGCCCTTTTAAACCAGAAAATATCACAGTTTTCCGGCAGCTAAAGGCCGTTATGGAACGGGAACAGTTTCAGCTGGTTCACTGTCACACTCCCATGGGAGGCGTCATGGCACGGCTGGCCGCCCACACCACTCACACCGGGCCTGTAATATACACAGCTCACGGATTCCATTTTTTCAAAGGCGCAAAACCAGTAAACTGGCTCTGTTATTACCCGATGGAGCAATTTCTTTCCCGCTTCACAGATCAGCAAATCTGCATTAACCATGAGGATTACCAACGGGCAAAGAAACACTTTCATGCAAAATATGTAGACTATCTGCCCGGAGTAGGAATGGATTTTTCCAGGATTCCCCACTTATCAGAAGAGGAAATCTGTCAGAAAAAAGAAGAGCTGGGAATCCCATCAGAAAAACTTCTTCTTCTGTCCTCCGGAGAACTGATTCCCCGTAAAAATCACGAAACCATTCTCCGGGCGCTGGCTCAGCTAAAAGACATGACGCAAATTCATTACCTGCTCTGCGGCCACGGAAAACTGGAAAAAGAGCTTCACCAACTGGCCAAAGAGCTGGGAATCTCCCATATGGTCACCTTCGCCGGATACCGGGAGGATATGCTGGAAATCCTGCAGACAGCAGATATCTTCCTCTTCCCCTCCTATCAGGAAGGCCTTCCTATGGCACTTTTGGAAGCTATGGCCAGCGGACTCCCCGTTATCTGCTCTGATATTCGAGGCAGCCAGGATCTGATGGGAGAAGTTCTCTCCCAGACCGACACCGCCAAAGTCTGCTCCGGCGGAATCATGATCAAAAAAGCAGATGACGTCTCTGCCTACAGTCAGGCCATCCGTCATCTGCTGGATACGCCGAATCATCTGCCCGCCCGTCTCCGAGAGCTGGGCCAGAACAACCGGCGTCTCAGCGAAGCATTCAGCTCCGATTCCGTTGTAAAAAAAATGAAAGCCATTTACGAAAGGCTGTGCAGGGGATAATACGATTCCCCTGTACAGCCTTTTCCTTCATCTATCTGGCACATGTGTGCACGTTCCGTCCCCTGTCTATACATCCTTCTGCGCAAGCCACTCTTTCACAGCTTCCACACTAAAACCAACCGCCTGGGCAATCTGTTCCACGGACAAGCCCTGAACTGAAAGATTCCTGGCAGTCATCTGGGCCTGTTTTTCCCGGCCCTCTGCAAAGCTCTCTTCCCGCAAGTCCTCCATCACCTTACACATCTCTTTCACTCCCTTCGGGTTCTCCTTCAAATAACGCGTCTTCTCCGCAAGAATCTCGAAATTCATATCATCTGCATCAGTACAATTAAAATCATGCATCAGCTTGCCAAGATCTGAATCATCCCGGTACTCTCCATTTACATACAGAATGTGCGCTCCATCATCAAAAGGCTGATTCAGCGTAAGATTCCTGTTTTCAATCACATAGAGCGGCTCTCCTGCCTTATAGTAGTCATTTTCCGTAATAAATATAACATATGTGTCCGGAAGCTCTCTGTAATCCTGTTTCTCATCCAGATTCTCCACATCCATCATACTGGAATGATATCTCGCTCGATGTGGATCTACTCCATTATCTGAGCACTGCACCTCAATGTCATATTTCTTTCCGGTACTGTCTGTTGCATAAGCATCCAGACAAATCGACCGCGCCCCGGTAACACGCTTGAAATCCGCCTGT
Organism: Lachnoclostridium sp. Marseille-P6806; assembly: GCF_964238185.1. Lineage (NCBI taxonomy): Bacteria > Bacillati > Bacillota > Clostridia > Lachnospirales > Lachnospiraceae > Lachnoclostridium > Lachnoclostridium sp. Marseille-P6806. Next base: position 374,019 of record NZ_CAXSLG010000001.1, read on the forward strand.
GTTTCGCACTTTATCAGAATCAGATCCTGTTTTCCTGTAATAATGCGAAGCACAAACTCTGCCAGCGGAATATTTTCCTTAAACAAACCGCGCATAAATGTGTCATCAATCGGACGGAAGCCCTGCAGCCGCTGAAGATCCTCCTGATGTCGCTGTTCCTGTCTCTGCCAACCAGTTACACCCATGTGCCACCATCTCCTGTTCTATGAATCATTTCTATTGCTCTCTGTTTTTTCATCCTATCATAGAACAAATGGCTCCGCAATCTACTGCTGCTATAATCTCTGGAAGCGGCTTATTGGATATACTCTCCGCTCTCTCTTTTATTGTACTATAAATCTGACCATCAGAAAATAGAAAGCCTTTCCTGGTTCCTAGTAACACCTGTCATCTTCCTAAACTGCCTTCTGTGCAAGCCATTCCTTCACAGCTTCCACACGAAAACCAACCGCCTGGGCAATCTGTTCCACGGACAAGCCCTGAACTGAAAGATTCTTGGCAGTCATCTGCGCCTGTTCCCTGCGGCCTTCTTCCTGGCCTTCTGCAAAGCTTTCTTCCCGCAAGTCTTCCATCACCTTACTCATCTCCCTCACTCCCTTCGGATTTTCCTTCAAATAACGCGTCTTCTCCTCCAATTTACCTCTGTCAATCCTGCTGCCCAAGGATTTCCCAGACAGAGGGAAATTCCTTCTGATAATATTGCAGCTATAACAGAGAAAACAGCTACTCTTTTCTGGATTTATGTCACTACTTTATCTCTCCAGCTCTTCCTTCGCCATCACAAGTGCAGACTCAATCACCTTATCCATATCATAATACTTATACTCACCCAAACGACCGCCAAAAATCACATTCTCCTCCTGAGCCGCCAACTCACGATATGCCTGATATACAGCTCCGTTCTTCTCGTCATTCACCGGATAATAAGGCTCATCTCCCGGCTTCCATTCTGAACTGTACTCCCGGCTGATAACCGTTTTTGGCTGTGTTCCAAACTCAAACCACTTATGCTCAATGATTCTGGTCCACGGTGTCTCCGCATCTGTATAATTCACCGCCGCATTTCCCTGGAAATTCGGCTTGTCCAGCACCTCTGTCTCAAAACGAACAGAACGGTACTCCAGAGCACCCAACCGGAAATCAAAATATGCATCAATAGCACCTGTGTAAATCACCTTTTCCGCCAGACTGTCGTACTCCTCCTTATGCTCCAGATAATCCACACCAAGGCGAACCTCAATTCCCTCCAGCATATTAGCAACCATTTTTGTATAACCGCCTACCGGGATTCCCTGATACAGAGCATTAAAATAATTATTATCAAAGGTAAATCGAACCGGAAGCCGCTTGATAATAAAAGATGGAAGCTGATCGCAGGGCCGTCCCCACTGCTTCTCCGTATATCCCTTAATCAGCTTTTCATAAATATCCGTTCCCACCAGGCTGATAGCCTGTTCCTCCAGATTCTTCGGCTCTGTAATTCCTGCTGCCTTCTTCTGCTCCTCAATCTTGGCTTCCGCCTCTTCCGGAGTCACTACGCCCCACATCTTGTTAAAGGTATACATATTAAAGGGCAAAGAATACAGTTCTCCATGATAATTCGCTACCGGGGAATTGGTAAACCGGTTAAACTCTGCAAACTGATTTACATACTCCCAGACCTCTTTATTGTTCGTATGAAAAATGTGGGCACCGTACTTGTGCACATTGATGCCCTCAATCTCTTCTGTATACACATTTCCCGCAATGTTCGGTCTGCGATCAATCACTAAAACACTCTTTCCTTGCTTCTTTGCCTCGTGAGCAAATACTGCGCCGTAAAGGCCAGCTCCTACAATAAGATAGTCGTACATAATAGTTTTCTCCTTCTCCTTAAAATCACCTAGAATAGGTAGAGATTTGCATCTCTGGTTATGTCTTCTTTCTGAATCCCAAATAAATTATCACCCTCAAAATATCCATTTGCTATTTTACCAGATATTAACTCAATCCAAAATCATTATTTTTAACCACTCTCACAGTCCACAATTATGACTCTCAAAATCTGGATAAATGACCAGCAAGTCTCCGAATAATCATACAATTCTTTATATTCTCACAACACCTTTTTAAAATTTGTTAATATCATAGAATGCATAATTTTATAATTAGACTTTTTTTAAGCAGTTAATATATCTTCCAAACCGTTCTAGTATTTTCTCAATTTCCAATAATAAATATGAAATCAGAAAAGAACCTATGAAAACTATTAAAATCACAATTGGTGCATAATTCAATCGAAGAACTACTGGTGATACAGTATTTTTCAACATCTCATATACCACCGCATCTAATATCCATGAACTCAAATACATTCCAAATGCACATTTTGAAATAACACCAAGCACAGTACGAATTCTACATGGTATATCATCTGTTTTAACCGACAGGCATAGCATAAAAATAACCGGTGCAAGTACTGCACATTCAAAACCATTATATGAAGAAAAAGCTCTTTCTGTAAAAACAGCACCATAATCGTAATAAAAATTAAATGCAGTAAATATAAACAAAGCTCCCAACAAACAAATCATAAGATTTCGTTTTTTTATATCACATCCATATTCCCGCAAATATGTTCCCAGATAGTAATAGGTAATTGGATATATTCTCACCCACCAATCAGGTAATATATTATATTTTATATTAATACTTGGCAGTACTGTCACTACAAGAAATGTACCTATTAATATCTTTTTCATGTACCTTGTTTCTAATCCGTTATATAAAACATTTAAAAAAGGAATTAATAAAAACAAACTAATATACATATTTACATACCATGCGTAAGGTGCTGCTGAAAAATTAAAAATGGAAGTCACTATCCCTAAAAACGTCAGTTTCTCGTTTAAATAAAATATTTTGAATAATATACAACATCCGCAAACAAGCAAGTATGTTCGTAATATTTTTAAGCCACCATAATAATAACTCCGTGTCAATTCCTTTTTGGAATTTAAATATCCTGTCAACATAATAAATAACGGAACACAGTTAAGAAAGATTGTTCTCATAAATGTCATAACAAACATTCGTTTTCCAGATAATATTGTTTCATAATACCCGCAGTAAAATAAAAAATGAACACTTATAACGCTTATAATAGCGACTGTTCGAATTAAATCCAGCCTACTATCTCGATTCTTATTCATAACTTTATTTTCCCTCCATTGATTGTTATAAAGTTATTAAAACCTTCTTGCCATAGAGCAATCCATCTATCTTGCTAACTTCGGCAGAACTACAGACAAGATATTTCCAGCACAGATATACTTATTACAAACCATTATCCATTCTACTATTTCCGTAAGAATTTCATTTAATAGTTTTTAAAGCAAACAATACTTTACACCATCATTAAATTCTATAGATAAATCACTTCTTTTGAATCACTTGATAATACTGTAAAATTCTATAATCGTGTATCCATTTTGTATAACTATTTTGCTCATCCATATCATGCCAGATTTCATCATCTCCCATATAACCAAAACTGTTAATTACCGGCACATGCTGTTGCATTTCATATAAAAAGTCAAACCAGTTCGTTGTTTTAAGCCCTGCATACTTTAATAACTTCGCCACCAAATAATTAGGACTGCTTACCTGCCCATCTTTACCAGTCACTGGTTCGTTTACTGAATAATTGGCCCATATAAAATAAGGTGTCATATAATACCGCTGCTGATTAGCTAACTCTGATTGGGTTTGATCCCATTCAAAAATCTGCTCTTCAAATTCTGTACTTAAACAACCGGGCTGATGATCTCCAAACACACACAAAATTATTGGTCTGTCTATCTTCCTGAGTTCATCAACTAAATACTTCAATGCATTATTAGACTCCTTTATTAACGATAAGTACATCCACGCACTATCATATTGCTCCAAATCTGAATCTATTTTAATGCGTTCATAGGAGGGATTAAACTGAGCCATATCATAATCTCCATGATTCTGAATTGTAACATTAAAAATAAATAATGGCTCATCTTTATTACTGTTTTCCAATCGTTTTATAATCTCTCTATAATTATCCTCATCCGATATTCTGTCTAAAAATACCTTTTCATACTTATCATCATAACTATCAATGCTATAAAATTCATCAAATCCCATTTCTTTATATACGCCCTGACGCCGATAGTTTGTTGCACTCGCAGGATGCATTGCCACTGTTTTATATCCCAAGTTCTTCAATTCATTAGTTAAAGATGGTATCTCGTTAAAACTATATTGTGTATAAGGATATAAATCCTTAAAAAATCCCATGGAATTCCCTGTCAGAAATTCAAATTCTGAATTACAGGTTCCACCGCCCCGAACAGACATAAAGGTTTTTCCCTTTTCTAAAAAATCATCCATAGAATTCAGATACCACATTACATCTTCTGTTTCTCCCAGACTCCCCAGATCATTTAAATCACTCAATGACTCATTCATAATTGCAATAATAACTGGTTTTTCTTCTTCACCTTCAATTATATCAGAAGTATACTTATTTAAAATGTTTTCTGCTTTTTCTTTTGAATATCCATCTGGCTCTTCTATGTTCATTCTTTGTACTGAAGTAATAAATGATACTAAAAAGCCATATTTACTATAAGTCTGAGTTGTATCCCAGTTATCCCATGCCACATGGAACGTCTGCTGAAAATCAATAAAGCGGACTACGCCCAATTGTAGAAACAGCATTATTATACCGGTAAACATGCGCTTTTTTACCTTTACAACAGTCAAAGGCTCTGCCGGAATATAAAAATGTACTAAACTAATTAATACAATCAAAATCAAAAATCCATATACAATCTCATTTGACAAATAATACTGATAATCACCAGCTACAGCCATGCCTGTTTTAAACTGCATCAGATCCCCAAAGGTCAATGCATATTTTTTAAATTGAATCACATAATAATTCCCTACAGATATAACAAATGCACTTAAAAAGCTCAAATACCATCCTAAATTTTTAAAACAAATTACATTTACTGTGATAAATAAAAAAATAGAGGTGATGACAATCCCTAAAACTATCATCGAACCCTTTAACTGTGATATATTTACATTGCTGATACACTCAATCATAAAAAAACATAATATAGGTGTAATTGCAATTACTATATATCGGCTCCAAACTTTTTCTATTCCAATTTCCAAGGAATAAAACACTAATAGTAAAAATAATATTCCCATCACGCTCTTGGAATCTGGTAAATACGGATTCGCAAATTGATATAATGAATAGACGAAACTCACAGCAAGTGTTATATAATAGAATCTGTGATTTTGAACTTTACTTTTGACAAACAGAAAATACATCATAAAAAGTGCAAAGAGCATATAACCAATCATGTTAAACGCATCAGCTATTCTGCAGAAAACAACTGTATTAATAACCACTAATCCCCAGTTATTCTGTTTTGACTCTCTATGCTTTTTATCTATGCAACGCAATAATATCAGAAGTATGCCTAAACTCAGTATACTGACAATCAGATTTTCTGATTCTAACATTACTGGTTTTATATTTTTCACATCGTATACAACGCTGCCGGTCTGATCACATAAATTTAATTCTGTATATTCATCTCCATCATAAATTCCAAGACCGCCACTCCAATCATGTTTCCAAAAAGTGATTCTTACAGATTTTGCGTTGTTAAAACAGAGTTCCAACATATCTTCGTCCTGTGAATCAGAAGGTACGTATACAATATTTTCATTTATATACTCCCATTTTCCAGATAAAGGATATGTTTTCAATGAATCTTTTTGTCCATTAATTTCTATATCTGCTATCCATACTTCTCCTACCGACTCAACTCCACCAGTTAAATAAATGGTAGTTTCTGTAGACCGGGGAAAAGCAATCAAAAACACAATTAATACAAATACACTAATTATTTCCAGAATATATTTTTTCACAAATTAAACCTTTCTCATCTTTAACTTTGTCAGACGCATCAAAAGACACTTCTGACAAAGTTAAGTACTTCTTATTATACTCCCATATAAGCTAATTATTCTGTCTCATATTTGTTCTTTTCCATTACACTATCTTTCATATTTCGTAATGGTTTCGTTAGTTTCCAGCTAGTTGAAGATATTGCCTGTTCATATAATTGCTTATAATCATAAATACCTTTAGGATCAATTTTTGTACTCTTTTTTCCCTTTAAGCAATCCAAAATTTTGCGTAAAGGCTTTGTCATTTTCCAACTAGTTGAAGATACTAGTTCATAATATAATTGTTTAAATCTTGCCTGTTCAAAACTATTTAGATCACTACACGCCTCATCAGATATACATGCATTTACTTTCCTCAGTCTTTCTAATAAATCCCATGTAAAATAATGTTTGAGTACTTCATATCTGTAATTATAAGACGACTTATCTTTATCCAACCAGTTTCCATCGTAGTGATGATTTGCGATACACATTCCATCAGAAAAATTCACTGTCATCATATTGGCACTGTATATTTTAATATTTCCATCCAAAATCTGCATTTTTCCATTTTTCACCAAATTTGTTTCTTTACTTAGTATTTCAGTAATTCTCATGGGTATGGTTTTGGGTATATTCTTTACTTCAACGCAAAACTCATCATTTTGGTAACTAGTCATTATTTTATATATAAGATTATGATGTGGTACAGCTCCAATAATTCCAGCATGAATGAAAATAGGCGTTTCAAATGCAAAAAAAGCATTTTGATATAAACATGGTTCCAGTGGTTTCATTAATTCCATGTCCGTATCTAAATAAACCCCTCCCATTTCATATAATACTTTTAAACGAAAATAATCAGATACAAATGCCCACTTTTTATCCTCATATGCTTTTTCTACATACTTATTTTCATTAATATCACAATTATCTTCATTCCATTCAATAATCTCGAAATCAGGCGCATACTTTTTCCACGATTCTATACACATTAAGATCAAGTCACTTTTAGGGCCTTTTCCAAACCAGCAATAGTGTATTATCTTAGGAATCTTATCCAGTTTTTCAAAATTTAATAAATCTCCATTCTCAATAGCTTCTTCTATATAATCATTGTTTTCAAATTCACTTTTATGCAACAGATAATAGTCCTGGCTATATTTAGTAAATCCATCCAAAAAATTAGTACTGAAGAAATTAAGACTCCAATATACCGCATATTGAATTTCTTTTTTTAATAGAGGATTTGTTTCATTTAAAATTCTATTCCAGCAGTCATATACCCCCTTTAATCTCTCATCCCCTGACTTAATAGAAGTAATAGAACCGCTTCTTTGCCTGTAATAATATAATCCTTGATTTAAATATGCTATCTTATTTGCATTTGTTAACCAAATTGGAATTGTTGCCAAATCTTCGTAAAATCCCTCAGGAAACTGAATTTTTTTTATTAACTCTATATCAAAAAGTTTCGTGACCGCATTCACAACACCATATTTTGTTGACTGCTTAATAATTTCAAATCTATCACTCTTTTTAGGCAAACTGTGAACGTATTCTTTTCTTCCATCTTCCCAAAATGCAATATAGTCACAGATAACACAATCCGCTTTTTCTTTCGAAGCAAATTTATATAACTTTTCAAACATTTTCAAATCGACAAGATCATCAGAATCTACAAATCCTACATATCTTCCTCTCGCTTTCTGTATACCATAATTTCTAGCCATTCCAAGACCTGAATTCGGTATTGAAAATGCTCGAATCTTATCAGAAAACCTATATACATAATCATCAATAATCTCTTGGGAGCGATCTGTAGAACCATCATTAACAATAATAATTTCTATATCCTCTAATGATTGTTCAACCAATGTGTCAAGACATTCTGTCAAGTACTCTTCCATATTATATACTGGAACTACTATAGACACTTTAGGATTTTCTTCATAAATATTAGGCTGCATTTGTTTTTCGTCCATCTCCTCCGACTCATCAAACAACTCAATCAGCTGTTTCCTTACACTGTCGTTATCATATTTATAGTTTTTTAAATACTCTTTTTTCTGTTCATACTCAGATGAATTCTCTATAATTTCTTCCAGTTGATTTATAATAGCAAAAATATTATTATCAATTATCCAGCCACCCTGTGTATCAAAAATCTCATCTACCCCTGTAGATTTTGTTGCTAATACCGGAGTTCCTGATAACATTCCCTCAATTACCGTCAGACCAAATCCCTCATATTCTGACAAAAGCCCTACAATATCTGCATGTCTCATATATGCATATGGATTTTCTCTATAGCCTAAAAATTTCACATTATCAAGATGATACTTCTTACAACGCTCTTTTAATTCTTCATACTGATAGCCTTTTCCTAAAAAGAACCAATTTATTTTTTCTTTCTCTTTTAAAATCTTTGCTATATCAATTGCTCTATTGTATGCCTTTTGTGGTTCCAATCTCCCAACTAACAATACATTTAATTCATACGGGTTTTTATTAAATATTTCTTCGTCTATATTTTCTAATGATTTTTCTTTTATCTCTTTTTCTTCTACCAGATTATATACGGTTTTACATTTTTTTTCATACTCCGGAAATATGTCAACAAAACCATTTTTTGCCCCCTCAGAAACAAATACAAACCGGTCAAAATTTTTATATATTTCCCTTTCCTTTTCCAGATCAAGATCAACTTTCTCTGCCCAATATTTGTAATCAATATGAATCCATTGTATTTTTTTTATCTTTGTTAACTGGGATACCTTTTCTTTAAATTGAGAATTTTCAAATGGTACTATTACATAGTCAAATGCTTTATAATCTTCTTTTTCAAGAATTTCTACCCTTTTATTCAAATACCTTAATGTTTCTTTATTTACTTTTACAGGAGAAAAAATTGACACTTTTATATCATTTTCACACCAGGTATTTGCTATATTAAATGTAACAAAATGCGCACCACCCCTGTAATTAATATCATCCATTACAATCAGTACTTTTTTCATTTTCCCTCCTACCTTTCATTTTTTACCGGGAATTTTTCTTATTGTATAGTTTATCTATAATACTAATACCCATATACAATATACCGTATATAAGTAACCATGCTGCTCCAAATGATAGTATTTGCCAACCAATATTAGTAGTTCTAGGAACTTCTATAGAATACACTACGTTATCTCCATCTTTATCATACAAATCTATAGTCTCATTAACCCCATTAGTACTATCGACACCAACAATTCCAGACCACTCATGTTTAATAAATCCAATTTGTATAACTCTCGCTTTTCTAAAAGAAAACTCTAAAAAGGACTCTCTATCTTTTGGAACTGCATATAAATATTCCGTGTTCTTATCATAAGTCCACACATCATCATGCCAGACTGTACTTAAATCCACATTTTCATCATCTGCAGTTATTTCCGAAATCCAGATTTCTGTCCCTTGCGAATTTTCATTTTTCTCTCCTGTAGCAGTAATATGAATAGTAATTTCATCTTGCGGGAATGTTATTAACATATTGTCTTTACAAATCCAAGATATACAACCAGATGCAAAAATCAGCAATATTATCATACCAATACTATATGTTTTTTTCATTCTAAAAATCAAATGAATAATAACTGACAACATAAGGATAAAATATAAAAACACAAATAGAAATTGCCCTTTTCCCTCAATATAATTATTTGCCAAAAATATTTCTGCTCCATAAAAGGCAAGAAACATAACTATAAAAATATTCACTATAGATTTTAGTTGTCTCATTAATTCACCATCTTTCCACCTATACTATTTAATCAACTTTTCAATTTTTTCTAATGATTCAAGATTATGAGTTTTATATTCCATTCCAAACTGCGTTTTATTAGTCTTTTGTAATAATTCCAACTCTGGAAGGTTTAACGGCGAATATAACTCACTATTCTCATATCTACTTATTTGCTCCGCTATACCACCGACTCTCGGTGCAATCACTCCAATCCCCAACACCATAGCCTCATCTATCGTAACTGGAGTTCCTTCATACTTAGAAACCAATACTAGTGTATCGCACTTAGACATCACTGGATACGGATTATTTAAATGCCCCAAAAACTGAACCTGATTCTCCACGTCCAGTTCCCGACTTCTCTTTTCCATTTCTATTCGCTGAGGACCGTCTCCAATAATATACCACATAAACGATATATTTCTTTTCTTTAACTGGCTTGCCAGTTCCAATACCTTGTCTATTCGTTTTTCTCTATCAATTCTAGCTACAGTCACCAGATTAAGGTTTTCTGGATTTATCATCACCGGGCAGATTTCTGCAGCCAATTTAATAACCCGATCTCCGTCAATCAAATTAGGGATAACTACTATCTTATTTGCCAGTTCAGGAAATTTTTCTGCCATTCCCTTTCTGCAATGTTCAGACAGAACCACAATATAATCAAATTTAGAATAAATAAAAGAATCTTTTTTAGTAACTGCCCTACTCCATTCAGAAAACTGACTCCATCGGGCATAATCTGTATGAATCCATTGAATCTTTTTTGGATGACTCAATTCTGAGACCAATCTCCGTAATTTTGAAGCCTCACTAACAACTATAACTGTATCAAACTGCTCCATGAGCGGTTTCAACTTTTTCTTAATCTGCCACTCAAAATAAGCATCCCCAAAGCCACAGCGAAGACTAATTGCGTACAATATACGAGAAATTTTTTGTAAAACAGAATAATTTTTGCTTTGTAATGCCTGTTTAAACGAAGCTGCATAAATTTCTGTGATTCCCCAAATGTACGGCTCCAACACATGAGCATCCCCCAAAAAATCCAAGGACTCCTTTGGCCTAGCCAATGACAAAAGGTAGATATCATACTCCTGTTGCAGTTGTTTCATCTGCAGTAGCGTAACAGCTTTTGCACCGCTATTATAGTTGATATCATCAATAATATATAACAATTTCTTCATATACTTATCTCTCCAACAGATCTTCAAACTCCAATATTCCCAAATTTTGAGTATTATCCAATATCAAATTTTTCTTAATCTTATTTTGAAGTTCCAAATCGTTTAAAAACTCCTCAATCTCCTCTGCAATTTCCTCAACTTGAAATGATGTAATAATTCCTGTTTCTCCATTAACAATCTGCTCCTGTGCCCCAGAAGTATTCGTTGCAATCACCGGAACTCCCAGTAATTTAGCCTCAGATATAACAAGTGACCACGACTCATGATCAGACAATACCATAACAGCCTTTGCCCGTTTCATATATTTATATGGATTATCATCTGCACCGCACAAAATAAAATCATCCTTTAATTGATACTTCTCTAAAAGCTCAGATACTTCTCCATATACATTTTTATCTACCGTAGAGCCAATACAAATCCATTTAATCGGAATTTTTTTCTTCTTCAAAATCCTCATAACTTCGATTTGTCTTGGATAATTCTTCTCTACTCTCAGATTTCCAACACTTAATAAAAAGGAATCGTTCGCCTGAGGTAAAGTAACATCTTCTGCAGAGCGAGATAAAATATTTTGCCTATTTAGAATATTATGTACAACTATAGATTTTTCTGTCATCTGAGGACAACGATGAATGGAACTCTGCCGCGATTTCTCAGAAGCGAAAATATATCCCGTAATTCTTGAATCATATTTCACCAGTTCTTCTTTGTTTACAAAATCCGCTTTGTCTAAATCAATATGAATCCACACATATTTTTTCACAGCATTTACTTTTTTTACCAAAAAGGCTGGTGACAGCCATTCTCCAAAAGAAATCGCCACATCATATTTTCGATTCTTTACAAAATCGACTGCTGATTTAACATAGGTCTCGGTATGAAAAAGGCGGCGGTATATTTTTCCGGCCAACTGCTCTAACTTTACTCCATTCCCCCGATTCTTTACTGCATCAAAAACATGGATCCACTCCGGCACTTCCCCCATAAGAGAAGTTGCATCCTGGTATTCTATTTGATTTAGTACCAAAAAATCCACTTCATATTTCTGTGAATCCAGACAATGGAACAGATTCAGCAAAGATGTTTCTGCTCCACCTTTATAAAACTGTGTAATTACAAATAAAATTTTTTTCTTCATCTATACTCTCTTATATTTTTTCATACGCAGAACATACTGTCTCAGTATCTCCAAACATCACTACCTCACCATGATCCAACCACAATACCTTATTACAGATATCTCTCACCTGGTTGACAGAATGGGAAACAAACAGTACTGTCGTTCCCGAATTGATAATCTCTTTCGTTCTAGCAAAGCTCTTTTCCTGAAACTTAAAATCACCTACCGCTAATACCTCATCTAGTATAAGAATATCCGGAATATTCATAGTAGCAATTGCAAACCCCAGACGCGCCTTCATTCCTGATGAAAAATTCTTTAAAGCTGTGTTTGTAAATCCTTCCAATTCTGCAAATTTAATAATATCATCATATCTGGACATCATATATTCTTTTGAATATCCTAAAATAGAACCATTTAATAAAATATTTTCTTCTGCTGATAAATCATCATCAAAACCAGCGCCAAGCTCAATTAATGGGGCTATACTTCCCATGGTTGCTACGTGACCTTTTGTTGGCTTTAGTACTCCTGCAATTACTTTTAAGAGAGTACTCTTACCTGAGCCATTTAATCCAACAATTCCTAATGAGTCTCCTTTTTTTAATTCAAAAGATACATTTTTCAAAGCCCAAAATTCATGAAACATCAGTTCATGCTTTAACATTTTTATGATGTATTCTTTAATATTGTCAACCTTTTCCTGACTCATATTAAACATCATCGATACATCTTCTACTTTTACAACCGTGTTCTCCATCTCAGTTCCTCTTAGATATACAAAATAAAGTTATCCTGTTTTTTATAAAAAACAAACATTCCGATTATTACCATTATAACTCCCATCATTAAGCAAACCAAATTTTCCTTTAAGCTCGGAAAAGTGCCATGTAAAATCAAATTTCTCATATAGTCAATATAATGATATAATGGATTTAGCTGCATTAATTTTCTTGCAAAATCTGGCAAAATCTCAATGGGATAAAATACAGGAGTAAAATAGTTCCATGCAATTAACAATACAGAATAAAAATATGCGATATCTCTAAAATAAACGGTTACTGCAGACAGCAATAATCCCAACCCCACAGAAAACAAAAATGCATAGGCAATTGGAATCGGCAGCAATAACAGTGTCGGCAAAAATGGTACTCTTAATATAATCATGACCAAAAACATTGCTATCAATGAGAATATTAAATTCACTAATGCTGATCCCGCCTTAGATAATGGAAATAAGTATTTGGGAATATATACTTTCTTTAACAACGGTGCATTACCAATAATTGCATAGGTACAGTTATTAGTAATCTCAGAGTTCAACGTGAAAATAAGGTTTCCAGCCAAAAAATAAATGGGAAAATTCTCAATTGTTGATTTAAACAGCGTAGAAAATACAATTGTCATAACAATCATCATTAATAACGGATTCAATACCGTCCACAGCATTCCTAGAAAAGACTTTCTGTATCTCACTTTTATATCTCTGGATACCAGATTATACAGTAAATCTTTATATTGAAAAAACACATCCAATCTTACTTTTAAACCTTTTAATGTATTCATATGCTTTCTATTTCCTCTTGATAAATTACTCGTAGTTGCCTAATATATTCTTCTGGAGTTATAAATCCCTCAGCTCTTTCCAAAGCTCTTTCCTGCCACTTTTGATATTCCTGCCCATCATTCAGAAGAAGCAAAATTTTCTTAATAAAATCTGTTTCATCCGCACATAATTCTATTGCATTTTCTCCAAATATTTCTGTAACACCTCCTGTCCTTGTTGAGAGAACTGGAACGCCCAAAATATTGGCTTCTGCTGCAACCAATCCATATCCTTCCCATAAAGATGTAACACATAAAAGCTTTGATTTTTTCATAAACTGATAGGGGTTTTTCTGAAATCCAAGAAGTTCTATATTATCCTGCAGATTGTTCATCTTAATCAGAGCCTTACATTCTTCCTCTAACTCCCCTGCTCCCACCATAGCACATCGAACAGGTTTTCCTGTCGCCGTTAGTCTCCGCACAATTTCAATAAATGTCTGTGGAGACTTTTGCTCTGCAAATCTCCCCACAAACAAAATATCATATTGCTTTCTTTTCTCATTTTCTCCCATAGACAAGATATACTCCTTATCAATAGGATTTCCTATCATCTGCATTTTATTTTTTAAAATGTCAGAAAACACAAGATTTTGATAAGCCCGCTGAGATACTGCTAAAATCTTTTCAATTCTTTTTCCTAAAACAGCAAAAATAATTGTTTTTAAATCCCATTTTCTGGCCCATGGTGGATCGTAGTGTAAGTGAGAAATCACACGATAATTTCCACATAATAAACTCATCACTGTCGCTGAAAAATCGTGAGCATGTATTATATCAGGTTGAATTCTATTTAACGCGTTCTTTAAATTTCGTCTGTTAAATTTTTCCAATAATATAAAGGGAATTTTTTCTTCCTCTAGCTTTTCCCTAATTGGTCCCTCTGTAGCAATATATACAAATTCATATTCCTCTTGAAGTCCCTTTATAATAGTCAAAGCTACGTTTTCAGCACCAGAATAAATTGATGATTTCAATACATGTGCAATTCTTCTTTTCTTTTTTCTATCCATCTTTTCTTCTATCATACTGATTCCTATCTGAAATTTCTGATTCTATACTTACGCCTTCTGTACTTTCTTTCAAAAACATAATTTTTGGTGTCATAAGAATCAGCTTCAAATCCAGCATTAATGAATATTTTCTAATATACATCAAATCCAATTTCAGTTTATCATAAGAATTCGTGTTATATTTTCCATAAACCTGAGCAAATCCCGTAAGTCCTGCTTTCACTTTTAATCGATATCGAAATTCAGGAATCTCTCGTTCTATTTCAGCTGCTAACTCTGGACGTTCCGGGCGTGGACCTACTAATGACATTTCACCCTTCAAAATATTTAGTATTTGAGGTAATTCATCCATACGAGTTGCCCGTAATATTTTTCCTATTGGCAAGATCCTCGGATCCCGTTCTGACGCTAAGACTGGTCCTGACATTTTCTCTGCATCTACAACCATAGTACGAAACTTATAAATCATAAAATGCTTTCCATCTTTTGTCAGCCGTTCTTGCTTATAAAAAACAGGTCCCCTATCGGTACATTTAATTCCAACAGCTGCCAGCACAAATATAGGAGAAAACACAAGAAGCATCAATGTAGCAATAAGCAAATCCTCTGCCCGCTTCATCCATTCCTGCTCCACACTAAGCCCCATATTTCTCGACAACAAAAGTGGTGTATCAAAAAGATTCAGCTCATCCGAGCTGCGCAACAGTACATCGGATATTTTCGGCACACTGTAACTGCGGATTCCTGAAATATAACAGTATTTCAGCAGAAGATTTCTCTCATGTGAAGGCATATCGCCAATCACCACTGCATCATACAGTTCCATTTTCTTTTTGATTGTTTCCAGATTCTTTTTATAGGAAACAACCTCGCAGATCTGATATTTATCTTCCCGTGCATTGATTTTATCCATCAAATGATAATCCTTCCGATCTCCCTCAATAAAAAGCATTCTCCGGGGCGGAAACATATTCCGGTAAATCATCTGAAATATCATTGTCCAGACTACAATAAATATAAGCTCAAGGCCTGTCATAGGAAGCAGATATGCCGGATTTACCAGTCTTCGGTCAATGACTGCCACCTGAAGATAGGTCACAAGATTCGTAAACAATACCGCCATAATCTGTGAATAGATCAGGTTTCCATTTTTCAGATATCCAATTTTAAATCCACCGTATGTATTCATGAAAAAGACCAGAAGAATTCCATATATCAGAATCATCATCCAGTTTCCACGGCGATAAAACGGCATCTGCAAAATTGCCTTATTATAATAACCGCTCCAGGCTACAGCATACAGCATACAAAGTCCCAGCAGCATCACAGCAGCAAAACTCAGCTTAATCAGTCGCTTATACCGCTCTCTTGTTTTTCTGTTTCTCTTCATTTATATTCACTCAATTCCTTATATCTCTGTAACGATTCAGCTGTCTTTCTCTTAAATGGACTATCCGGCAGGGAAATTCGTCATTCAAAACAGCCATCCTTCTCTATAGAAAAGAATCCTGCAGCTGCAGGATTCTGCGCATATTTCCTACATAAAAAGCATATAAAATCTCAGTACAGTATAACATTTAATGCCCTTTTTCGCAACTTTACAATGGACGAAAACATTTGGAAATCCTTTAATTATTTATTAATAAAGGAGAATTTTACCATTTTCTCTGGCGTGTATCGCGCATCTTTTCGGAGCACTTTTATATCACAGGTTGAATTTTCCTATGATATGAAAAAAGCCCTGGGGCTCTCTCTGGCTGACCGCCAAAAATCCCCCAAAGCCTTTTCTTATGTTTTTATAGCTTACTGTCTAAACGCCAGGATTCCTCTATCTGATTTTCCACGCTTCTTCCGTCTAAAGCTGCTCTGCTTCTTTCTAACACTCTCTATTTCTTCTGACCAGGCCAATCCCCACACTCAGCCAGAACCACAGCATCGGTGTAACAATTGGAAGATTCAGGTTTACAATCGCCTGTACTCCGTAGCAAAGCACTCCTGTCATGCAGGCCAGGATATAGGGATTCTTCCGATAAGCCTTCACCATTGTCCTGCAGGAACCAACCAGGAACACCAGGTATCCCAGCAAAGCAATCGGCCCTATGGTCAGCAGATATTGAATGTATTCATTGTGCGCAGTATCAAAAACAAGGCCTGTCTTTTCCAGCATATCCCCCATAAATCCTCTGGTTGCCAGAATTCCAAAGGTATCCGGCCCGTAGCCAAACAGCTTATGGAGAATCGGGAAATCCTGGTATACTTCTATAGACTTTCTCCAGATATATCCCCGATCTGTTCCCCAGCTGTCGCTGAACACAAGATATTTTTCCAGAGCCCCATATCGTGCGCCATTTTCGTTGAAATTGGCATCAAATACCATTCCAATCACAGCCAGAACTGCAGCGGCTGTCATAATTCCCCAGGTCTTTACCAGATACCCGCAGATTCTCTCCTCCTGCTCTGTTCCCCGGCGGCACCAGATATACACAGCCGCCACAATCAACCAAAGTCCACAAACTGCAACCGGCAGCCCGGAAAATCCGGCAAGAATTCCAAACAGGCTGTCCAGACCTATTACCATATCTGCAAACGCCTGATTCATCCAGTCAATGCACTGAATCACGGTGGCAAATGTGGCCGCCATGATTCCATACCGCAGAATCCCCTTTTTGGTAGAAAACATAATAAACGGCAGAAAAGCAAACATAGCGCCCAACGCCAGATACGCATTATCGCTGCAGCCCATAATAATTGCACAAAAAGCCACGGTCATGCAGACATAATACCAAATCGTCTGAAGCCTCCCTTTTGCCGCTGCAAATCCTCCAGCTGCAACACCCATCACAATCGCCACATATGCTGTGTAAGTATTAATATTTCCAATTGTTGAGGTAAAAATGGCGGACTGCTCCGGTCTCATATTTCCTCGAAAATTCAGTACGTCAAGCTGAAAATAATCCGTAATTCCAATCAGGCACAGAATCATTCCACTTGCCAGAAAAGCTTCCAGAATCCACGTTTTTACATTCCAGTACCGGCTGACTATAAAATAAAACACCACATAAATCGTTATCAGGAAAAACCCGGAGTATCTTCCTTCATTTCCCCAGAATGCTTCATACAGCCACTCAGACTGGAGTGTGGAAATTCCTGCAAATGCCCAGAAGGCTATAACACCTGCATCTGCCAAAGTGAAGGTTTTCTTCCAGTTCCTGGGCTTTAATGCAGAAAAAAGCTCGCCGGAATAAATACCGCTGTTTTCTTTTTTATCAACCAGCAGCATAATCAGCGCCAATATTCCCACAATCACTGCCATACCAATTGCAATCACACAATAGGTCCAATATTTTGTCTCCAGAATATCGGCATAGCCTCTGTGGTAAATCAACGGAAATACCGTCACCAGCATAAAAAGAAAGAAGGTGATTGTACCGCTGATAATAGATGAGCAGGTGGTCACAAAGCTGTCCTCCACTCTCCTGTTCTCTGTTTTTGCCATCGCAAATGCCTCCATTTTACTATTTTCTGTCTTGTTTTATGTTTGATTTTGAATCGCTTTTTACAGTATATCATTTTCCCCTTCATCCTGCAACGGCGGATTCCCAAACGCCTTATTATCTACTTCCGATAATTTACCTTATAGGAAGTATAATTACCTCGTAATGCAATTTAGGAATTTCGAAAGAATTTCAAAAAAGAAAAAGGAGAGTGCATTCATTATGAGAAAGCAGACAAAAGTAGTTGCAGTTGCATCTGCAGCAGCCCTGCTTGCTATCGGCGCTTCCATGACTTCTTTCGCAGCTACTGGCTGGGTTGAGGAAGATGGACAGTGGTATTTCTACGACAAAGATGGCAACAGAGTAGAAGACGAGTGGAAAAAATCTGGTGACAACTGGTACTGGCTGGACAGCGAAGAAGGCGGCGCCATGGCAGTTGACAAACTGGTTGAAGATGACGATGACACCTACTATGTAGATGGTAATGGTGTTATGGTTACCAATACCTGGGTTAAGGTAGTAAACGAGGATCAGGATGATGACGATGATCCCGCTGAGTATCGTTACTACTATATGCAGTCCAATGGTAAGGCTTATCGCCAGACTGGTTCTTCCAGCAACCTTAGCAAGAAGACCATCGACGGTAAGAGATACGCATTTGATGATGAAGGACGTATGCTGTATGGTTGGGTAACTGCTGATGGTACTATGGTCAATGATGATGACGGTTGGAATACTTCTGATGTACTGTACTACTTCGGTGGTTGGGAAGATGGATCCATGAAGACTGGTTGGCAGAAAATCAGCGTGTATGACTCTTCCAAGGAAGATGATTATGATTACTGGTTTAACTTCAAATCCAACGGTGAGAGACGTGGATACAATGAGAAAAAGAAAATCAATGGTAAATATTACGGCTTCGATGAGAGAGGCGTTATGATTTACCAGTGGTATCAGGCTACTGAATCTGATATGGCTTCTCCTTCTTCTTGGAACTATTTCAGTAGTCCAGAAGACGGTGCTCGTTATGTAAAGGGCTGGTTCAAGGTTGCTCCGCCAACTGAGGATAACACATTCTTAGAGACTGAGGATACCTTCGCAAAGGGTGATTCTGATGATGAATCCGAGAGATGGTATTATGCCGATGATGATGGCTTAGTATCTGGTGAAATCAAAAAGATCAAGGGCAAATACTATGCATTTGCTCCAGAGGGTGATAATGCCGGACGTATGCTGAGCGGTCTTTGTGCTCTGAGAATGGACGGAAGCACTATCGTTGAAGTTTTAGGTAAAGGCATGGATTCTGATGATCTGGATGATTTCATGGATGAATATGGTGCTGAGGCTCAGGAAGACATTTTCCTGTACTACTTCGGTGATGGTGAAGACGGTGCCATGAAGACTGGTAACGTTAACATCAGTCTGGACGGCGATTCTTATAGCTTCTACTTTGGTAAAAATGGTGGTTCCGAGAGCAAGGGTCGTGGTCTGAGCGGTAAATATGATGATTATATCTATCAGTACGGTCAGAAAGTAAAAGCTGACAGCGATGAGAAGTATTTAATGGTATACGCAAATGGTAACACTGGCGATAGCAATGTTATTGTTGAAAGCTTCACCGGAAGCGATATCAGAAACATTGCAAATGGCAATGGTGATAATAAAGGTATTGAGTTGGGTGACCTGAAATACGAAAGAACCGCTACTACAAACAGTGATGATGAAACTGTAAGCTATGTAAAAGGATTTGCTGATGCTAATCTGTACATCGTTAATACCAGCGGTAAGATCCAGGATGGCAAGCTGTCTGCTAAGAAGGATGGCGATGACTGGTACTGGTACTCCCTGAAGAGCAAAGATGGCAGTGGCTTAAAATACTATGCTAACAGTAAAAACCTGAAAGAAACTGAACTTGAAGGCTGGGATGATTAATTTTTAGTCTAATTTGACTTAAGCATCTCTACGGAGGAGCTGTGCACATTGTGCAACAGCTCCTCTTTTATGTTGCAAAATCACTTTGTTCCGGCTATCCTTTCCCGCCCTCTTCCACTCAAAATTCCCTATTCCCCTTTATTTCTCCCTCACTGTATAATAATAGGACGATATTACGACTGTTTATGTGGAAATATCGAAATAAAATACAGATAGGAATAGGAGGAAACAGAATGAACGAGACGTTCAAAGAGTATCTGCAGAATCAAAACTTGTCCCAAAACACAATTATCTCTTATACGAGCACGCTGGAACAATATCACAACCAATTCCATACTTTCACCCGAAAAAATCTGCGGGAATACAAATATTTTCTTATGGAAAATTACAAGCCTCAGACTGTAAATCTGCGCATCCGTGCCATCAACTGCTATCTGGAATCCATCCATAAAGAACAATGGAAATTAAGCGGCGTAAAAGTGCAGCAGAAGCCCTTTCTGGAAAATGTAATCAGCGAAGCCGACTATCTGTATTTTAAAAACTGTCTCAAACAGGATCAGGAAATGTATTGGTATTTTGTCGTTCGTTTTCTCGCTGCAACCGGAGCCCGCGTTACAGAACTGACTCAAATGAAGGTAGAACATGTGCGAATGGGATATCTGGATCTTTATTCAAAGGGAGGAAAATTGCGCAGAATCTATATTCCTGCAAGACTTCAAAAAGAAACCCTGCAGTGGCTTTCTGAAGAAAACAGACAAAGTGGTTTTATTTTTCTCAATAAACATGGGGAACGTATTACATCCAGGGGAATTGCAGGACAGCTGAAGCATTTTGCTGTCCGGTACGGCCTGGATCCCTCTGTAGTCTATCCCCATTCCTTTCGCCACCGCTTTGCAAAAAGTTTTCTGGAACGATATAACGATATTGCCATGCTGGCAGATTTAATGGGACATGAAAGTATTGAGACGACAAGAAGTTATTTGAGGAAAACAAGTACAGAACAAAAAACGATTATCAATCAGATTGTTGACTGGTAAAAGAAAAAACCGGCTGACCTCTCATATACATGAGAATGTCAGCCGATCCTTATAGACTATTCAGTTAGCCAGTCGTCCTGTCGAAAACCTCGAAATAAATTATTTCGCGTTGTCGAAGTAGGTGTGCCAGCCGTTGCCCTTCAGCTCATCGTAGTCAGAGATGTTCTTGTCGTCTGCATAGAACTTAATGTTGTCCTTATACATGAACCAGTACATATCGTAACCATCCTTGGTGCCGGACTTGGTGCCAGTCTGGATTCTACCGCTGGTGTTAACCAGGTACCAACCATCCTGTGCGGTACCGAAGCCATAGTAACCTCTCAGGTTATCCTCATCGCTGTCTTTTTTAGCTGCCAGGTCGAAAGCCTTAACGCCATCGATACCCTTGATGTCAGCGTTATCGAAGTCTTCAACTACAACGTTGCTGTCGTTGATGTTACCATTTGCGTATACCAGAGTATACTTGTCATCAGAGTCAGCTTTTACCTTCTGACCATACTTGTAGATGTACTTACCATCATCAACACCGTTCACACCACGGCCTCTGCTGTCAGCAGCACCGGTCTTCTTGAACAGGAAGTTGTAGGAATCGCCATCCAGGTTAACAGATACAGAACCGGTCTTCATAGAACCATCGCTGTCTGCATCATCACCGAAGTAGTACAGGTAGATACCGGTCTCTTCCTGAGACTTGGTTCCGTAGGTATCCATGAAATCGTCCAGATCATCGCTGTCCATATCGTCCATGATAACCTTATCGATCTTGGAGCCGTCTTCTTTGTTCATCTCCAGTGCGCACAGACCGATCAGCATACGACCGCCCTTTACACCGTCATCCGGCCAGAAGCCATAGTATTTACCTTTGATCTTCTTGATCTCACCAACTACAAGGCCGTCGTCCTTGCTGTCGGAGTAGTACCATCTCTCAGACTCGTCATTAGAATCTTTCGTAGCGAAAGTAGCGTCGCTCTCTAAGAAGGAGTTATCCTCAGTCGGAGCTACTACCTTGAACCAGCCCTTGGTTACACGAGCGCCATCCTCCGGGCTGCTGAAGTATGCCCAGTTAGAAGCACTTGCAGAGTTGGTGCTAGCGGTCTCAAACCACTGATATACCATTACACCACGCTCGTCGAAGTGGTAGTATCTGCTGTTGGATTTCCAGGTGTCGTCTGCGTTAGCATGAGCACGTCTCTCACCATTGGACTTGAAGTTGAACCAATAGTCATAGTCGTCATCCTTACCGTCCTCGTTGTCATGAACGGTAATCTTCTGCCAACCAGTCTTCATGGAACCATCTTCCCAACCACCGAAGTAGTATTTAACGTCGGAAGCGGACCACTCGTCTTCGCCGTTAGCCATGGTACCGGACTCGGTTACCCAGCCATACAGCATAACGCCATCCTCATCGAATGCGTATCTCTTGCCGTCGATGGTCTTCTTGCTTACGCTGGTACCGTTGCCCTTGTAAGCTTTACCATTGGACTGCATGTAGTAGTAGTGATACTCAGCGGGATCGTCGTCATCATCCTGATCCTCGTTTACTACCTTAACCCAGGTATTGGTAACCATAACACCGTTTCCATCTACATAGTAGGTGTCATCGTCATCTTCAACCAGTTTGTCAACTGCCATAGCTCCGCCTTCTTCGCTGTCCAGCCAGTACCAGTTGTCACCAGATTTTTTCCACTCGTCTTCTACTCTGTTGCCATCTTTGTCGTAGAAATACCACTGTCCATCTTCCTCAACCCAGCCAGTAGCTGCGAAAGAAGTCATGGAAGCGCCGATAGCAAGCAGGGCTGCTGCAGATGCAACTGCAACTACTTTTGTCTGCTTTCTCATAATGAATGCACTCTCCTTTTTCTTTTTTGAAATTCTTTCGAAATTCCTAAATTGCATTACGAGGTAATTATACTTCCTGTAAGGTAAATTATCAATAGTTTTTTTACATTTTTTCTTAAGATTGGAATAAATGTAAACTGCTGATATTCTGGGAAGTTACCACCTCTCCATCACACTTGACAGTATAATATACTTTTTCCAGAAATGCTATAACGAAACCCTAAGCGTTTTCTTACGAAATTCTTACAAACACCGTATTTTTTCCACAATTTGTATTAATATTCATACAATCTTCTTTTTCACTGGGATTTTATCCCATGATGTGCTATACTGTTCATTAGTTTTATTATTTTTATTTTTTTGAACAATATGGCAGCTGTAATGAAATAGGAGAGTTATTATGAATCGAACTGGCCTGATATGCCGTTATTTAAAAGAGAATCCTCACTGTACTCAGAGAGAGCTTGCGCAAAAAATGGATTTGTCTCTGGGTACAGTAAACACATTACTTAAGGAATGTATTCAAAACAAACTTCTGGCGCCGGGAAAAAGTGTAGCCGGTACCTGCGAGCTGACCGATAAGGGGCTGGAGTTTCTTCAAAATTTTCAGGTAGACGGAGCCTTGATTATTGCCGCAGGCTTTGGTTCCCGTTTTGTTCCCCTGACCTTTGAAACTCCCAAAGGGCTTCTGGAGGTATTTGGAGAACGCATGATTGAACGGCAAATCCGCCAGCTTCATGAAGCCGGTGTCTATGATATCACAATTGCCGTAGGTTATTTGAAAGAAAAATTTGAATATCTGATTGACAAATATCAGGTAAAGCTGCTTTATAATCCGGAATATTCCTGTAAAAATACTCTGGCAACCATCTACCGGGCCAGAAAGGTGCTTCAGGGGCGAAATATGTACGTACTGTCCTCCGATAACTGGATTCGGGACAATATGTTTCATTCTCATGAATGCGGCGCCTGGTATGCTTCTTCCTATATGAAAGGAGACACCTCAGAATGGGTTCTTTCTTATAATAAGAAGGGACGAATCACAGATATCCAAATCGGAGGCAGTGACTGCTGGGTCATGTACGGTCCTGTTTACTTTTCCAGAGAATTTTCTGAAAAGTTTCTTCCGCTGTTGGAAAAGGCTTATCACACACCTGGAACAGAACAGTTTTATTGGGAGCATATTCTGATGCAGAATATTCACCATCTGGAAATGGATATTAACCGTCAGCCGGAAAATCAGATTTATGAATTTGAAAATCTGGAAGAGCTCAGACAGTTTGATCCCCGGTATCAGACACGCTCAGACAATAAAGCTCTGGAACTGGTATCAACAGTTTTTCAGATTCCCGAATCCGATATCCACAACATCCGTTGTTTAAAATCAGGAATGACAAACAAATCCTTCCTTTTTCAGGTAGGAGAACGTCATTATATTTGCCGGATTCCCGGTCCTGGTTCTGAGCTTCTGGTAAACCGACGCCAGGAAGCTGCTGTCTATGAAGCGATTCGTGATCTTGGGATTTCCGAACATGTCGTTTATCTGGACAGCCGAACCGGTTATAAAATTTCTGAATATTATGAAGGCTCCCACAATGCCCGGGCGAATCATCCGGAAGAGATAAAAGCCTGCATGGCCATTCTCAGAAAGCTCCATGGTTCTGGCCTGACTGTAAATCATTCCTTTGATATTCGGGAACGAATTGATTTTTATGAGCGGCTCTGTATGGCTGGAAAGGGAACGCTTTTTGAAGATTATGATTCTGTTCGGGAGAAAATGGAACGGCTGATGAATCGGCTGGAGCATCTGGACCGCCCGAAAACCCTTTCTCACATTGACAGCAATCCTGATAATTTCATCTGTCTCCCTGACGGCTCTGTACGTCTCATTGACTGGGAATATGCGGGAATGTGTGATCCGCTGATTGACATCAGTATGTGTGCGATTTATGTATATTATACGGAAGAACAGATGAATCAGCTGGCAGAGCTGTATCTGGAACGTCCTGCGGATGATGAAGAACGAATGGTAATCTATTCTTACGCAGCTCTCGGCGGATTTCTTTGGGCTCTCTGGGCCATTTACAAGGCTTCTCTGGGTGAAGAATTCGGAGAATATACCCTGATTATGTATCGCTATGCCAAGGATTATTACAAAAAAGCTGATATTCTCTGGAAACAGCTCTTTTCTTCCAAAGAAAATCCGGACAGCATTTGATCCGGAATAGCATAAATTTTTACAAATATTGTAATAAAATTGTTATTATTTCCATTCTCTGATGTGCTATAATAAAAATCAGTTCAATATTTTTAAATGATTAAGCATCACAAGGAGGTTTCGACTATGAAAAACAGACGAGGTCTGACTGCCGTTGCTATGGCCGGCATGATGGGAGCGATGACTCTTGCTTCCAGTTTTTCTGCCTATGCCGCAGCCGGATGGGTTCAGAGCGGCAACACTTATGTTTACTATGATTCTGACGGTTCCCTGCACAAAGGCTGGGTTAACGCATCCAATGGATATTATTACACCGATCTTTCTACCGGTCAGATGGTGACTGGATGGAAACAGATTAACAACAACTGGTACTACTTCCAGGCCGACGGTCTGATGGCAACTGGATGGGTTCAGGACGGCGGCAAATATTACTATACTCTGACAGACGGAACCATGCACAAAAATGGCTGGGTCAACATCGGATCTGACTATTACTACATGGGAAGCGATGGCGCTATGGTAACCGGATGGCAGACCATTGACGGCGGCAAGTTCTACTTTAACCCGTCCGACGGCAAATGTATTGTGAACAGAGCCTGCGAGGTTGACGGAAACTGGTATCTGTTCGGAACTGACGGCAAGATGCAGACCGGATGGCAGAAGGTTGACGGATATTATTTCTATTTCCACACTGACGGCAAGATGCTTTTAGGCTGGCTCAGTGACGGAACCAACAAGTATTACATGGATCCGGCCAGCGGACGTATGACTACCGGCGTTTCTGTGATTGATGGCTATTACTATTATTTCAATGAGTCTGGACATCGTCAGACCGGATGGGCCATTGTAGACGGCGTATATTATTACTTCGATCCGGCTGCTGACGGACGGATGGTAGCAGGTACCACCATGAATATCGGCGGAACCAACTATCAGTTTGCAGCAAACGGCGCCTGCACCACCAATGGCGGCGCTACCAACAACGTTTACAACAGTAACCAGAGCAGCCAGAACAACAACCAGAACCCCAACGGCGGTTCCTCCAATCAGAACAACGGATCCAACAACGGAACCATTACTGTAGGCGGATCTTCCAATGACAACAGCGGTTATGTAAACAGCGGCCCTGGAGCTTCTGGAAACAACAGCTCTGTTGGTTCTTCTGTTCCGGGCAATCCTTCCGGAACCTCTTCTACACCAAGTGGTTCTTCTAATGGCACTAGCCTGCAGCCAGGTCAGACCGGTGGTCCCAGACCATAAAAGAGACGATTAAAAATTAAAGAACAAAATCTCCCATTGAATATCAGCTATTAAAATTACTGATTTCTATGGGAGATTTTTATTTTGTCTAAACCGTTACTATTTATATCCTGTACAAATTCTGCTGTTTACATATAGAACAGTCTATTAACCGCACTAAAGATACCGCGGATAGAAGACTTGGTAATATTGGAGCTAAGACCAACACCGTAGGTTACACGGCCGGTATCCTGATCCATCAGATGAATATAGGATGCTGCCTGTGCGTTGGAACCGGAACGCAGTGCGTGCTCGTTGTAGTCCAGAACCTTGATATTGATTCCCAGTTCCTTCTCCAGTCCCCGCTGTACTGCATCGATCGGTCCATTTCCAACACCCTCGAAAGTCTTTTCCATGCCATGATCGGTGTAAACCACCTTGATCAGAGTTGCATATACGCCATCCTCCACCTCGGTATCGGTAATCTGGCACTTCCGGAAATGAATTGGCTCCTTCCGTTCCAGGTAGCAGCTTCTGAATTCGTCCATGATCTGCTCCGGAGAAACCTCGCCCTGCTTCTCGGAAATCTTCTGAATCACATCTGCAAACTCCTTGTGCATTCCCTTCGGAAGCTTGAAGCCATAGAAGGTATCCATTACAAACGCTACGCCGCCCTTGCCGGACTGACTGTTGATTCGAACAATGGGCTCGTACTGTCTGCCAATATCGGACGGATCGATAGGAAGATATGGCACCTCCCAATATTCTCCGTTTCTCTCGTGAAGGGCCTGCATACCCTTGTTGATCGCATCCTGATGAGAACCGGAAAATGCTGTAAATACCAGCTTTCCTGCATATGGATGACGGGGCGGGATCTCCATCTTGGTACACCGCTCATAAACCTCAGCCAGCTCGCGGATATTTTCCACCTGAAGCTGGGGATCAATCCCCTGGGAAAACATATTATAAGCCAGTGTAAGAATATCGACATTACCGGTACGCTCACCGTTTCCAAACAAAGTACCCTCAACTCTGTCCGCTCCGGCTAACAGTGCCAGCTCTGTAGCTGCCACACCAGTACCCCGGTCATTGTGCGGATGAACGCTCAGAATAATACTGTCGCGATTCTTGAAATGGCGGTTCATCCACTCAATCTGATCGGCATATACATTGGGCGTATTCATCTCAACGGTAGAAGGAAGATTAAAGATAATCGGCTTCTCCGGAGTTGCCATTCCCCAGGTTTCCTGAACAGCTGTACATACCTCCAGAGCATAATCCAGCTCTGTGCCTGTAAAGCTCTCAGGAGAATACTCCAGCATCAGATCTCCATCATAGTCCTTCGCATACTTCTTCACCAGCTCTGTACCTTCAATGGCAATCTGCTTAATCTCCTCTTTATTCTTGTGGAAAACCACGTCTCTCTGCAGAGTAGAGGTTGAATTGTAAATATGTACTACTACCTTTTTGATTCCCTGAATCGCCTCAAAGGTTCTCTTGATCAGGTGCTCGCGGCACTGTACCAGAACCTGCACCCGAACATCATCCGGAATCATCCGCCGCTCTACCAGCTGACGCAGAAAATCATACTCAATCTGGGAAGCTGCTGGAAATCCTATCTCAATCTCCTTAAAGCCCATCTTCACCAGCATATTGAAAAATTCCATCTTCTCTTCCACAACCATGGGCTCGATCAGCGCCTGGTTGCCATCTCTTAAATCCACGCTGCACCAGATAGGTGCTTTTTCAATCTCCTTATTCGGCCACTCCCGCTCCGGATAAT
The DNA here is from genome assembly GCF_964238185.1 of Lachnoclostridium sp. Marseille-P6806. Taxonomy (NCBI): domain Bacteria; kingdom Bacillati; phylum Bacillota; class Clostridia; order Lachnospirales; family Lachnospiraceae; genus Lachnoclostridium; species Lachnoclostridium sp. Marseille-P6806. The sequence goes on from NZ_CAXSLG010000001.1 coordinate 402,267, forward strand.
CAACTACCGGGTTTCTTTTATATCTTTTATAATTTAACATGACTCTTTCTCTCCTTCTGTTCTATATTTTGTACGCATTGCGCTTTCACAGCCTCCCCTGGCGTTCCTCTACCTGTCAATTACAGATATGCAGATACGCGGATGTCTTCTTACTCAGCCCGAAACGGGCAGTCGTTCAATCACACCATAATGCTGTACAATGAACAGTACTGAGCCTATTGATTCAGCCCCATCCTTCATCATCCCTTTTCATAGTAAAGTGTTAAAGCTATAAATTTTCTATCATTCTACCACATTTCCTACGGGCGTGCAAGCAATTCTCCATGTTTCCCTAAAAAAGAAATGATAGATACAAAAAGCTGCGGTAACAGACTTTTTCTGTCTGAAATCCACAGCTTTATCGCTTTTTATTTTTTTTCTTTTTTAGAAGATATAATACCTATGGAATCTCCCTGGTATATCTCAGGACGCATCATAAGAGAATAGTCTCTTTCATTACATTCCCCTCTGTTGATCATCTGCAGCAGCAGCTTTGCCGCCTGAGCGCCCAGCCGATATGCCTGATGAATCGAGCAAGTAATTCTTTCCTCCTCCCATTTATCTGAAGAATAATCAAAACAGACCATAGAATAATCCTCCGGCACCCGCTTCCCCATACGTTCCAGAACGTTCCGCACCAAGCGGTAAATTCTGTAATTGCAGCAGACAATTGCTGTACATTTTGGCACACTTTTCAAAAATTGAATAATGTTTTTTCCAAACCTATCATCATGGGCTTCATTTGAGATACACCATTTGATATAATCATCCTGAAATTCCACACCATGCCGTCTCAGGGATTCATACATTCCATGAAATTTTTCCACACTTTGATAATTATCAAACACGAAAACTCCTGCAATATGGCGATGTCCTGCCTGAATCAGACGTCCTACCAGCTGCTCTGCACACACCATATTATTCACCCCTACCTTGGGACAGCGCAGATTCTGGTAGTAATTATTATAGAAAATCAACGGAATCCCGTGGCGCTGCAGTTCCCGATAACAATCCAGATTCGGGCTCGCCATACTCGCCTTTACTCCGTCTACAATAAAACCGCTGAAATTCTGGTGCATTACAGTCTGGAGGCATCTGCGTTCATTGGCGAATTTATTATCCGTAAGAAAGATCTTCAGTTCTGCCTGCTCATCTATCTTCAGCATACTTCGGACGCCCCGAATCAGTTCCGACTCTGCGCCTCCGTCCTGTCCTTGAAGAATCAATCCGATTTTTATTTGGAAATCTGCCCGGGACAGTTCCCGGGACATAGCCACCTCTTTGTTAAAATATGTTCCGCTCCCCCTGACGCGGGTAATCAGATTTTCCTGCTCCAGCTGATCCATTGCCAGTCTTACAGTTTCACGGCTGACACTCAGCCTTCTGCACAGCGTATTTTCTGACGGAAGCTTCTGATTTTCCGTAAATTTATTCTCGTCAATATAGGATAGCAGCCATCGATATACTCGCTGCCATTTTCTGTTTGAAATATCCATAGTGTCTCACCTGTCCATCTTAGTCCATAATCACAGGCCGGGCTCCCTCTGCTTTTTCAATCCAGTCTAACAGCCGCTTTCTCATATCAGCCTTTGCTTCACTGTAATCCGGACTGGTCACAACATTTTCCAGCTGCCAAGGATCCTTCTTTAAATCATACAGATAATCATCTGCATATCTATCAGAAGCGCCCTTTTCACCGCCGTTTACTCCCGGTGCATATACAGCATACAGGAAATCTGCTGTCCGCACAACCCTTCCGATGCGGCTTTCTGAAATCTGGGCAAATACCTGGTTTTCTCTTCCTTCTGTTCTTCCTTCCGCTACATCCAGAAGATTTTCTCCAATCATCTTGTCACCTACATCAACTCCCGCCATAGCGAGAATGGTTTTGGGAAGACTTTCTGTGCTGACCAGATCCTGAATTGCTTTTCCGCCGGTAAACGGACCGCCTGCAATTACAAGGGGCACGTGGAGAGCCCCGTCATGTCCGGTTCTCTTGTAATCATCGTAACCGTTTAAGTGGCTGTCTGTATTTCTTGTCTTAAAATGAGAGCCATGGTCAGATGCATAAATAATAATTGTATTCTCATATAGTCCCTTTTCTTTCAGCTTTGCCACCAGGCGTCCCAGATTTTCATCCAGGCTCGCACACTGCCCCAGATAATCCGGATATTCCTCTGCTGCATTGCCTTTTAAGACTTCCAGATCATGAGGCAGTACAAAGTTGGCGTATTTCTCCTTGGAGCCTTTCGGTCCCTCATAATGATTATGGTCGTTCTGGTGATGAGGCTCAATTTGGGAAACGGTCATGAAAAACGGCTTTTTCCCATCATACTGATCCAGGTATTCCAGGGCAAAATCGTTAATGCAGTCTGCCCGGTATCCCTTGAAATCTACCCGGTTGTTATTTTCATCAAATACATATCCGTCATAGCCATGGGAGGTAAACTCCAGCACATCTGCAGTTCTCCAGAAGCCTGTGTAGCCGCCTCTCAGCTCTGCAGGAATTGCAGTTATTGTATGATCCACAGTTGGAGCCTTTTCCAGTTCTCCGTCACTGGCCAGATGCCATTTTCCCACATAGGCAGTTTCATAACCAGCCTCCTCAATATAGTTTGCCAGGGTTTTTATCCCTGACGGAAGCATCAGGTTATTGCGGAAACAGCCTGTTTCTGTAGGATATTTTCCTGTCTGGAACAAAGCCCGACAGGGACCGCAGACCGGCTGCGGAGAAAATGCATTGTCAAATTTCACTCCCTCGCCTGCCAGGGCGTCTAGATTGGGAGTAATAGGAAGAGGCTGTCCAAAACAGCCGCAGGTATCCCATCTCTGCTGATCAGAAAAATAAAAAATAATATTATATGCCATAATTGTTGTCCCCTTTATTCTGTCCTGTTATCATGCTCCTTTTGCTGCCTTCTGCTCTTTCAGCTTACCGCGTACAATCGCAGCTACTGCAAATATGATTAAAGCAACAAAGATCCAGCAGAAAATACTGCTGAAGAAAATGCTGGGATTTCCATTGGAAATCAGAAGAGCTCTCCGGAAGTTTGTCTCTGTCATACCTCCCAGAACCATTCCCAGAAGAATCGGTACTGCCGGCAGATCCAGTTTTCTCAGAATCCATGCAAGAACTGCAAATACCAGAGCGATACCTACGTCAAAATAGTTTCCGTTTACAGAGTAAGCGCCTGCAAAACAGAAAATAACAATAATCGGTGTCAGAATTTCCTGAGGAATGGACACAACCTTTGCAAACAGGCTTGTCAGGAATTTACCCTGCAGAAGCATAAACAGGTTTACCAGAATTAGGCCCAGCATAATTGCATACATAATATCGCCGTCTGTGGTAAACAGACTGAGCCCCGGATTCAAACCATTGATCATCAGGGCTGACAACATAATTGCTACCGTTCCATCTCCCGGGATACCAAGAGTCAGAAGCGGAATCAGAGTTGCTCCGGTTACAGCATTGTTCGCGGATTCTGCTGCTGCAATACCTTCTACAGAGCCATGTCCGAACTCTTCCGGATGCTTGGACATATTTTTTGCCTGGGAATAACTGAACCAGGAAGCCTCAGAAGCACCAGTGCCGGGAATGATTCCTACCAGGGAACCAATAATCGAAGACATTACTACAGGACGAATCATCCGCTTGTATTCCTCCTTGGTAATCTTTCCGTCATCCTTGATTTTGGCAGTATCCAGCTTCAGGGAATCCAACCGGCGCTCTGATTTTGCCATAATTTCAACCAGAGCAAAGAGACCAATCAGACACACAGCCAGATCCATTCCAAGATACAGGCGGCTGATACCAAAGGTAAATCTGTCGTAGCTGGTCATGGGATCAGAACCAATACAGGAAATAAACAGACCCAGGCAGGCAGAAATCAGGCCGCGGATAATACTCTTCCCGGATACACCGGCAATAATTGTAAGACCAAATACACATACCATAAAATATTCCGGAGTTCCCAGCTTTGCTGCCATTCTTGCAACCTGAGGCCCTAAGAACAGAAGCATCAAAGCGGAGAATACACCTCCAAAGGTAGAGGCATACAGTGCAATCTTTAAGGCTGCTTTGGTACGGCCCTGCTTTGACAGTGGATGACCGTCCAGCATAGTTGCCGCTGCGTGAGGCGTTCCCGGTGTATTAATCAAAATTGCGGAAACACTGCCGCCATATCCTCCGGCACAGTAAATACCCAACAAAAACATCATTCCAGGAATTGCCGACATGGTATAGGTTACCGGCAAAAACAAAATTACGCAGAGAATTACGCTCAGTCCGGGGATTGCAGCGAATACCGAACCGATAAATACTCCGATATTAATCCACAGGATGTTCTCTAAGGTGAACAAAAGCCCTGTGGCAGGAATCAGATACTGCATCATAACGCTTATTTCCCCCCTTCTTAGAACTCAACATTCAGCACAAAGCGGAATACTGCCCAGATCGCCACAGTCAGTACCAGCGTAATCGCATAATAGCTGCGTTTTGTACACCGGAAATACAAGAGAAAGCCCAGGCTGCAGAAAATTGCTCCGATTACAAACAGACCGGTCAGTTTGCTCAGCATATAGGTGATAAACAGAATACCAAAAATCACCAGCGCCTTGGCTTCTGTCTGAAGATTAATAATCTTCCATTCCAAAGGCTGTTTTTTCACAATTTTGTAAACATCCTTCAAAACAAGAAGTCCGCTGCACAGCATCATAATCCACATCAAAAGAGAGGGAAACGCCCGCCCGTTAATTACGTCTTTTTCTGATACTGCCACCTGCTGCGGCATAATTGCAAGAATAACGATTGCTAAAATGAAAAAAACCGCTCCCGCCGTCATATTGATGGGAATTCGAATTTCCTTTTCTCTGAGCTTGTTCCCTAATACATCCATGCGGTTATGAAACGAATTTGCTCCACTTCCCATTTTCTTTCCTCCTGACTCTCTTTTTTAAAAAACAGAGGGAATGGAAGCCCATTCCCTCCTTGCGTCATTCTTATCAGCCAGTAACAATGTCTTTATATTCGTTAACAATATTTTTTACATTCTCAATATGCTCTTTTACCTGATCCTCGCTCATGGTATCTACTTCCAGAAGCATGGTATCCTGCAGCCATGTCTTTACTTCTTCATCTGCCAGAATGTCATCGTACAGCTTCTTTAACTCTGCAACCTTTTCTGCATCGGTTCCTGCACATGCCATTACGAAGCAGCGATTGCGGAAGTATGGATACCCAAACTCACCCACACCCTGAACGCCTGCGAACGGACCGTGCTCCAGAGGTTTCTCATCAAAGGCACATACAATGCTTACTCCGCCCTGCTGGTATGTTTCCAGAATCTGGGACTGATGAGAAACCGCAAAACTGGTTTCTCCCTTAGCAACTGCCTGTGCTGCCTCTGCGGCAGAAGTATAAGCAACCAGTTTCACCTTGTCGCCTGCTCCCATGGAACCAAACAAAGCTGCTGCCAGGAATGCTTCCGAGCTGGTAGAACCATTGACTGCTACACTGATTTCCGATCCAGTCGATGCAAATTCTTCCAGATCCTCTATATTCTCAATCCCCAGCCCTTTATCTGCTGACAGAACGAAGATAGAAGAATACAGATTTTCTACATACGCAAAGTTGCTGTAATCAAACTGCATTTTTGCCGGATCCAGAATAGAAGTAATGGAAAACAGGCCCTCGCCTGCAAATACCAGCTCTTTGGAATTTGCTTTCGTATCAGCAACCCAGGTATTTACAGTAGCTGCATCTCCCTTTACAGCCTCTGCCACCAGAGTAATTTTTTCTGAATAGCTGGGGGATTTTTCTGCTGCCTTCTGGCTTACCATTGCTGCAACTCCTGACGGAGCCCATGGACAGGTTACTTTCCAGCTTTGCTTCTTAGCTCCTCCGCATCCTGCCAATGCTCCTGCAGCCATTACCACTGCCAGTGTCAGACTTAACAGACGTTTCTTCATGTTTTTTCTCCTCTCTTTTTTCACGCTTCATGTTTTTAGTTAGACAAGTATTGCTATCTGATTACAAAGTTATATGATTTTCAGCGATAAGTCAACAAGTTTGATTATTTTATTTATAAAGTTGTATGTTTTATATTCTTTTTCTTGTTAGTTGTAATTTTTCCCTCATTTATTTCGTCATTTTCTATAAACCGAACCCAGGATTTGTTGTGTTTTTGTTTGTTTTACGTTCCATTATTCTTCTATTTTGTACACTTTTCAACAAAATCCATCTGGCAGAGATACAGGTTGATTCCGAGGCTGCTTCTCGCTCTGGGGAGACTTTTCGCTCTAGGGGCGATTTTCACTCTGGGGCCATGAAGAGTAAAAAACAACTATCCTATCTCATTAAAACTTTATTTATCACATAGCCCAGAAGCTTTTCTATTTGCTTCTGTGCTTATGCTATGCAGGATTTCAAGTTTTCTTCTTTAAATGCACAATCTCTGGCTGAAATTGTGCAAAATCCAGCTTTTTCCGCTGAAAATGCACAATCTCTAGCTGAAATTGTGCAGAATCCAGCTTTTTCCTCAGAAAATGCACAATCTCCAGCTGGGATTGTGCAGAATCCAGCTTTTTCCTCAGAAAATGCACAATCTCCAGCTGAAATTGTGCAGAATCCGGCTTTTTCCTCCGAAAATGCACAATCTCCAGCTGAAATTGTGCAGAATCCGGCTTTTTCCTCCATAAATGCAAAATCTACTCCCTACTTTATGCAGGTTCTCACCTTTTCGCTTGTAAATGCAAAATCCCAATCTAAAATCTACTCTATCAGGTGGGCACGCCAAATATATATTGATATCCTAAATCCTAGCTAGTTCCTTTTTAAGATACAAAAGAAACTATTGATGATATCTAATTCCAAATCATTATTCTGACTGTCCCTTCTTTTCAGACAAACGCTATCTTCTCTTGTATTGATCTTGTTACAATCCAAACAATAAATATAGAGACATTTTATGGTTGAAAAAATTTCATAAGAATCTTTCCGTAATATCTCCCATCCGTCGAATACAGCAAAATTATCTTTTATTCTTTAAGTAATCTCTATCTCTTTTTAGATGTATTTTATTTATAAAATGTAACTATTCAGGACAGCTGAAAAGCTGGCTTGTAAGCAGATTTTTCTGCCAGTTCTCACATCAGAGGCATCTCCGATGCTTCTCGTTCGGCTTTGCAGGACAAAAAATGTCTCGTTCTGAACAGTTACTATAAAACAAAATACTCCTGAATCAAATTTTCAATATTTTGTGAGGTAAGAGGATGTTCTTTAGTTTCATAGGTTGTGATTAAATTAATGGTAGGAATAATGTTATGTTGACAATAGATATTCAATTTCTGAAATGCATTTTTCGAATAACCAGGAGTATCCATAAGACCAAAATGCTCCCAATAAAAATATTCACCTGTTTCGGGGTGGCGAATAGTGAAATCAGGATAATAGGTACTGTTTTCAAGTTTCAAAGCACATTCGTAACGAAAGGGAATTTTATGCATGAACAAAGCCTGAGCAATCAATACTTCTGATTTAGAACGAACCGTATGGCCTGAAAGGCAGGAATGGATCAGGTTTTCTGGATGCAGCAGATTTCTTTCATACTCCGCCCTGCTCCACTCCTTCAAATCCTCTGATACTGGCTGAAAAGCCTGAGCAATAACTGTTTGATAAGAAGACTGTGAAAGTAATTGTTCAACTTTGGAGGAACCTGATTCATAAGATTTTAGAAATGCGTTTACTGCTTTCAGCTCCTTCTGCAAATCCTTAAGAAACGCACATAACAATGCTTTCTCTCCAAGCATCTTTATAAAATCAACATTCTTTTTCGGAATGCAGGTGTACGTTCCATTCAATAAATGTTTATAAACAATATATTTTCCATTTTGGGAACAGCTAAGTTTTCCATCTGGATAAGCTGCCAGAGCATTTTCCAAATTCTGAATCTCCTCTAATAAATTCTTCTTTCTGTTAATCATTTTATAATATAACAATCGGCTTCCTCCTGAATATGTATTACAAAACATCTAGTGACACGTAACCTGAAACGCAACCACTCAAAACGGCTAAAAATTTGGAAAAAACTGTGTCAAGCTTGCTTGTAAACGGATTTTTCCACCAAATTTCACATCGGCGGCATCTCCGATGTTTCCTGTTCGGCAAAGCCGGACAAGAAGATGCTGTCCTGAACAGATTATTCTAAAACATATTTCCAACTACATAATAAAAATCACATAAACACATATACTCGAATGTCATAAAAATACACAAAAAAGGTACAGACTCCGATACACAAAAACCTTTTTATCTGTCGAAATCCATCACAAATTGTTTCATAAAATATTTTGCAAAAAAATGGAAATAATAGAATACCATAAAATTGAGAAATCCTGACACGTAGATAAAACATTTTAAACACAAGAGACGAGTAATCCGTACCCCTATTTTTCTTTATAAAAAGAAGCTCGCTCGCGAGCTTCTCCGCCTGCGGCGGGTCGCTTCTGCGACAAAATTCTCTGCCGCCAGCGTTTGACTGGCGGCATAATTCCCGGCAGATAGCATGTTTTTCCGACAACGGGATGCATCTCGCCCACTTTTCAGCAGTGTTCCTACAGCACATGCCCCTGGGCCTTCATAACCTCAATTACCTGATCTACATAGCTTTCGCACATTTCTTTGGTGGAGGCCTCTACCATTACCCGGACAACCGGCTCTGTGCCTGACTGGCGCAGCAAAATCCGTCCGTTATTTCCCAGAGCCTCTGTCACCTTTGCAACCTCTGCCTGAACAGCCGGATCATCCTGAGCGATCTGCTTATCATGTACCCGGACATTTTTCAGAACCTGGGGATAAATCTCCACTTCTGATGCCAGCTTTGCAAGGCTTTCCTTTTTCTCCAGCATAACCTCCATTACCTTTAAGGAGGTCAGAATTCCATCTCCCGTTGTGGCGTGCTTGCTGAAAATAATATGGCCGGACTGTTCTCCGCCCAGGCAGTTGCCAAACTGGGACATGTTTTCATACACATACTTGTCGCCTACTGCAGTCTTTTCATAAGAAATGCCTTCCCGATCAAAGGCCTTGTAAAGACCAAAGTTAGACATTACGGTAGTAACAACTGTATTATTAAACAGAGTTCCGTTTTCCTTCATATATTTTCCGCAGATATAAAGAATCAGATCTCCGTTGATTTCATTGCCGTTTTCATCTACAGCGATACAGCGGTCTGCGTCTCCGTCATAGGCAAAGCCCACGTCACATCCGGTATCCTTTACATACTGGCAGAGAACTCCAATATGGGTGGAACCACAGTCTGTGTTAATATTCAATCCATTGGGCGCATTGTTAATCACATGAGTTTCTGCTCCCAGAGCATCAAACACATTTTTTGCAATTGCGGAAGCGCTGCCGTTGGAGCAGTCCAGAGCCACCTTTTTGCCCTTAAAGGAACGGGTAGCAATAGAAATCAGATAGCCGATATAGCGGTTTCTTCCTGCGGCATAGTCCACAGTTCTTCCAATATGATCCCGAACAGCATAGGGAATTTCTCCGGTAACTCCGTCCAGATACTTTTCAATCTCCTCAATCACACTTTCTTCCAGCTTTTCTCCCCGTCCGTTAATAACCTTAATTCCATTATCATAATATGGGTTATGGCTGGCGGAAATCATAATACCGCAGTCAAAATCCTCGGTACGCACCACATAGGATACGCTGGGAGTCGTGGTGACATGAAGCAGGTATGCGTCAGCGCCGGAAGCCGTAAGACCGGCTACCAGAGAATACTCAAACATATAGCTGCTTCTTCTTGTGTCCTTGCCGATTACAATCCGGCAACGGCCATCTGGATTGGTCTCTGAGGCCTTTGCCTGCTGTCCATAATACCAGCCGAGGAAACGGCCTACCTTGTAAGCATGCTCTACTGTCAGGTTCACGTTGGCTTCTCCGCGGAAACCGTCTGTTCCAAAATACTTACCCATTCTCTTAATCTCCTTCATAAAGACAGCTGCCGTTCAGAAACGGCTGCCTGATTTATTGTTCGTTTTTCTGAAGCTCCTTCAGGAACCGTCCAAGAGCGTCCTGCCATGCAGGGAGACGTTCAAAACCGTTCTCTGTCAGCTTTTCCTTGCTCATGCGGCTGTTGGAGGGACGGGTTGCCTTTGCCGGAAACTCGCTGCTTCCAACTGGAGTTACCTGTACTTCATCCATTCCGACCTGACGGAAAATCTCCTTTGCAAATTCATACCAGCTGCACAGTCCTTCGTTGGTAGCATGATATCTGCCGTATCTGTCTGTCTGGATCATATCCACCAGAAGACGCGCCAGATCATAGGTATAGGTGGGGGACCCTACCTGATCATCTACAACGCTGACTGCTCCCCGCTCTGCACCCAGGCGCAGCATGGTCTTTATAAAGTTCTTTCCGGCTACGCCAAATACCCAGGCAATCCGGACAGTGAAAAACTTTTCTACCAGTTCCTCCACAGCCAACTCTCCCTCGTACTTGGTCTGTCCGTATACATTCAGCGGATGACGTTCATCATCCGGCTCCCAGGGGCGGGTTCCGGTTCCGTCAAATACATAATCTGTGCTGATGTACATCATCTTAATTCCTGTTTCCCGGCAGGCTAGGGCAACATTTCGTGTTCCCTCGCCATTGATTTTCCGGCACAGCTCCACATTGTCTTCTGCTGCATCTACTGCAGTATATGCAGCACAGTGAATCACTGCGTCAGCTCCCGACTGGCCGATTACACGCATACAGGCATCTCTGTCTGTGATATCCATTTCCTCCACATCTACGCCGATGCTGTCCAGTCCGCGTTTTTCCAGTTCATTCATCAAATCAGCTCCAAGCTGTCCCTTGGCGCCTGTTACCAGTACTTTCATGGTTCTACCTCTATTTTCTCCTATCGGTTTCCATACATCTTTTCATAATAATTCTGATACTCGCCGGAAATAATGGTTTCCCACCACTCCCGGTTTTCCAGATACCACTGAATCGTTTTCTTGATTCCATCGGCAAATTTTGTCTCCGGCAGCCATCCCAGCTCACTGTGAATCTTTGTCGGGTCAATGGCATAACGCATATCATGGCCCTTTCTGTCTGTCACATAGGTAATCAGGCTTTCCGGCTTGTTCAGCTCCTTACAGATGATTTTAACAATATCAATATTTTTCATCTCATTATGACCGCCGATGTTGTAAACCTCTCCTACCCGGCCTTTATGAATAATCAGATCGATTGCCTTGCAGTGATCCTCTACATACAGCCAGTCACGGACATTCAGACCCTCTCCGTATACAGGAAGAGGCTTGTCAGCCAGGGCATTGGCAATCATCAGAGGTATCAGCTTCTCCGGGAAATGATAGGGTCCGTAGTTGTTAGAGCAACGGCTGATTGTAATCGGAAGGCCGTAGGTGCGGTGGTATGCCTGTACCAGAAGATCTGCAGCTGCCTTGGAGGAGCTGTAGGGACTGCTGGTGTGAAGCGGAGTCTCCTCTGTAAAGAACAGATCCGGGCGATCCAAAGGAAGATCTCCGTATACCTCGTCTGTAGAAACCTGGTGATATCTCTGAATTCCGTATTTGCGGCAGGCATCCATTAAAACAGCCGTTCCCTTAATATTGGTATCCAGGAAAACCTCCGGATTCTCAATCGAACGATCCACATGGCTTTCTGCTGCGAAGTTCACAACTACATCCGGATGCTCTTCCTCAAACAGCTGGAAAATAGCATCTCGATCGCAGATATTGATCTTGCAGAACCGGAAATTAGGATTCTTTAAAGCCTCCTCCAGTGTAGACAGATTTCCTGCATAAGTCAGACAGTCCACACAGATAATCCGATAGTCCGGATATTTGTTTAACATATGATAAACAAAATTGGAACCGATAAATCCGGCGCCGCCGGTTACGATAATTTTCATACTGCTTTTCCTCTTTTCTTTTGGTATTCACTTATTTGGGTTCTTATTTCATATCATTTCCATGAAGCTTATCAATATACTTTCCGTCCAGAACATCTTTCAGATACTGACCGTACTGATTTTTCTTCAAAACCTCATAGGCTTCCAGCACCTGTTCTCTGGTGATCCAGCCATTTAACCAGGCAATCTCCTCCAGACAGGCAATCTTTCTGTGCTGGTGCGTCTCAATCGTCTTTACAAAATTTGTTGCCTCTACCAGAGACTCATGGGTTCCTGTATCCAGCCAGGTAAAGCCCTGACCCAGAAGCGTCACCTCAAGCTCGCCGTTTTCCAGATAGATCCGGTTCAGATCTGTAATCTCAAGCTCGCCGCGGGCAGAGGGCTTTAAGGCCTTTGCATACTCTACCACCCGGTTGTCATAGAAATACAGGCCGGTCACACAGTAATTGGACTTGGGATGAGCAGGCTTTTCCTCGATAGAAACTGCTTTTCCCGTATCGTCAAATTCCACAATGCCAAACCGCTCCGGATCGTCTACATAATAGCCGAATACCGTAGCGCCCTTCTCTCTGGCTGCAGCAGCCCGCAGACGTTTCTTTAAGCCCTGACCATGGAAAATATTGTCTCCCAGAACCATGGCTACAGAATCTGTTCCAATAAAGTCCGCACCAATAATAAATGCCTGAGCCAGTCCGTCCGGACTTGGCTGAACCGCATACTGCAGATCCACGCCGAACTGATGTCCGTCTCCCAAAAGGGCCTCAAATCTTGGGGTATCATCGGGGGTAGAAATAATCAGAATTTCCCGGATACCTGCGTTCATCAGCACCGACAGAGGATAATAAATCATGGGCTTATCATAAATCGGAAGCAGCTGCTTAGACGTTACCTTTGTCAATGGATACAGGCGTGTGCCGGATCCTCCTGCAAGTATAATTCCTTTCATATCAAATCTTCTGCTGAAAATCAGCTTTTCCTTTCCTAGTTTCTGGCTATCCCTGATTTTCGGGACTTATGCCGTTGTTTTATCATTGCCATCAGGCTTCTGCATCTTTGTTCATCAGATTCTTCTGGCTGATACCAGTTTTCTAGTTTGTACTATACCATACCGGCACCCAAAATTCAACGCGGGATTCGGAAACAATGATGCGAAAAGAGAAGCCTGCTTTCTCTTAGAAAAAGCGGCTTCTCCATCAGCTCCCTATCCATTCATCTCGTTCATCTTCGCCAGCTTGGCAGCCTGATCTGCCGCAATGCAGGCATCCAGAATTTCCTGAATGTCTCCATTTAATATTTTATCCAGTTTATACAGAGTCAGGTTGATCCGGTGATCCGTAACCCGGCCCTGAGGGAAATTGTAGGTACGGATTTTCTCAGAACGGTCTCCTGTTCCGATCTGGCTGCGGCGCTCTGCAGCCTCTGCATTCATCTTCTTTTCCATTTCCAAATCATACAGCTTGGAGCGGAGCAGACGGAATGCCTTCTCCTTGTTCTGAAGCTGGGATTTCTCTGTCTGGCTGTAAATTACAATTCCTGTCGGCATATGGGTCAGACGAACCGCAGAGTCTGTCGTATTGACACACTGTCCTCCATTTCCAGATGCACGCATAACGTCGATACGGCAGTCGTTCATATCAATCTGAACATCTACTTCTTCCGCCTCCGGCATAACTGCAACCGTAGCCGTAGAGGTGTGAATCCGGCCTCCGGACTCAGTTTCCGGAACACGCTGTACCCGGTGTACGCCGCTTTCATATTTCAGCTTCGAATAAGCGCCCTTTCCGGTAACCATGGCCTGAACCTCTTTAAAACCGCCAATTCCGCTTTCATTTAAGCTGATAATCTCTACCTTCCATCTCTGGCTCTCTGCATAATTGACATACATACGGTAAAGCTCTGCTGCAAACAAAGCAGCCTCATCGCCGCCTGCGCCTGCACGGATCTCCAGAATAATGTTCTTGTCATCGTTGGGATCCTTTGGCAGCAGAAGAATCTTCAGTTCCTGTTCCAGCTCTTCTACCCGTTTCTTGGCGTCAGACAGCTCTTCCTTGGCCAGCTCCCGCATCTCCTCATCGCTTTCTTCCTCCAGAAGCGCCAGACTGTCCTCAATATCCTGCTTTGCCTGTTTGTATGCTTTATATGCTTCCACAATCGGAGCCAAATCTGCCTGCTCCTTCATCAGCTTCCTGAATCGGGTCTGGTTTTCCGTCACATTCGGCTCATTTAATTCCTGCATGACTTCTTCATAATGAATCAGAATATCATCTAATCTGTCGAACATCGCTTCCTCCTGTCTGTTCTCTTCTGCTGCCATACACCGCAGCTACTACCCGGTCCTTTCCCGGCAAATCCTTTACTACCTGTATCTCTGTAAATCCTGCCTCAGCAAGAAGCCCGCTGACTGCCTCTCCCTGGTCATAACCAATTTCCAGATAGATCCGACCTCCGGGCCTCAGCCATCGCCCTGCCTCAGCCGCTATTCTCCGATAAAAATGCAGGCCGTCTGCTGTTCCGTCCAGAGCCAGCATAGGCTCATGATCACGAACCTCCGGTTCCAGTCCCCGTATCACCTCCGTGGGTATATACGGTGGATTCGCTGTAATCACATCAAAAGTCTCTGTATCCTTCTCCAGAGCGTCAAACAGATCCCCCTGGAAAAATTTCATTTCCTGGTTCTCAGGCCGCAGCCTTTCCCAGTTTCGCCGTGCAACCTTCAGAGCCTCTTCTGAAATATCTGCAGCCATTACCTGCCTGTATCCGCCCTTTACCGCCAAACTGACAGCAATACAGCCGGATCCTGTGCACAGATCAAGCAGGCGGATTTCCTGATTCTTCTGCTGCTCTAAGACCAGCTCTACAAGAGTCTCTGTATCCTGCCGCGGAATCAGCACATGCTGATTCACATAAAATTCCAGCCCCATAAATTCCTGACTGCCGAGAATCTGCTGCAGGGGGCAGCGCCTTCTGCGCTTTTCTATCATGCTCCGGTACAGTTCTATACAGGAACGGTTATAATCACTGTCCTCCAGATCCTGCATCCGGTTCAGCAGAAAATGAACCATATCCAGATGAAAGGCTGCCATAAGAAGCTGCCTTGCGTCATGATCCCCATCGGGGTCTCCGGCCTGCTTTAAGGCTCTGCTGCCTTCTGCCAGCAATCGAAACAGCGTCATGCCAGGACCTCCTCCTTTTCCTCCGGAATCACCGTATCCGGAAAATTCTCCCGCAGATAGGCTTTCCAGTCAAATACTGCTTCCACGGCCTCAATGGCAACCTCTATCATAGAATCGTCCGGCTCACTGGTAGTCAGATTCTGCATCCACATTCCCGGTCTGCTCAAAAAATTCACCAGGGCATTGTCTGAACGGCCTGCCAGCCGCAAAAATTCATAGGAAACTCCGGCAATCACCGGCACCAGCACAATCCGGCTGAGTATCCGCAGCCACACATTGTCCACCCGCACCACCATAAAAAATAGGATGCTGATCAGCATGACAATAATCAAAAAGCTGGTTCCGCAGCGTTTGTGCTGCTTAGAGCTTTCCCGCACATGAGCCACAGTAAGGGTCATGCCGTGTTCGATACAGTTGATGCATTTATGCTCTGCGCCGTGATACATAAAGGTCCGGCGGATATCCTCCATTCTGGAAATCAGTTTAATATAGGCTACAAAAATTGCAATTCGGATAGCTCCCTCCAGAAATGCCATCACAGTCTCCGAGTGAATCACCCGGCGAAACAGATTGGCAATCAGCAGCGGAAGCACCATAAAAATGCCAATAGCCATGACCACGGAAAACACCATCACAAAGGCCATCAGCACCTTTTCCACCTGTTCTCCAAACACTTTATCCAGCCACAGCTCCAGCCGTCCCGGCTCTGAATCCTCATCATCTTCAAAAAAGCTGGCAGAAAAGCTCAGGGTTCTCATTCCCAGAATCATAGAATCTGCAAAGCTGAACACGCCCCGGATAAATGGCAGGGCAAAAAACGGAACCTTTTCTGTCATACTGACATAGGTATCCTTTTTCACCTCAATCTCACCGTCAGGACGCCGTACAGCAGTAGCATACTGATCCTTGTTTTTCATCATGATTCCTTCAATGACAGCCTGTCCGCCAATTCCGGAATATTTCATCGTATTTCTCCTCTTTTCCTGCCGGAAAGGAACACGTTCCCTTTCCTATGACATAAAAGAAAAGGTTGAGCCAAAGTGTCTCCACTTACGTCTCAACCTTACCTCGCTCATACTATGCTTATGCGTTCATACCATACTTCTTGTTGAACTTATCGATACGTCCGCGAGCTGAAGCAGTCTTCTGCTGGCCAGTATAGAAAGAATGGCACTTGGAGCAAACCTCCACGTGGATATCTTTCTTGGTAGAACCAGTTACGAACTCGTTTCCGCAGTTGCAGGTAACCTTTGCCTGATAGTAAGCCGGATGGATTCCTTCTCTCATGATTTTCACCTCTTCACTTTTTCAATTATATAGAACTGTGATCATCTAACAGTCTCAGTCGTACTGTTAAAATCACCTCACACCTATAAACAGCTTTGTAAGTATATCACAGAAACCGCCTGTTTGCAAGGAATTTTTTAATAGAATCTCATTTTCTTCACAGATTCCGCAAATTCCCAGTTGTTTTTCGTTCTCGCAAACAATTCCAGGATCTTTTCTACAGATTCCTCCGGTTTCAGAGTATTTGTTGCCTTGCGGATAATATCCACTGCCTCTGCCTCCTCCGCAGTCAGAAGAAGGTCATCCCGGCGGGTTCCGGACTTGAGAATATCCACTGCCGGGAAGATCCGTTTTTCAGAAAGCTTTCTGTCAAGCACCAGCTCCATATTGCCGGTTCCCTTAAATTCCTCATAAATCACATCGTCCATACGGCTTCCCGTATCCACCAGAGCCGTTGCCAGAATTGTCAGGCTTCCGCCCTCCCGCATATTTCTTGCTGCTCCAAAGAAACGCTTAGGCATATGAAGCGCTGCCGGATCTAGACCGCCGGACAGGGTTCTTCCGCTGGGCGGAACAACCAGGTTATAAGCGCGGGCCAGACGGGTAATGCTGTCCAGAAGAATAATCACATCACGTCCATGCTCTACTAAACGCTTTGCCCGTTCAATTACCATCTCAGAAACTCTCTTGTGACGATCCGGAAGCTCGTCGAAGGTAGAATAAATGACCTCCACATTGTCTCCCACAACCGATTCCTTAATATCCGTAACCTCCTCCGGACGTTCGTCAATCAGAAGAATAATCAGATGCATGTCCGGATGATTTGTTGTTACTGCCTGAGCCACCTGCTTCATCAGCGTAGTTTTACCTGCCTTAGGCGGAGAAACAATCATGCCTCGCTGTCCCTTTCCAATGGGAGAAAGCAGATCCACAATTCTCATAGCTGTGCTGCTCTTGCCCGGCACTTCCATATGCAGACGCTGATTGGGGAACACCGGCGTCAAATCCTCAAAGTTGGGACGCCGCTCCACTACGCTGATCGGATATCCGTTTACATTGCGGATATAAAGGAGGGCTGCAAACTTCTCTGCCGCTGTTTTCACACGACGGTTTCCCACAATAATATCGCCTGTTTTCAGATTGAACCGACGAATCTGAGAAGGCGCCACATACACGTCATTGTCACCTGGCAGGAAATTCTCGCAGCGGATAAATCCAAAGCCGTCCGGCATAACCTCCAGAATTCCATTGGCCTCAATGCCGCTGTCTAAATCTGCCACCTCCTGGGCAGATAAGGGCTCCTGCTGCCGGGGCATCTGGCGAATCACCCGTTCGCCGCGTTCCGAATAATACTCCTGGCGTTCCCCTCTGTTTGTTTGTTCACTTTTTTCTGTCCGATCGTTCTTCTCATACCGATCACACCTCTCATTTCGCTCCCCGCGCTCATACCGCTCTGTCTTCTCACTTCGATCCATTCTCTCACTCCGATCTGTTTTCTCATAACGGTCGCTGCGCTCTGCTTTCTCAGTCCGGTCACTCCGCTCCGTTTTTCCATACCGATCGCCGCGGCTTTCTGTCCGCGTCTCAGTCTGGCCCGTCTGACGCAGCTGCGGCGGTGCCACCGCAGTTTTAATAATCTCCTCCTGCTCGGCAAGGCGGCACAATTCATCTATCAGATCTGCCTTTCTCATGCCAGTAACGCCTTTTATCCCCTGCGCTTTCGCCAGCTCCTTCAGCTGTGTCAAAGGCAGAGTCTGTAATTTTTCTCGCATATACTCGCTCCATTTCTATTTATCATTATTATTGGTTCTCATCCTGTATTCTATTGGTCTGTCATGGGTAATATCCTGTTATGAATATCCTATTATGGGTAATAAAAGATTGTTGAGATTTCTTCCAGAGGATGACTTTGGACAGGGATCGCTCTCTGGCGATCCCCAAATCACATTTGTATTATAAAACGAATTATTTAAAAAGAAAAGATGTTTTTCCCTATTTATACATTTTTAACAGAATTTTTCAAAAATTCCAAATGTTCCCTGATGTTTTTTTCATATCCCATCTCTGTAGGGTGATAAAATTTCTGGTTTTCCATGCCATCCGGCAGATATTGCTGTGCCACATAATGATTGGGGTAGTCATGAGCATACAGATATCCTGTACCTCGTCCCAGACTGGCTGAGCCCTTATAATGGGCGTCCTGCAGATGTGCCGGCACCGGCATCGTCGTCTGGTTTTTCACTGCATCCATCGCCTCGCTGACAGCCATATAGGCGGCATTGCTTTTCGGAGCGCTGGCCACATAGGTTACTGCCTGAGACAAAATGATCTGTGCTTCCGGCATTCCGATACGTTCTACAGCCTGAGCGGCGCTGACAGCCACACAGAGAGCCTGAGGATCTGCATTTCCCACATCCTCAGAAGCGCAGATCATGATTCTCCGGGCGATGAATTTAATATCCTCTCCTGCATACAGCATCCTTGCAAGATAATAAACCGCCGCATCTGGATCCGATCCTCTCATACTCTTAATAAAAGCAGAAATGGTATCGTAGTGATTGTCCCCGTCCTTATCGTAGCGGACAGCCCGCTTCTGAATACACTCCTGAGCCACTTCCAGAGTAATATGGATTTTACCATCCTCTGAACGTCCGGTAGTCAGAATTCCCAGCTCCAGGGCATTCAGAGCGCCTCTGGCATCACCGCCGGATACATCCGCCAGAAAATCCGCCGCATCCGGATGAAGCTCCGCCTCGTAGCTCCCCATTCCCTTTTTCTCATCCCGGACTGCCCGGTACAGCAGTTCCTTTACATCCTCCCGCTCCAGAGCTTTTAATTCAAAGATCCTGGATCTGGAAAGCAATGCGCCGTTTACTTCAAAATAAGGATTCTCTGTTGTTGCCCCGATCAGAATCAGAGTTCCGTCCTCTACATAAGGAAGCAGATAATCCTGCTGGCTTTTATTAAAGCGATGAATCTCGTCTACAAACAGAATGGTTTTTTTGCCGTACATTCCCAGAGCGTCCTTCGCTTCCTTCACAACCTCTTCCATGTCCTTTTTTCCAGCCACAGTCGCATTGATCTGGCGGAAATTGGCGCTTGTTGTATTGGCAATCACCTTGGCCAGAGTCGTCTTTCCCGTTCCTGGCGGTCCATAAAAAATCAGGGAGCCCAGCTGATCTGCCTGAATAGCCCGGTAAAGCAGCTTATCCTTCCCGATAATATGTTTTTGTCCCACCACCTCATCCAAGGTCGTGGGACGCATTCTGGAAGCCAGCGGCGACTCTTTTTCCTGAGTGCTGCTGCGCATATAATCAAATAAATTCATATTTTTTGTCCTCCTGAACCAGTCTCTTTCAGTATAGACGGCAGCAGACTATTCGTCAACTGCGGCTCTGAAAATCCTGCCCGGAAAACAGTCCATACAAAAAAATCCGCCCTCAGTCAATCATCAGCTCATCCACCGTAACAAACTGATAGCCCTGGCTCTGCAGTTCATCCACCAGCTGCAGAGCCGCTTCCACGGAAGTAGAAAAAATATCGTGCATCAGAATAATATCTCCGTTTTGCACGGACTTTTCCACACGTTTTACAATTTTTTCCGTGTTTTGCAGCTTCCAGTCCAGAGAATCCACAGTCCAGAATACCGTTTCCAAATCCAGCCTTTCCTCCAGCGCCTCATTCCAGTCTCCATAAGGAGGGCGAAGATACTGAGGATACTGCCCCGTAAGAGCTTTTATCATCTCTCCCGTCTTTTCCACATCCTGGCATACCGCTTCTGCTCCTGCTTGTGTCAGCTTCACATGGCAAAAACTGTGATTTCCAATGAGATGGCCGTCCTGTCGCATCTGCCGGACCAGCGCCTCATTGCCCTCCAGATTTTCTCCCATAAGAAAAAAGGTAGCGTGGATACCGCGCTCCCTTAATCCATCCAAAAGCTGTTTTGTATAAATTTTATGAGGTCCGTCATCAAAGGTCAGGGCTACCACACTGCCCAGGGCAGCAAACCTGGAATTCTCCTTTCCCTCCTCTGCCGTCATTTCCGGACTTCCGGCCGGGAGTATCCTGCCTGTGTCCGGCAGGATCGCCTGCTCTTCTGCCAGAGACAGCTCCTTTCTGGAATCAGCTGCCCCTGCTCTTACCTGCACAGTCCCTGCCATAAGCCCCAAAATTGCCGCATCCAGAACAGCCGCGCAAATTAGAATTTGACACTGTGCCTTCCATCTGTTTCTGTCCACGCTTCACCCCACCTTTTCTTCCGGACTGCTTGTTTTATGCGCTTTTCCGGTTCCCGCTTTCCTACACTATATGCATTCCCTGCAGGATTTCAGACCTCGATCAGTTCCAGAATTCCCCGAATATCATTTACGGCACAGTCTGCTCCTGCTTCCAGGTATTTTTTCCGTGCCTGTTCACAGAGCTGTGCTCTTTCCTCTGGGGAAAGTGCTTCAAATTCTCTCTGAGAAAGCCCCACCACAGAGCTTCCTTCTATAATCCCCACGGTATAAAGGCCAGCATTTTTTCCTTCCCTGATATCAGATACCGTATCTCCCACCTTCATCACCTTCCTTACATCAGAAAGCTTCAGCTCCTCCATATTGCGGAAAATCATATATGGGAATGGCCTCCCTTTCTGCCCCACTGCATCTGGACTGAACCAGCAGTCCGGAGAATATCCCTTTTTCGCAGCTGCAGGAACCACAACCTGCATCATTTCATCTGTATAACCAGTCGTAGAACCAATTTTCAGACCTCTGCGCCGAAGTTCTTCTACGGTTTCCTTCACATAAGGCTTTATATCGGTAAACTGGCCCAGCAGCTCCATGATTCTGCTTTCACTTCTCAGATACACTGCCTCTACGTCCTCTTCTGTGAATTCGGGGCCATGAACCTGTTTCCACAATCCGGAAATCCGTTCCATCTGCAGCATAGTGCGCACATGCTCCCGCTTCAGCATCCCCATTGGCGCCCGAACCTCGTCCATTGTAGGAATCACACCAAATTCTGCAAAGGAATCAGCAAAGGCCTGCACTGGTGCAAAACACCCATAATCTACTGTAGTTCCCGCCCAGTCAAAAATCACTCCGTCAAATTTTGCCATTTCTCACGCCTCCTTCTTCTCGTTTAAAAAATCATGGATAATCTGCGCCAGCTTTTCCATATCCTCCGGATAAATTTCTCCGATATTGCCGATTCGAAAGGTATCTGCATCTGTCACCTTTCCCGGATAAATGGCATAGCCTCTCTCCTTATCAGATATGGTGTAGAAAAGAAATGCACCACATTACAGATTACAATCAAAAAGAAGGTATTTTGAAGCGGTGTTCCGGAAAAGGCGAATAAAAATGCAATACCGATGACCATTCCGGGAATCGTATTGGTTACCAACGCAATACTCTCTATCACTGCCTTTTTCCTTTCTCCAAAACTGCTTCTCGCTGTCACCAGAGCCGCCCCGTACACAACCAGAGACCCGACAAGAGCCGTCAGACCAGCTGTCAGAAGAGAGTTCTTATATACAGTCAAAAGAGAAGAATCTCCCAGTACCGCAGACACATGCTTCCATGTAAAGGAAAGCTGATACGGCCACTCCTCTACTACCGGAACAATAACAATAACTGCAAAAGAGGAAAGCACACAGAGGAGAATTCCAAAGGATACTGCTCCGCAGCACACATCCCGAACCGGATTCTTTTTCAGCTCTACCTGAGAAACTCTGCTGCAACGAATATTATACTTTTCCAGATAGTGAAGGAGCGTGATACTTAAAACAGAAGGCACCATCATCATCATGGCCACTACCGCTCCCCGGTTAAAGTTCGGCATGCTTCCCAGCATCTCGTTGTAAAGTACGGTTGCCACAACCTCATACTGTCCTCCTACAGAAGCCGGAATTCCGTAATCAGTAAAGCAGAGGAAAAAACACTGCACAAAGGATGCGGCCAGGGTTCCCAGAAGCGGTCTTATAATCGTTTCCAGAAAGGTAACCAGCGCGTGATCTCCCATAATTCTGGATACAATCATGAATTTCTTATCAATAAAACTCATAGTATTCAGAATCAGCAGGAAGGATACTGGAAGTGTATAAATCACGTATCCCAGAAGCAGTCCCCAAAAGCCGTAAATATCAAAAAGCTGAAATCCCAGTATTCTGGTTAAAAGTCCCTGTTTTCCAAAAGAATAAATAATGGCAAATCCATATGTAATCGTAGGCAGCAGCATCGGCGCCACAGCCGCCAGTCGAATAACCTTTTTCCATATTCCCGGAAGATTCGTATAATGAATGGTGTAAGCCAGAAAAAAGGCCAGAATCGTTGTGACCACCCCACTGATGGACGCAATCCAGATGCTTCTTCCCAACACTCCGGGAAAATCCTTTCCTGTCAGAATTTCTCCATATCTGGCCAGCGTAAATCCGCTGCTCCCCTCAAAGGATTTTCCCAGAAGAAGCAGAATTGGTATCAGCAGGAAAACCAGAAATACCACAAGCACTGCTGCGTAGATTCCTTTTATTTCCCGTTCTTTTCCATTTCTCATCATGGTATCCCTCTCAAACTGCCTGCATCATGAATGCTGGATTTTGCTCCTGGCGAAACAGGGTAAAAATATTATTTTTCTTAATTTCCAGCTGATTCAGAATGAATTCTTTCACAAAAGAATCTGCCGGATGTTCTATGATTTCCTCCGGCCTTCCAAACTGGGCAATGCCGCCGCGGTTTACAATCAAAACCTTATCCGATAAGGTCAAAGCCTCTTCCGGATCATGGGTTACAATAATCGTAGTCAGCTGAAATTCCCGGGCAATCTCTTTAATTTTCGCTTTGATGGATTCTTTGATTACGCCATCCAAAGCACTTAAGGGCTCATCCAGAAAAAGAATTTTCGGCTTCATAACCATTGTTCTTGCCAGCGCTGTCCGCTGCTTCTGTCCGCCGGAAAGCTGATCAATTTTCTTCTCCAGATGCTCTCTCAGCCCCAGCAAGTCAATGAACTCCTCAACCTCCTGTTTGCTGGAAATCCCCGGCTTGTTTCTCAGCCCATAGGTAATATTCTGATAGACATTCAGATTTGGAAAAAGAGCATAATCCTGAAATACAATGTTAAATCCTCTCTTCTCCATAGGGACCCTGGTAATGTCCTCTCCCTCCAGAAGAATGCTTCCGCTGTCTGCATCTGTCATCCCCAGAATCAAATTTAAAAGTGTTGTTTTTCCACAGCCGGAGGGACCTAAAATAGATACGATTTCTCCTTTCTCAATCTCCAGATTGACATCGTTTAAGATGGTCACGCCGTCGTAAGATTTTTTATATGTTTCAGCTCCAACATGTTTTCTGCTCCTTTCCAAGCAATGTTTCGCTTTCTGGTTTCTGTACTTTTCTCTCTCCAGTTTGTTTCTTAACCGGCTTCTTTTCCGTTCAAACATCCATATTAAATCACAAATTTTCTGGAATTTTCAACAAAATCCAGGTAAGCCTTTTGTAAAGCCACCGTAAATCCGGCATCGAATAAAAAGAAAAGAACCTGTAGTTTTTCTACAGATTCTCTGATACTTTATCTTTACTTTTTTGTATTCTCATATCCATGCTTTCGAACAATCCGGCTGCTCCGATCCAGCCGTTCCGTATATTTTTTATAATCGCTCAGAATCACTCCAACATAAATCATATCTACTACGGCAATTTCTGAAATTCTGGAAAAAATAGCATTTCCATAAAGCATCTGGCGATTTTCCGTACACAAAAGAAGATCTGCCCATTTCCCAATCAATGCATCCTCCTGATTGGTCAGGCATAAAACAGAAGCGCCTGATTTCCTGGCCTGCCGGATTGCATTCACGGTACTTTTTGACGAACCGGAATGAGAAATTCCAATAGCTAAATCCCCTTCTCGCAAATTCGAAGCGCTGATTTCCTGTAAATAAATATCAGAATACATCATACAATTAAACCCCAGATACAAAAGCTTTGTCACCAAATCCTGTGCTACAGAAGCCGAATTTTCCACATAATATACAGCAATCTGACGGGCGCTGCAGATCATTTCTGCCGCCTTCTGAATTTTTTCCGAAGAAATCTGCTTTAACGTATCCCCCAGGCAGGAAATGGCCTGAGAAATGATTCTTCCTGGCATTTCTTCCAGACTGTCTCCCTCTGAGATAGCGTAGCCATACACCAGAGGCGGAGGAAACCCTGCAGAATTTTTTTCATCTTCCCCAATCGCCTCCTGCTCGCCTCTGGCTTTTAATATTGCATATTTAAATTCCTTAAAACCATCAAAGCCCATGGCCTTTACAAAACGCATAACCGAAGGCTGGCTGACACCGGCTTTCTCTGCCAGCGCTGCCAGTGACAGCTCCTCGAAGTCCTTATCCCAGGAAAGATATATATCTGCAACCTTCCGTTCTGACATCCGCAGCCCGGCATAGCGCGCTTTTATCTCAAATTCATACGGTTTCTTCAAAAGATACCCCCTTATCTTTATTTGTAGTTTTTCTACATTTTCTCAAGAAAAAAATTTACTGTCTGCCTTTTCTTTGTCTATAAAATCTCCCTTTTTTCTCAGCCTTGAAGATTGTTCTTTTTTTATACAATCTTTTTTCATTTCTGACACTACTGTTTTTCAAGCTTATTCCGCATCCAATAATCTCTTCTCTTTTCACTTTCTATACCATAGCTTTTTTTCTTTTTTTGCGAAACCGCAGGTATGTAATCATTTCGTTAAATTTCAGTTAAATTCCGGTAGATCTTTTCTCATTTCTCCATTAAAATAGAATCAATTTCAAAAACAGATCTGATTCTGCCCGTATCCGGCAGATAAAAGAGAGGAGGAATTCTTGATGAAATGGGGAATTCTGGCTACTGGAACCATAGCCAAAAAATTTGCAGCAACTGTTTGCCAGATGGATCCATCAGAAGCAGTTCTCACTGCAGTTGGTTCCCGCACTTCGGAATCTGCCAGAGCTTTTGCAGAAGCTTATGGCATTCCCAGGTACTACGGTTCTTATGAGGATTTGGCAAAAGATCCAGAGGTGGAGGCCATCTATATTTCCACTCCCAATCATATGCATTATGAAAACTGTATGATGTGTCTGGAAGCCGGAAAGCATGTTTTGTGCGAAAAACCATTTACTACCAATGCAGCCGAAGCCCGAACCCTTTACCACATGGCAGAGGAAAAAGGACTCTTTATTATGGAGGCCTTCTGGATTCGTTTCCTTCCTCTGTATGACAAGCTGCGGGAGCTTCTGGATCAGGGAATCATCGGAGACGTCCGCCATGCCCGCTGTGAATTTGGGTTTGTTGCCTCAGGCGCCAGAAAGGATCGAAAATTTGATTCCAGCTTAGGGGGCGGAGCCCTTCTGGATATCGGGATCTACAACCTGGGCTTTCTTCATATGATCATGGGCGCTGCTCCGGAGTCCTTCACCTCCCAGGTTCATATCAATGAATATGGAACTGACGATTTCAGCGTCCTTCAGCTTTCCTATCCGAAAGGACGGACTGGACATGCTCTCCAGACCATTGGCATGGAAACAGGGCGAGAAGCCGCTATTTTCGGAACAAAGGGCTCTGTTCACCTGAAGGATTACCAGCAGGCCCAGACTATGACCATACAGACCTTAGATGGGGAATCACAGGAATTTTCCATGCCCTTTGAGATCAACGGATTTGAGTATCAGATCCGGGAAACTGCCCGCTGCATAAAAGCCGGCATGTCCGCCAGCGATCGTTTTTCACCGGAAGACAGTCTTGCTGTCCTTCAGTTAATGGATGATATCCGCCAGTCCTGGGATATGAAATTCACTTACGAAGCCTAAGAAAAAAGAGGCACGGTTCTTTACATAACCGTGCCTCTTTTTATTATTTTATTGTAACTGTTCAGGACGGGGTATCTTCTTGTCCGGCAAAGCCGAACAAGAAGCATCGGAGATTCCTCCGATGTGAGATCTGGCAGGAAAATCCCTTTACAAGCGAGCTTGACAAGAATTTTTCTGTCAGATCTCCCGCCGTCCTGAATAGTTACATTTTATTCAGCCAGAACAGCGTCGTATGCCTTGCTCATGCCCTCAGTCTGAATCATGTTGTACCACTTCTCTACAACAGGAAGCATATCGCTCAGATCCTGGCCCCAGTACTCGGTCTTAGCCAGAATATCAGCAACAGATGCATCCTTCATAAATGCCATAATATCCTCACCGTCATTGGCTTCATCTGTGCGGTAGAATGCAATCAGAGCAGCCAGAGAGAAGGTCAGGCCCTGCGGATAAGCACCTTTTTCTTCTTTATACTCCAGAATGGTCGGCAGAACTCTTGCTTTGAACTTGGAAACAGAGTTCAGCGCAATGGACAGAAGCAGATGTTTAATAAACGGGTTGGAGAAACGCTCCAGAACGGCTGCTCCAAATGCCCGGTTGTCCTCAGTATCTCCGATGGTGGGGATAATCTCCTCGAAGATGCACTTCTTCAGAAGAGCAGATACTTTCTCATCCTTCAGGCACTCACCAACAGTCTCCAGACCGTACAGACGGGCACCCAGTACCATAGAAGTATGAGCACCATTCAGAATACGCACTTTTCTCTTCTTATAAGGATCTACATTGTCTGTCCATACAACATTAAAGCCTGCCTTCTGCAGAGGAAGCTCGTCCTCATGATCGCCCTGGATTACCCACAGATGGAAGATCTCAGCGGTATCCATCATGTTATCCTGCTGACCGATACGCTCGCACAGAGCTGCATGCTCATCTCTCGGGAATCCGGTTACAATACGGTCTACCAGTGTAGAGCAGAAATCATTTTCATTCTTCAGCCATGCCTTAAAATCATCGCCCAGGTTCCACAGATCTGCATACTGCTCACAGCACTTCAGCAGCTCCTCACCATTGTGGTCAATCAGCTCACAGGAAAGGATAATAAAGCCCGGCAGTCCCAGCTGGAATCTCTTATAAAGCAGCTGAGTCAGCTTGCCCGGGAAGGAATGAGCCGGAGCATCCTCAAACTTGTTATCACCTTCAAAGCAAATACCTGCCTCAGTGGTATTGGAAACGATAAAGCGGAAATCCGGGTTCTCAGCCAGAGCCATATAGGCAGCGTTGTCACTGTAGGGATTGACACATCTGGAAATCACATCAATATGAGTATGCTCATCTACAACCTTACCGTCATTGATGCCTCTTAAGAACAGATTGTATTCGCAGCCCTGCTTCTCTAACATCTCGCACATACCTTTTTCAATCGGCTGCACAATCACTACAGAACCGTCAAACAGCTCCTTCTCTTTTAACTTCTGGAAGAAATAATCTACAAATCCACGCAGGAAACCGCCTTCACCAAACTGAATTACTGTTTCTTTCTTGCTCATCGTCTGAAACCTCCACCTTATAATTTGTTATGATTGATTTACTCGTCTTTTCGCCGCTGTCCTTGTCTTCTTCTTCTCCACCCCGGTTTGAGACTGTCCTTAAGGACGGCAGAAAACTTTTCTTTTTTGTAAGTGCTTACAAATTTTCAAAAAGACAAGATTGCGTTTGTTTCATGGATTTATCATACACCATTTGATCTATTATTGCAATAGGTTTTCCAACTTTTTTGTAAGCGTTTACACTTTTTCTTGCAAAAACAATTTTGTCAAAAAGCCTGTGCTGTGTAAATATCTAAAAGGGATTCTCATGAAAAAAGTTCACGAAAATAAAATCTAAAAAGAAGATCGCCGTATACGACGATCTTCTGTCCATGTCTTATTATCCAGACTGCCTGCAAAAGCAGCCATTCTGTATCAAAACAAGGGGTCTGTCAGCGCTCCAATTAAGCTACAACGTGAACATTAACAGCCTGGATACCGCGGTTGCCCTCGGTGGTGTCAAAAGTAACCTTCTGACCATCTTCCAGAGTCTTGTAGCCATCAGCTACGATACCGGAGAAGTGTACGAATACTTCCTCGCCAGTTGCATCGTTGGTGATGAAACCATAACCTTTAGTAGCGTTGAACCATTTAACTGTACCGTTATTCATGAGTGGTACCTCCCTTTATAAAATAGATTTAATTATTTTTGTATTTTCTCTGAATCAAAAAAATCACATATTTTTGTAAATCATGAAATGGTCTTCATGACTTACAAAAATATGTGAATCAAAAGCTCATATCAAAATACATCGTAAGTTTAGCACCTGAGTGCCAATCTGTCAAGTAAATTCTGTCAATTTTGTCCCAACTTTCACGGTTGTGCGCGGTTCTTGCTGTCGCTTCTGCGACAAAATTCTCTTCCAACCCATGGCGATCCCTCGCGGAGCCGAAACAAAAAACGCTGCAGAAAAGCGGTTTCCCGCTTCCTGCAGCGTCCATCTTCTGATGAAGTTAATTACTTCAGGGTAACCTTTGCGCCCTCAGCCTCAAGTTTAGCCTTGATGCCCTCAGCCTCTTCCTTAGAAGCAGCCTCTTTCAGGATCTTCGGAGCGCCGTCAACTACGTCCTTAGCCTCTTTCAGGCCCAGACCGGTAGCTTCACGAACAACCTTGATAACTTTAACCTTGTTCGGGCCAACCTCGGTCAGCTCTACGTCGAACTCGGTCTTCTCTTCAGCTGCCTCAGCTGCCGGGCCTGCTGCTGCTACAACAACACCTGCTGCTGCGGATACGCCAAACTCTTCCTCACAAGCCTTTACCAGCTCGTTCAGCTCTAATACGGATAACTCTTTGATAGCTTCGATAAACTCTGCAGTGGTTAACTTTGCCATTTTATTTTCCTCCATTTGATTAATGTTTTTCCTGGCGCTTCCCTTTCCGGAAGGGCCGAAATAAATTCACAGGAATATGTTCCTATCAGTAAAACTTATGCCTCTGCGCTCTTCTCAGCGATCTGATTAAGCACACGAGCGAAGTTTGCAATCGGAGACTGCATGCTTCCCAGCAAACGGCCCAGAAGAACTTCTCTGGACGGGATGGTTGCGATAACCTGCATTCCCTTTGCGTCGTAATAATTGCCTTCTACAACACCGCCCTTGATTTCCAGCTTGTCAGCCTTCTTTGCGAACTCAGCCAGAATTCTAGCAGCAGCAGTTGCATCTGTCTTGGATACAGCGATTGCAGTCGGTCCCTCTAAATGCGGATCCAGAGCAGCAAATGCAGTACCCTCCGCAGCACGTCTGATCATGGTGTTCTTATATACTTTATAAGTAACACCAGCTTCTCTTAACTGTTTACGCAGCTCGGTATCCTGAGCAACGGTCAGACCACGATAGTCAACCACTACTGCAGTTGCAGCGCCGTCCAGCAGTTCAGAGATCTCTGCTACGATTGGCTGTTTTAACTCAACTTTTGCCATGAATCTTTCCCTCCTGTTTTTTTATATAACTGGAGACTGCAAGGAAAAAGCCTCTCTGTCTCAAAGACAGAGAGGCGCTACAAATTCAAAATTAAAGAAATTGTACGTTCCTCGGCAGGTGGAATAACCTTTATGCCTTACGGCACCTGCTGTCTTCGGCAGTCAATACTTGTGTATGATAACATACTATATTGGAATTGTCAACCGTTTTTCGCAACGATTAGCCAATCATCTTGGCTACGTTCAGCTTAACGCCCGGGCCCATGGTAGAGGTCAGGGTAACGCTCTTTAAGTAAGCACCCTTCAGGGTAGCCGGTTTTGCCTTAACGATTGCATCCATAAGCGTCTGGAAGTTGTCCGCTAACTGCTCCTCAGTGAAAGAAGCTTTACCCACTGGCACGTGGATAATGTTGGTCTTGTCAAGTCTGTACTCAATCTTACCAGCTTTGATATCGTTGATAGCCTTGGTAACATCCATGGTAACGGTACCAGCCTTCGGGTTCGGCATTAAGCCCTTCGGTCCCAGTACACGACCCAGACGTCCAACAACGCCCATCATATCCGGAGTAGCTACAACTACGTCGAAATCTAACCATCCTTCGTTCTGGATCTTCGGGATCAGCTCCTCAGCGCCTACAAAGTCAGCGCCTGCAGCCAGTGCCTCGTCAGCCTTCGGTCCCTTAGCGAATACCAGGATACGAACTACCTTACCAGTACCGTGCGGCAGAACAACTGCACCACGGATCTGCTGGTCAGCGTGACGTCCGTCACAACCGGTTCTGATATGAGCCTCAATGGTTTCATCAAATTTAGCAACAGCAGTTTTCTTTACCAGTGCAATGGCATCTGCTGTATCATAAAGATTCGCACGGTCTACAGATTTAGCCGCTTCTACATATCTTTTTCCATGTTTCATGATAAAATAACCTCCTAGTGGTATTGTCGGGGATGTCCCTCCCACGTCTTTAAATTGTCATCTCGCGTCTATGTGGAATACTGAATTATTCCTCAACAGTGATACCCATACTTCTTGCAGTACCTGCAATCATGCTCATAGCTGCTTCCAGGCTTGCTGCATTTAAGTCAGGCATCTTAGTCTCAGCGATCTTCTGAAGATCAGCCTTGGAGATGGTAGCTACTTTTGTTTTGTTCGGAGTTGCAGAACCGGATTTCAGCTTGCAAGCCTTCTTTAACAAAACAGCAGCCGGCGGAGTCTTAGTAACGAAGCTAAAGCTTCTATCTGCGTATACGGTAATAACAACCGGGATGATTAAATCGCCCTGGTCTGCAGTTCTTGCGTTGAACTCTTTGGTGAACTGCACAATATTAACGCCGTGCTGACCCAGTGCAGGACCAACTGGCGGAGCAGGAGTAGCCTTGCCTGCCGGAATCTGTAATTTGATGTAACCAGTTACTTTCTTTGCCATGATAATGACCTCCTATATTGTGGTATTGTCGGGGATGTCCCTCCCACGAGCCGGCAGCTTGCCAGCTCAGTTTCATGTTACATTTTCTTCACTTCTGTAAAATTCAGTTCAACCGGAGTCTCCCGGCCAAACATCTCGACATTGATAGTAAGAGTTTTCTTACCCTCATTGATGCTCTTAACCGCACCAATGGTATCTTTCCATGCGCCGGCAGTAACCACAACGGTATCGCCCAGCTCATATTCCACTGCAACCTCTTTTTTACTGAAGCCCAGGCCTGCCATCTCCTCCTCACTGAGGGGAACCGGTTTGGAACCCGGTCCGACAAATCCAGTCACGCCGCGGGTATTGCGTACTACATACCATGTGTCATCATTCATGACCATGTGAATCAGCACGTAGCCGGGGAACATCTTCTTGTCCGCCAGCTTTTCCACGCCGTTCTTCAGCTCAGCTACCTCCAACATCGGAACGGATACTTCCAGAATCTGATCCTGAAGATTGCGGTTTTCAATGGTTTTCTCAATGTCTACTTTTACCTTGTTCTCGTAGCCCGAATAGGTATGAACTACATACCATTTTGCTTCTGACATCTTATCACCCTCGCCTTATTTAATAATGAAGCTGAGGCCCCATTTGATAATGAAATCCAGGACTGCGATAATCAGTCCAAGAACAGCAGTTACCGCAAGAACAACTACAGTCTGCTTGCCTACGGTTTCCTGGTCAGGCCATACGATTTTACTGAACTCAGCTTTTACACCCTTGAAAAAGCTCTTCTTCGGGGCTTTCTCAGTTCCTGTAGCTTCTCCCATATTTCACACTCCTTATTTGGTTTCTTTGTGTAAAGTATGAGTTTTGCAGAATCTACAATACTTCTTAGTCTCCATGCGATCCGGATGAGTTTTCTTATCCTTCGTCATGTTGTAGTTGCGTTGTTTACATTCTGTACATGCCAGTGTAATTCTTGTGCGCACGACTTCCACCTCCACTTGATTTTTCGTTGTTTCGGCCTCATTCTCACACGCCTCAGCCTTTGCAGCTAATTTTACGCATAAAAAAAAGACCTAAGTTCTTCCATTCGCCAGATTACTATACCATATGAAGAAAGATTCGTCAACGGGTTTTGCGAAAAAAAGAGGAGACGGAAAAGCCGTCTCCCTCTGATACTGCGTCTATTTTCTTTCTTCCTCCACTGCCCGTTTCAGCTCCTCCGGAATCCTTCTTTCATGCATTCCCGGCGGAAAACTTTTTCCTATGGTATTTTTTGCAATGTTCTTGAACAGTTTCTGAATCCCCTTTACCAGTTCCAGCTTCATATACGTTTCCTCCTTAGTTTTTGTTATGTATTTCAGGAAGCAAAGTCATTGCCTCCAAAACCACCGCACAGACTGCCACGTTTCTCACTTGTTCCAGAAACAGCAGAATAAAATAGTAAACAAGAATGGTCAAAACAGCATCTATCTTTTTTTTCAGAATTCCCTCTGCCGTATAGCAGTCTCTATTCACTGTAACTGGCGCTCTCCATGCCACGCAGGCAGAGACTGCTGCAAATATCCAGCCCATCGCCAGCTCTGATACCGGCGCCGCTTCTCCGCTCAGAATAGAAACTGTCAGCAGCGATGCCATCCACAGACCGCAGCCCCAGCCGGTCGCTGCATGAAGCCCCCCTGCATGGATCCGCAGGCATCCGAATATCAGCAAAAATACAATACACTCCCACCCTTTTCCAAGAGAAAAGCTAATGAGAAGCAGCAAACTCATCCTGGCTGCATTTTCCGCCAGCAGTTCTGCTCCGTACTGAATCATAAGCTGCTCTCCCTCGGTTGTAGGGCTTATTTTCCCGCACCAGGCTACAAACTGTTTTATCATTTGCCAATCCTCACTTCTTTCTCCTATGATTAATCATAACACAAATTTTTCGTTCTGAATGTTTTCGCAGTATTCGCATGTTTTTTACTCCTAACTGCAAATTTTTTCAAAAACACACACAATTCACATTTTTCTGGACGTAATTTCTCGCTGAAAAGTCTCTTGACGAACCTCTGATTATTCAGTAAAATAGCACCATTGTTTTAAGCTCTATCTGGATTTTCTGATTTTAAAAGGAGTGTTCCCGTTCCATGTTTTACTTTATCTACACAATGCTCGGCTCTCTCTGTATATTTTTTTCCTGCATCAACCTTCTGCCTGAAAAGCTGTCCCTTTCCTGCAGGCTGCTTCTGCTTTTTTGGACGCTTCTTTCATCCCAGATTCTGAATCAGCTCCTGGGACAATATTTTGTTTTTATCACGCTTCCTGTCATTCTGCTTATCCTTTATCACCGCACCTCTTCCAAATGGCTTTGCCTTTCATGCTCCATATTTGGATATCTTTTTGCAGTAACCTTTAACTATCTATGTATCTGGAGCCTCCAGAAAATTACTGGAATGACGCTGAGTCAGATACAACATATTCCCGCTATTGCGCTTCCCTTCTCTCTCCTGTATTGTGTGCTGTGCTTTGTCCTTACCAAAACTGCCGGAGCTGCTTTAAACCAGAAAATCGGGATTTCCCGAATTTTCTCCAACCCCCGGCTCTGTATGACCATATTTCTTACCCTGTCGATTCTGGGTATCCTGTTTGTATTTAATTTTTCTTACGGCGAATCTATTGGCTATGGATACGGCGCTATTGCATTTAACGGATGTTTATTCCTTGCCGCCTTCATTGCCATCACTATTCTGCTTAGGACTCTGTATCAGGCCATTCGCCGTCAGGAGGAAAACAACAGTATGGCCGAACAGTATGAAAATCTTCAAACCTATACCCGTAAGCTGGAAGAGCTGTACAATTCCATGCGAAGCTTCAAGCACGACTATGTCAATCTCCTGGCCACTATGTCCGGCTATATGGAAGAAAACAACATGAAAGAGCTGAAATCCTATTTTTACCAGGAAATCCTCCCCATCAGCCATTCCTTTTCCGAAAACAATTCCCGGCTAAGTTCTCTTTCCTTTATAGAAAATCTGGAGCTGAAAGGACTTCTTTCCTCCAAGCTGATCCGGGCAATGGAGCTGGGGCTTCATGTAGAGCTGGAAATCTCCAAGCCTGTATCCGCCTTCTCCATGCGTCCTGTGGATCTGGCCCTTGTTATGGGGATTTTTCTCGATAATGCTATAGAAGCTGCAGAGAATACCGACGAAAAACTCATTCGCTTCGCTGTAATTACTGCGCCTGAGTATCTGCGTTTTCTTCTGCAGAATTCCTCTCTCCCGCCGGAATGTCCTATCAGCAGACTGACGGAATGGGGTGTTTCCACCAAAGGAAAACACCGGGGAATCGGACTTTACAACGCCCGCACCATTCTGGATGCATATCCCCAGGTTCAGTGGGACTTTCATCATGAAAATACGCGCTTTACGCAGGCACTGACTATATTCAGCACCGCAAAGGAGGAGTTATGATATCTGTTTATTTATGTGAGGATGATAAAAGACAATTAGAACAGTATTCCCGGCTGATTCGCAGGTTTCTTGATTTTGAAGGCTATGAAGAAATACCTGTGTATAATTTCCAGGGACCTCATGCCCTTTTAAATGCCGTCAGAAAAAATAGCGGCACCGGACTTTATTTTCTCGATATTCAGCTGAACTCTGATATCGATGGACTGGAGCTGGCCCGGCAAATCCGGCTGTTAAATCCTCTGGGCTACATTATTTTTCTCACAACCCACAGTGAAATGATGGCTCTGACCTTTCAATACCATGTAGAAGCCCTGGATTTCATTACAAAGGATGATCCCAGGCTGTTAGAGCAGAGGCTCAGAGACTGTCTTCGCACTGCAATTTCCTATGAAATCACTGCCAGAAAACAGCAGGATCCATCTGTCGGAATTAAAACAGAAAACATGATCCTCTATATAAATCCGGATGATATCCTGTATATCCGCTCCGATTCCTCTCCTCACAAGGTCACCATCTGCAGCCAGAACGGCATACACCGGGTAACTGGTTCACTCAAGGAATTTCAGGCGCGTCTGGGGCCACGCTTTGTTCGATGCCACACATCTTTTCTTGTGAACATGGATCACGTTTCCTCCTTCTCTGCAAAAATGAGACAGCTTGTTATGGACAATCAGGATGTCTGCCCTGTTGCCCTCCGCTCCCTTCCGCAGATTACCAGGCTCTCTGCCGGAAAGCTTCCTTCCTCCCAGTCAGAATAGGTCAAAGCCCTTTTCCTACTCATCCTGATAAGGCGTATTTTCCAGTCCCCGCTTTTCCAGAATTTTAACAAGTCGGTCTAACAGACGCCTTCCGTTTTTTCTAAGCAGCCTGTTTTTTCCGAAATACACAGCCATTTTCGGGCTGACTGCATAATAAAACCGGATAAAGGCTCTTCCCCATCCGTATTTCTCCAGAATTTGATCCCGAAACCGCCGCAGCACCCATACCTGCGGACAGTCATAGGAGCCATATACAGCTGTGGCAATGTAGCACCCCCGCCGTTTCTTCTCCGGCAGAAAGTGATGAATCCGCTCTGCCGGAAGGGAGGAAAGCGTCTCCATAATTCTCCGCTCAATATAATCTGGCTGAACGCCATAGCTTGTCCAAAAGGTAATCAGAGGAATCCCCGCCTCTTCACAGATATCTGCCACCTTTCTGTCCCGTTCCCGCCGTTCCTGAGCCAAATGGGTCTGATCATTAATTTCAATCAGAAAAACCGGACAGTAATCCAAATCCGTCACAATAAAATCAATATTCCGAAACAGCTCTCCCCGGTATCTGGCCTGATCCGTTCTTGTAATAAAAGCCGCCAGATTTGCCTGAGGAAGCACAAGGTATCCCTCCGGAAGAATCGACTCAATACACTCCAGATATTCCATTTCTGTATCTGTCACCAGAGATTCCTTTAATTCATAAAGAAAAGGAATCTCTTTTTTTTTTTTTCCAAAAATCATATGTTTTCTCTCCCAATCTTTTTTCTCAGTCAGCGTCCCTTTCCAATACAAATCGACATGATATACACCTGCTTTACTCCTGCCGCTTTCAAAACCCGGGTACAGGCTTCCATCGTGCTTCCTGTCGTATAAATATCATCAGCCAGAACCACCCGCCGGGGAATCTGTTCCAGATGGGCTTTGTAAAAATCTGATACCGCAAAGGCTAAACGAAGATTATTCAGCCGTTCTGCAGGATTCAATTCTTTTTGGGGAAGTGTTTTTCGGATGCGGATAAGAAGATCCGCCCTGACCGGGATTCCGGTAAGTAAGCTGATTCGTTCTGCCAGCTCCTCCGCCTGATTAAATCCCCTCTTTCTCCGTCGGGCCGGATGGACCGGAACCGGGATCAGGGCATCAGGCTGAATATGAGACAGCCATTTTCCATAGCGGGAAACCAGTGCCTGACTGTAAAAATCAAGATACTCCCGCCTGTTTTTATATTTTATTGCCGCCATAGATCGGCGGGCTGCTTCGTTATAGTGAAACAGCGCCGCCCCTCCGTCAAAGCTGCGAGGATGTCTCATACAATCCGGACAGTATTCCATCCGGCTTCCTGTCACTTCTTTCCCGCACCGCATACAGACCGGCTGGCGAACCGGAGACAGACTGGCAATGCACTCGGGGCAGATTAGATGCTCCAGAGGAGGCAAAGCCCTCCCCCGGATACTGGATACTCCCGGCACAATATCCCCGCACACAGGACATCTCCGGGGAAACAAAAGCATAATCAGCATTTCCTTCAATCCATATCCTCCTCCATTATCTCCTTCAGCCGTGCCTTCAGTCCCGTATATCTGCGCTGTTCCATTTCATTATTGACCATAGCCTGGAAGGTTTCCGGAATTCCCACCAGGCAGACGCAGGAACGTGCCCGGGTCACTGCCGTATAAATCAGATTTCTTGTCATCAGCATCCGCGGACCGGAATGGACAGGAACCACGACTGCCGGATATTCACTCCCCTGAGACTTGTGGATGGTAATGGCATAAGCCAGTTCCAGTTCCTCTAACTGCCGGAAGCTGTAATCCACCATCTTTCCTTCGTCAAACTCCACGGTCAGATGCTCTGCAAAAGTATTGATAGAACGGATTCTTCCAATATCACCATTGAACACCCCCGTTCCTCCGTCCACAGGAATCCCGTATCGGTTCCGAATTTCCCACTCAATCTGGTAATTGTTCTTAATCTGCATAACCTTATCCCCAACCCGATAAATCACTCCGCCGGATTCCCGCTCCGCCTTATCTGGAGATTTGGGATTTAAGTATTCCTGAAGAATGGAATTCAGACGCTCCACGCCCAGAGCCCCTTTCCGCATCGGCGTCATAATCTGGATCTCGAACGGATCTGCATGGACATACCCTGGCAGCTTTTCCCGGATCAGGGTGATCATCGCGCTGATAATTGCATCCGGATTCTCCCGCCGGATAAAAAGGAAATCCCGGCTTGGTTTTCCCAGAGGAATCTGCTCGCCCCCATTGATCCGATGGGCATTTACAATAATATCGCTTTCTGCCGCCTGACGGAAAATGCGGGTCAGCCGCACCACATTAAAACAGCCGGAAGCAATCAGATCCCGCAGAACATTCCCCGGCCCCACGCTGGGAAGCTGGTTTACATCCCCCACCAGAATCAGCCGCGTTCCCGGATTAACCGCCCGCAAAAGCGCATGCATCAAATAAATGTCAACCATAGAGGTTTCATCAATAATAATTGCATCTGCATCCAGGGGATTTTCTTCATTTCGTTCAAAATGCATCCCTGACGAGGAGCCGCTGTCATCGGGAATCCCTGTCAGCTCCAGCAGCCGGTGCACCGTCCGGGCTTCATAGCCGGTAGCCTCTGTCATCCGTTTTGCCGCCCTGCCTGTAGGCGCTGCCAGAAGAATTTCCATTTCCTCCTGTTCAAAATACCGGATAATCGTGTTGATAGTCGTGGTTTTTCCCGTTCCCGGTCCTCCGGTAATAATCAGCAGTCCACTGTTTACCGCTTCAATCACGGCCTGTATCTGAAGCTCATCCGGCTCAATCTGCTCTTCTGCGCAGATCCGCTCCAGCTTTTTCCTGATTTCCCCCTCTGGCTCCGAACCTCTCAAATTCAAATCGTGAAGCATTCTGGCTGCATTCAGCTCCATGTAATAATACTGGGCCGCATAGATCTCCTGCCCCTTCACCACGATTTTCTTTTCCATCTGCAGATCCACCAGATGCTTTTCCATACTTTCCGGAGCCACATGAAGCAGCTCGGAGGCTCCTGCAAAAAGCTCCTCTTTTGGAAGGTATGTATGTCCGTTTGCCACAGACTGAAGCAGGGTATAAAAGATACCGCTGCGAATCCGGAAATCCGAATCTGTAAAGATTCCTACCCGCTGAGCAATCTCATCTGCCATCTTAAATCCCACACCCTGAATGTCGTCCGCCAGCTTATAGGGATTTTCTTTAATAATGCCGTACAGGCGGGGACCATATTCGTTGTAGATTTTCAAAGCCAGATTCATGGAAATCCCATATTCCTGCAAAAACATCATCGCCTGACGCAAATCCTTTTTCGCTTCCATCTGCTCAGAAATCGACATGGCCATTTTCTCACTGATTCCCTTTACCTCAGCCAGCCGCTCCGGCTCCTCCTCAATAATGCGAAAGGTATCTGCCTTAAACCGGCGGACAATCCGGGCCGCCAGAGCCGTTCCCACACCTTTCACAGCGCCGGATCCAAGATAGCGTTCCATAGACGCCGAATCCTCCGGCGCTTTCAGTTCATAGGTCTCTACCTGAATCTGATCACCGTATACCGGATGCTCTACGCTACGGCCGCTGGCTTCAATAAAATCACCCTCACTGATATAGGGAAAGGTTCCCACCAGCACATATTCCTCTCCGTCACTGTTGACAGAAAGAATAGAATAGCCATTTTCCTCATTTCGAAATTTAATTTTCTCCACATATCCATTTACTGTTGCCATAGACCTGCTCCCGTAAAGACAGAAAAAGCCCCGCGCCAAAAACGGGCCGCGAGACTTTCTTACTGCCATATCTGATTCTGCATCTGCGGAATTCTCAGAAGCTTAAAACTCCTGATTCTTTCCGTCTCCATGCTCAAACTCAATGAACTTACCGGTTCCAACCGCCACAGCCGTCAGAGGATCCTCTGCCACCATAGTAGTAATACCGGTCTTCTCCTCAATCAGCTGATCCAGTCCGTTTAACAGAGAACCGCCGCCGGTCATTACAATACCCCGGTCGAAAATATCAGCTGCCAGCTCCGGTGGTGTCCGCTCCAGTACGTTGTGTACGGCGTCCACAATCTGCATCGCCGGCTCGCGAAGGGCCTCCAGGGTCTCCTCAGAGGTCACCACAATGGTTTTGGGAAGTCCCGTTACCAGATTCCGTCCCCTAACCTCCATGGTCAGCACCTCCGGACGGCGGTAAGAGGAACCGATATTGATCTTGATCTCCTCAGCCGTTCTCTCACCAATCAGAAGATTGTGCTTCTTTCTCATATAGCGCACCAGAGCCTCATCGAAATCATCACCAGCAACCTTGATAGAGGTGCTTACTACAGTACCGCCCAGAGAAATCACGGCAATATCTGCAGTACCGCCTCCGATATCTACGATCATATTTCCACATGCCTTGGAAATATCAATTCCTGCTCCGATAGCGGCTGCAACCGGCTCCTCAATAATCGTTACCTCTCTGGCTCCTGCCTGATAAGTCGCATCCTCGACAGCCTTCTTCTCTACCTCTGTAGCGCCGCTGGGAATGCAGACTGCAATGCGGGGCTTGCGCAGAGTTCTCTTTCCCACAGCTTTATTTATAAAATATTTTAACATCTTCTCCGTCACAGTGTAATCAGAAATCACACCCTGACGCAGCGGGCGAACTGCAATAATGTTGCCCGGAGTTCTTCCTATCATCAGGCGGGCTTCCTCGCCAATGGCCTTGATCCGATTGGTGTCGCGATCAATAGCAACCACGGACGGCTCCTTCAGCACCACGCCTTTTCCCTTGATGTATACTAATATGCTCGCAGTACCTAAATCGATACCGATGTCATTGGATACTAACATTCATTCTTCCTCCTGCCTGTTCCTTGCGTTCCCAATTCTTTCCAAAAAAGAGCAATTTATCCCTGTAAAATAACTTTAATCCCTCTTATTATATACAAACATCGCCTATTTTGAAAGGGTTTTTTTATTTTTTATTTTGTTTATATATTTTTTATAACAGAGACACATTTTTGACACAATTGTTTTTTATACTGTAGTTACATTACTTGAGAGAGTAATGAATCTTATTTCAAGGACCCACTTGAAATAACAAAGCTTTTTCATACTCATACCGGGCAATGAAAATTGCCCGGCCCCCCTAAAAACCATTTTCTTTAATTTGTATACCTACCATTCCCAAGCTGACGCGGTGAGAAAGGACTCCCATCCTTTTTCACCGCGTCAGTCATTTTCCTTATCCTCTCAGGCAGAATTCACTGCAGTCCACTACTCTGGTAGCAAAATCCGCATAAAAATCAGGCTCATGGCAAATCAGAAGAATACTTCCCTTATATGCCTTCAGCGCCCGCTTCAGCTCTTCCTTGGCATCCACATCCAGATGGTTGGTCGGCTCGTCCAGGAGAAGCACATTCGTTTCCCTGTTCATCAGCTTGCATAGGCGTACCTTAGCCTGCTCGCCTCCGGAAAGAACCCGCACCTGGCTTTCAATATGTTTGGTAGTCAGTCCGCATTTTGCAAGAGCAGAACGAACCTGATACTGGGTATAAGATGGAAATTCCTTCCAAAGCTCCTCAATACAGGTATTGGTATTGCCCGGCGCCATTTCCTGCTCAAAATATCCTGTATACAGATAATCTCCCAGCTCCACCTGACCGGATACAGCAGGAATCAGCCCCAGAATACTTTTTAAAAGGGTAGTCTTTCCGATTCCGTTGGAACCCTTCAGGACAACCTTTTCTCCCCTCTCCATAGAAAAATTCAGAGGGCTGGTCAGAGGCTCATCATAGCCAATTACCAGATCCTTGGTCTCAAAAATCATCTTTCCGGCTGCTCTTGCCTCCTGGAAAACAAACTCCGGCTTCGGCTTTTCCTTTGCCAGCTCAATCACTTCCATCTTATCCAGCTTCTTCTGACGGGACATAGCCATATTTCTCGTAGAAACCCGCGCTTTGTTTCTGGCTACAAAATCCTCCAGATCTGCAATTTCCTGCTGCTGTCTCTTATAAGCTGCTTCCAGCTGAGCCTTCTTCACTTCATACACCTGCATGAAATGATCATAATCCCCTACATACCGATCCAGCTTCTGATTTTCCATGTGATAAATCAGATTAATCACACTGTTTAAAAACGGAATATCATGGGAAATCAGAATAAAGGCATTTTCATACTCCTGCAGATACCGCTTCAGCCACTCAATATGCTGCTCATCCAGATAGTTGGTCGGCTCGTCTAAAAGGAGAATATCCGGCTTCTCTAAAAGCAGCTTTCCCAGAAGCACCTTGGTTCTCTGACCGCCGGACAACTCGGAAACATCCTTGTCAAGGCCAATCTCCTGCAGTCCCAGAGCCCGTCCAACCTCCTCTACCTTACTGTCGATAATATAAAAATCATGGGCCATCAGAAGATCCTGGATGGTTCCCAGCTCTTCCATCATTTCATTCATCTCATCCTCGGAGGCCTCACCCATCCGATCACAGATAGCATTCATCTGAGCTTCCATTTCAAACAAAAAAGAAAACGCGCTTTTCAGCACATCGCGGATGGTCATCCCCTTTTCCAGCACTGTATGCTGATCCAGGTATCCGGCCCGCACATGCTTTGCCCACTCTACCTTTCCTTCATCTGGCTGCAGCTTTCCGGTAATAATATTCATAAAAGTAGACTTTCCCTCACCGTTTGCCCCTACCAGGCCAATATGCTCGCCTTTCAGAAGCCGGAAAGAAACGTCCTGAAAAATCGCCCGGTCACCAAATCCGTGGCTTAAATGTTCTACATTTAAAATACTCATTCATTTCTCCTTTATCTCACAGTGGTTCTCGCCATCTCCGGCAAGTATGCTTTCTGTCTCTGTGCTGTACCTGCACTCGCTTTTCATTCTATAAGGAAGTCTGGAGAAAAGCAAGCAGAAAAAGAATGTGCCTTGGCAATTTCCCATGAACTAAAAAATGGAGCCGGGCACTTTCATGCACTGCTCCACCTTAGAATCCGTCTCTGTCTACTGCTCCTCACCGTCTTCATCGTCAATAATGCCGCCGATTGAGCTGAGCATTGTAGACACCACCACAGCCACTACAAATAAAACCAGCAGAATCAGTCCGCCACCGGCTATTAAAAGAAACTCCATCTTCCAGCCTCCTGTTCCAGATCATTCTTATTTCTGCAATCTGATGCCAGTATAGCACATATTTTCAGCAAATTCAATAACCTCAGATCATCCCTTTCGGTTCTTCGCTCTGCTGAGTCAGCCAGTTACTCCATTCCCATTTCTTCATTGATTTTGTCTTCACAATCCCGCATAGCCTGAATTGTCTTTTCCATCAGCTCATCTAACTCCCATCCAAGCCGCTCTGCTCCCTGGCGAATCACATCTCTGGAACAGCCGGCTGCAAACCGTTTATCCTTAAATTTCTTTTTTAAACTGGATAATTCCATATCCTTTGTACTTTTTGACGGTCTCATACGGGCTGCTGCTCCAATCAGTCCAGTCAGCTCATCTGACGCAAACAGCACCTTCTCCATCTCATGCTCCGGTTCAATATCGCTGCAAATACCATATCCGTGAGAGCAGATGGAACGAATCATGTCTTCTCCCACTCCGGCCGGACGTAAAAGCTCCGGCGCTTTTACACAATGCTGTTCTGGATACTGCTCAAAATCAATATCGTGAAGCAGTCCCACAATCCCCCAAAAATCTTCTTCCTCTCCATATCCCAATTCTCTGGCATACCAGCGCATTACGCCTTCTACAGTAAGCCCATGTAAAATATGAAACGGCTCCTGATTATATTGTTTCAGCAGATCTAAGGCCTCATCTCTTGCGATTGTACTTTTCTTTATCATTATGCTCTCCTCTTCTCCGGTTTTTATACCTTCCGACTTTGTCGTTTTAATAGATATTTTATCGCACTTTTTTCACTTGTTAAGTTGAATTTTCCAGTCAACTGTAGTATACTAAGCAGGTACGCAGATGTAGTTCATCGGTAGAACATCAGCTTCCCAAGCTGAGGAGGCGGGTTCGATTCCCGTCATCTGCTCTTTTAAAACAGAGGAGCCTTCACTGCAGGACTCCTCTGTTTTTTTATCATATCTGGAATTTTTATCCTACGAGACCGCTGGAATCACCGGCTGCACATCTTCCTTCTCTGCCTTCCGGTAAGCCAGCATCAAATCCACCATTCGCCCGTAGCTTTTCACCCCGTCTGTCTGGTTATTCATTTTCAGGTAGGTGTCATTCCACTGGTTCGCCGCCTCAGCAACCTTGCCCTCATACCTTTCCCAGAAAACACTGTTCTCTCGCAGATCCATACGGGCGCTTTCACATAGCTTTCCATGAAGCTGCACATAGGTCTCCATATCTGCCTCTGCCAGGGCATTTCCTGCATACACCCACCCGGTCAGATAGCCGCTGTACTGAAAAGCAGGATTTTGCGAAGCAATACAGGCCAGATAGCCGATAAAATTTGCCTCATCCTCCCGCATAAAGCCTTTTAAATGGGACAGCTCGTGACACATGGTATGGGGAATATTATAATCAGGCATATCACCATTGTAATTCGCCTCTATTGTAAATGGCGAATAAATTCCACACAGCTGCTGCACAGATAAAATCCAGGAAACAGCCACCTCCTTTGGTCGGGGATAATATCCCCCCAGCACAGGATGCTGTTCTCCGGCCGCCTGCATGGCAGCAACACTTTCCTGATGCCACTGACTGCGATTTTCCTGATATCGATAAGCCTGGTTCTTCTCAGTGCCCTCTTGCGGCAATTCCGGAGCTGTCTCATTCACCCTTTCCGTCAGATATTCACACAGCTCAACCAGCTCCTCCCTGGTATATTTTCCCGGATTCAACCCTGCATATTCGGAAAACGCCCCAGCGTAATAATTGATTCCACAGCAAGTCATATAGGAAAACAGAAGGATTCCTGACAAAAAAATACCACGGCACGCAATCCTTCCAGGTTTGGAAATATGCTTTACCAGGTACCAGAGTGAACCTGCCGCCAGAGCATACAGCCCGATCTCCACAACAGAAAAGGGCAGAAATCCCGAAAAGCCCCCAATCCCTTTTACAAGAACAGGATAAATCCTGTGGGCATACCAGTCTGCAAAGCTTTGTGCATACCGGGCACACAGCTGAAGCAGTGCCGCAGCTGTCAGCAGAAGCAGTCCCGCGGCTGCATACCGGATTGATTTTCTTTTTTCCGGATTCATTCTTCTGTTTTCCTGCTGCCCCTTCTTTTGTTCTTCCGTTTTCTTTTCTCCTTGCTCTCTCATTGTTTTCTGGTATCTCTCCATCCTTTTTGCTGTTTATCTCTGCAATTTTGCCCGTTTCGCCTGTTTCCGGCTCTCTGCCGCCTTTTTCTGTCCTGAAGTTCTTCCTCTGCCGCCTCCTGCCGCTCTATCTGTTTATTGTAGCAGGGGAAAGGACGAAACACCAGTTATTTTTCAAAACAGTTCTCATCTCCAATCCGTTTTTCCGCCTCCTCTTATCTCCCTTCCTGAAATCCTTCTCCGAACACTTCCTTTGTCGGAGATACAATCACAAAGGCTCTGGGATCATGGCGATCAATGATTTCCTTTACCTGATAAAACTGCT
Organism: Lachnoclostridium sp. Marseille-P6806; assembly: GCF_964238185.1. Taxonomy (NCBI): domain Bacteria; kingdom Bacillati; phylum Bacillota; class Clostridia; order Lachnospirales; family Lachnospiraceae; genus Lachnoclostridium; species Lachnoclostridium sp. Marseille-P6806. Next base: position 447,256 of record NZ_CAXSLG010000001.1, read on the forward strand.
TTCTGTCTACAGCGCAGGTCAAGGTTTCGCATTCCTTCCCGCTGTATCCGCCAATACTTTTATAAAAGGTAGTTCCCCGGTTCATGGTGCGCATAATCTCCTCTGCGATTTCTCTGTTTTTATCTGAATGAATCGTAATCATGCTTCCCCGGTTCATGCCATAAAGCAGCATATCAATCGTCTGCGTCGTGCAGACAATCGATATCAGGCCATACATTGCCGCTTCAATCTCCCGAAATACCAGGACAGAACCTCCTACAACAAAAAAATCAATGACCATAATTGCATATCCCGTCTGCATATAAGGGCGAAATTTCTGCAGCAGCTTCGCGAGAATATCCCCGCCGCCTGTAGTTGAATTCCGCATAAATACCACAGCCATTCCCGCTCCTGTAAAAATGCCGCCAAAGGCAGCTCCAATCAGCCGATCCCCCGTATACTGCGGTATGCCCAACCAGCCAAATCCGTCCAGTATCACGCTCATCCACACTACAGTACCTATCGTTTTCCATGTCATCCGGCGTTCCAGAAACAGCCAGGACGCAGCAAACAGCGGAAGATTGATCAGCAGACTCAGAGCTCCGATTGGAAGCCCTGACACATAATTGATCATCAGCGCAATTCCGGATACGCCTCCCGGTGCAATCTGGCAGGTATCAATAAAGCACCACATCCCCACTGCCTGCAAAATTCCTCCTGCAATATCGTAAACCAAATCCTTTCCCCGCTCCCACAGACTTGACTGAAACTCTCTCTTCATTCTGTATCCCCTCCTCATTCTCTGTTCTCCGCCTGCGCCGGCCGCTTCAGAAACCAAATCCATTTTCGTCCATAGCCCTCCTGGCGAAGTATATTCCTATCACAGGCTCTTTTCCTATCACAGAAAAAAAGAAAAGGACAGAAATTTTTCCTTCTCTGTCCTTTATCATACACCAATATTGGTTTATTGATTCTTTTTCTTGTTTTCCGCAAATTCTTCTTTTACCTGATCCATCAGGCCATCTGTCATAATTAAATCCATAGACGCGCCGGCAATAGCCTTAGCTCCGTATAAGATACAATTATGAGCCGCCTCTGTCTTTCCGGCATCTACAAATTCCTGAGAATGGGACGACGTTCCTTCCGGCACAAATGCCACACGAATACAGGAGCCGGGAATCTCATACATTACATTGCCGAAATCTGTGGATCCTGTCTTCTCTCTGGGCGGCGCCAGCTGAGGCGCACCGGCCAGCTTGGCATTGTTCATCAGCAGCTCATTTAACTTCAGCACTGGAATCTTATTAAAGAAGAAGGTTCCCTCCTTGATTTCATAATCCACTCCGGCAATCAGAGACGCGCCCTTGATAATATCCAGGAACCGTTCGCAGACTCCCTCCAGAGTCTTTCTGGAAAAGGAACGGATCGCAAATTCTCCCTCTGCCTCTGCCGGAACCACATTTGCCGGTCCCGGAAGCTTTGCTACAGTATAGTGCATTCTCACATCATCCGGCACATGCTCTCTTAAAAATTCAATTCCCTGGAACGCTGCAAGCAGCGCATCAAAAGCGCTTCTTCCCTTATCCGGAGCCAGCGCTGCATGGGCGCGTTTTCCATGGAAGGTAACATGAAAGCTTCTCTGAGCCAGACAGCGCACATCCGTACAGGTATTGGGGCCACCATGCATCATAAAGGCCACATCCAAATCATGGAAGCACCCTTTTTTGATCATATCGCATTTTGAGCCCAATGTTTCCTCCGCCGGAGTTCCATACACCACAATCTGGAAGGGACGATCCGTATCCAGATTTTTAAGAGCAACCGCAGCGCCCAGACAGCCAGGCCCCTGCATATGGTGGCCGCATCCATGGCCCAGTCCACGTAGCGCATCATACTCACAGAGAATTCCAATCACCGGACCGCCTTCTCCGTGACTGTACACTGCCCGGAAAGCTGTTTTATAGCCGCCAACTCCCATTTCTACGGAAAATCCGTTTTTTCTTAAATAATCTGTCAGCAGACCAGCGGCAAAAACCTCTTCTCCCTCATACTCCGGATTGTCGAAAATCTGATCCGCCATGGACCAGAGTTCCTCTCGCTCCTCGTCAATCCGCTGGAATAACTCTTCCTTCCTCATAACAGTTCCTCCTTACATAGGTCCAAAATGAATCAGCTGCGCTCCGATTAGCAGCACAGTTCCCACAATCAGCCACAGAATGAAAATCTTCCACATAAACCGCATCCATCTGTCATAAGGAATATTGCAGGCGCTGATAATTCCCATCAGAGCAGTAGAAGTCGGAAGAATATAGTTACAGAATCCATCGCCAAAGTTAAATGCCAGAATCGCTGTCTGTCTTGTTACCCCAATCAAATCAGACAGGGGAACCATAATCGGCATCACCGCTGCTGCCTGACCAGAACCGGAGGTCAGGAATACATTGATAACGGTATTGGCAATCAGCATAGCCGGAGCCTGGAGAATGGTGGGTACACTGCCAAGTCCGCCTGCCAGAGTATGAACAACCGTATCAATGATTTTTCCGTCGCTCATGATCGCGCTGATAGACTGAGCCAGTCCAATGATGATCATGGCAGACATCATTTTCTTGCAGCCCTCCAGGAAGTTTTTAGAAATTGTTGCGCTGTCAAATCCCGAAATAACGCCAACAATAATTGCCAGCCAGATAAACATAGCAGCCATCTCCGGCATATCCCAGCCCCATTTGATGCTGCCGAATACAACAACCACAAGAGAAACCACCAGCGCAATTACATTCAAAATCTTTCTCAGATCGATGGTTCCAAAGCTTTCCAGATCTCCGCCCTTATTCAGCTCATTATCCTTATCCAGATCATACATGGGGCTGACAGTCGGATCTTTTTTCACCTTTAATGCATACCGGATCAAGGCAATATTGGTGAATACATAATACACAGCAAAGCAGATCCAGCGGTATCCGATACCAGAATACGGCGGAAGCTCTGCAATCTTCTGAGCTACCAGGGTTGTGTTGGGATTCAGGGTACCGGTAGAAAATCCAATGGCACCGCCCAGCAGAATAATCGCCGCACCTGTAATCGAATCAAGACCAATGGCCAAAGACAGCATCACCATAACCGGTGCAAAAGCAATAAACATATTAACGCCCTGAGTTGTACAGATCAGACCAAACATCAGCGTCAGAATCGGAATAAACACATAGAGATTGTTGGAGAATTTCTTCGCCAGCTTTGCAATCACAGCCTGCAGAGAACCGGACTGGGTCAGCATATGAAAAGCTCCGCCGGAAAACAAAATGACCAGCATCAAATCTACCCGCTTAACAAATGCCTTCACAATGTACATGGGAATCAGCAGCGGATTCACCGGAGAGCGCTCCAGGTACTGGAACTGAGTCGGATCAATGACCTTGATTCCGTCTGCATTCTCAATCCGGACATATTCCCCTGCCGGGAGAATCCAGGTCATGGCTACTGCCGCAACAATGATCGTAAACACAATCACAAAGCTGTGCGGCATCTTAAAACGTTTTTTCTTTTTCTCACTCATAAAAAGCCACCTCCTAAGTATACTGTTTTTATTATACCTAGGGGCGGCTTTCGTGACCATTAGCAAAAACTGAAAGCAAGATTAAATTTTTTATATTGTAGAAACAAAAATGAATTTTTAGTATTGTTTCCGCACGGTTTCGTACAGAATCTCAATCAGCCGATTTTCACATTCCGTTAAGACACGTCCCTTCCGGTAGGCAAGAATCAGTCTGGAATAAAAGGAATCTCTTCCTATATAGTAATATCTTACATTCTGAAATCGGGACATATTTTTTATGTACCCAAGACGGTTAAATCCTATTCCCAATCCCAGCTCAACCATACTGATAATAATATCAAAATGGGCTACCTCCAGGATTCTTCTGGGCCGGATATGGTTCTGCTCAAAAATCCTCTCCGCTGTTTTCCGCATACTCTGTGCCATAGTCGGAAGAATAAAGGTTTCTCTGTCCAGATGGATCATATCCAGATGCAGATAATCATCACCGTCTTCCTGGTATGCATATGCGTTAGCCGGATGATCTGCCGGAAGCGCTACCAGAACCTGCTCCTTTGCCAGTTCCCGGTAGGTTACATCGGCCAGTTCATCCCGGTACATAGTCACCACAAAATCCACCGTTCCTTCCCGATACATGGCTGCCAGTTCCTCCTGGTTTCCATCCCGGAAAATAATTTCCACATCCGGATATTCTTCCATAAACCTCTTTAGCAGCTCCGGCGCTATAGAGATTGCCCGCCTCTGCTGAATGCCAATTCGAATGGACGGATGAGCCTTGCGCCTGGCATGATCCACCAGACAGTCAAACTCATCCTTCATTTCCAGCATTTTTCTGGCTCTGGACACATATTCCTCTCCAATCGGCGTCAGCACAAAGGAGCGGCCTGTCCGGAGAAAAAGAGAAATGCCCAGATATTTTTCCAGATTACTGATATAAACACTGAGAGCTGACGGAGAAATATAAAGCTCTTCTGCCGCTTTAGAAATTGTCTGGCACCTGGCCAGAGTACACACATACTGCTGTTCCTTTAAGTTCATACACACTCTCCGAAGGCGTCCATTTCCGCCCAGTCTGTCATTTGCTTACAGGATTTGTCATAATCCATATTCCAACATGGCCCCGGCTGAAAAGCCGGGGCCATAAGTCTTGCTTCATTTATCAGGTTCTTTGCCTCTCCTGACAAAGAACTCATTCTTTCATTTCCAGACGTACCAGAGCTCTCTTTAAGGCCATCTCTGCGCGAAGCACATCAAGATTTGCATCTTTAGAAGCCAGCCGGTGCTCTGCACGGCTGCGGGCTTCTTCTGCACGCTTAAAGTCAATCTCATCCGGCCATTCTACCACTTCAGCCATAATCGTCACTGTCTCCGGCAGGATAGTAATAAATCCGGAATGCAGGGCAGCCACTTTGACTTCTCCTGCCTCATGGATCTTCAATACGCCCGGAGCCACAACCGCAGTCAGCGGAATGTGGTTGGGATAAATACCAATATCGCCCTCCGTAGTTGTCAGCTCTACCATAGTAACCTCTCCATCGTAGAACCGCTCCGTAGGAGTGACAATCTGTAATTTCATTCCATCAGCCATAGACGTACCCCCTATTTCACACGGGCAAGAACGTCATCAATATTTCCGGCATTGAGGAAATACTGCTCCGGAATATCATCATGCTTTCCTTCCAGAATCTCCTTAAAGCCCTGAATCGTCTCGCTGAGAGGTACATAACGTCCTTCCAGACCAGTAAACTGTCCTGCAACGAAGAAGGGCTGAGACAGGAATCTCTGAATCTTTCTTGCACGGGATACAGTCAGCTTATCTTCCTCAGAAAGCTCATCCATACCCAGCATAGCGATAATATCCTGCAGCTCTTTATATTTCTGAAGTACCTCCTGTACTCCACGGGCTACCTTATAGTGCTCCTCACCTACCACACGGGGATCCAGAATGCGGGAGGTAGACTCCAGCGGATCCACTGCCGGGTAAATACCCAGCTCAACGATGGAACGGCTCAGTACGGTGGTTGCATCCAGATGTGCAAAGGTATTTGCCGGAGCCGGGTCAGTCAGGTCATCTGCAGGTACATAAACAGCCTGTACAGATGTGATAGAACCGTTCTTGGTAGAGGTGATACGCTCCTGAAGAGCGCCCATCTCTGTCTGCAGCGTCGGCTGATATCCTACTGCGGACGGCATACGTCCCAGCAGAGCAGATACCTCAGAACCTGCCTGAGTGAAACGGAAAATATTATCAATAAACAGCAGTACGTCCTTACCGCCCTGATCACGGAAATACTCTGCCATAGTAAGTCCTGTCAGACCTACTCTCATACGTGCTCCCGGCGGCTCGTTCATCTGACCGAATACCATGGTGGTTTTATTGATAACTCCGGAATCAGTCATCTCATAGTAAAGGTCATTTCCTTCACGGGTACGCTCGCCTACGCCGGTGAATACAGAATATCCGCCGTGCTCTGTGGCGATGTTACGAATCAGCTCCTGAATCAGTACGGTTTTGCCTACGCCGGCGCCGCCGAACAGACCGATTTTACCACCCTTCTGATAGGGGCACAAAAGGTCAACGACCTTGATACCTGTCTCCAGAATCTCTGTCTCTGTAGACTGTTCCTCAAAGGTAGGAGCTTTTCTGTGGATTGGAAGATATTCTTCCACCTGTGGCTTTTCTTTATTGTCAATGGGCTCGCCCAGCACGTTGAAAATACGCCCCAGCGTATTCTCACCAACCGGAACCGTAATCGGCGCTCCGGTTGCAATGGCGTCCATACCACGTCTTAATCCGTCGGTTGTTCCCATAGCGATACATCTGACCGTATCGTCACCAAGATCCTGGGCAACCTCAACAACCAGCTCACCGCCGGTTTCCAGCGGAATTTTGATTGCCTCGTTGATTTCCGGGATCTTGCCCTGGGAGAACTTGATGTCCATAACCGCACCGATAATCTGTGTGATTTTACCAGTATTTTGCTCTGCCATCTTGCTTCTCCTTATATTTATTGTAACAGCTCAGCCATGCATCTTATTGTCCGCTGTAAGCGGGCAATAAGTACCGGGCGTCTGCCCCGTGAACCGTTACGATTTATTGGTTTCGCAGCAGCCCGTTTTTGTCGGACTGCCGCTTTCTTGTGCATCATTTATCAGCTGATTGCATTGGCGCCTGCAATAATCTCCGTCAGCTCCTGAGTAATGGAGCCCTGACGGGCGCGGTTATACTGCAGCTCCAGCTTGCCCAGCATCTCTTCTGCATTGTTTGTTGCCGAATCCATGGCCGTCATACGTGCGCCGTTTTCACTGGCTACTGCCTCCTGAAGCGCGCCGAAAATCAGACTGCTCATGTATTTGGGAATAATCATATCCAACACAGTCTCTTCATTGGGCTCATAGTTCATAAGAGCCTGAGCCTTCTCTGTCTCATGTTCTCCGTCTTCTCCTGCCTCCATAGTAAAGGGAAGGAGCTTAATCAGCTTCGGAATATGGACAACCGTATTTTTGAAAGAGGTATATGCCAGATAAATTTCGCCAATTTCGCCCCGGCCAAAGGAGCCCAGCAGTTCTTTTGTCAGATCCGCCGCATCCTGATACACCGGTTCATTGATTACCTCAGAGTAATCTCCCTTGATCTCGTAGCCTTTTTTTGACAATCCGTCACGGCCCTTCCGTCCGATTGCGTACACACAGGTGTCTTCTGCCTTCAGCTCCGGATTTCCCACAATCAGCTTGACGATATTGTTGTTATATCCGCCTGCCAGACCGCGGTTAGAGGTAATGGCAATCACTGCCTTTTTCCCGCTTCCGCCGGCCTTTAAATACTTGTGGTCAATATTTCCGGATCTTTTCAGCATGGACGAAATGGTTCCATACATCATGTCAAAGTAAGGTTTGGAATTTTCCGCCTTCTGTCTTGATTTCTGCAGCTTTACTGTAGAAACCAGCTTCATGGCCTTGGTAATCTGTCCGGTGCTCTGGATACTGGCTTTCCTGCGTTTTATATCTCTCATGGATGCCATGATATTTACCTCACTTTCGTGTCAGCTCACAGCTTTCACGGCTTTTGTCCGCCCGGCGTTCCCTTTCTGCCGCTTCCGGCCTGTTCTGCCTGACGCGCCTTTGCCTACCGCTGTGCCTTACACTCCTTGATTGCCTTTACCAGAAGCTCCTCTGTCTCCTCCGTCAGTACCTTGGTATCGCGGATAGAAGCCGGAATCTCAGGATATTTTGTATCAATGTATTTGAATAATTCTTTCTCAAAACCAAGTATATCTGCAACCGGAATATCCAGAAGATATTTCTTGGTAGCTGCGTAAATGATGATTACCTGGTACTCAACCGGCATGGGCTGATACTGAGGCTGCTTTAAAACCTCACGGATACGCTCACCCTGAGCCAGCTGCTCCGTAGTAGCCGCATCCAGCTCGGAACCGAACTGAGCAAAACTTGCCAGCTCACGGTACTGAGCCAGCTCTACACGGATAGGAGCTGCAATCTTTTTAATTGCCTTAATCTGTGCTGCACCTCCTACACGGGATACAGACAGACCTGCATTGATTGCCGGACGGAAACCAGAGTTAAACATCTCAGTCTCCAGATAAATCTGACCATCTGTAATAGAAATTACGTTGGTCGGAATATATGCGGATACGTCGCCTGCCTGGGTTTCGATAATCGGCAGTGCAGTCAGGGAGCCGCCGCCTAAATCGTCAGAAAGACGGGAAGCACGCTCCAGCAGTCTGGAATGCAGGTAGAATACGTCGCCCGGGTAAGCCTCACGTCCCGGCGGTCTCTTCAGCAGAAGGGACAGGGTACGGTAAGCAGCTGCATGCTTGGTCAGGTCATCATAAACCACCAGCACGTCCTCTCCGTTTTCCATCCATTCCTCACCGATCGCACAGCCGGAGTAAGGAGCAATATACTGCAGAGGAGCCAGATCGGAAGCAGTGGATACTACGATAGTAGTATAATCCATGGCGCCGAACTCCTCTAAGGTTCTTACAATATTGGCTACTGTGGAAGCCTTCTGGCCAATCGCAACGTAAATACAGTGTACGCCCTGGCCCTTCTGGTTAATAATGGTATCAATGGCAATCGCAGTTTTACCAGTCTGACGGTCACCGATAATCAGCTCACGCTGTCCTCTTCCAATCGGAATCATGGCGTCAATCGCCTTGATACCGGTCTGAAGGGGGGTGTCTACGGATTTTCTCTCAATAACACCGTGTGCCACACGCTCAATGCGGCGGAATTTCTCAGTCTCGATGGGACCCTTGCCGTCAATCGGCTGTCCCAGAGCATTGACCACGCGGCCGGTCAGGGCATCGCCTACCGGAACCTCAACTACGCGGCCAGTGGTCTTTACAATGTCGCCTTCACTGATGCTGCTGCTGTCACCTAACAGAACAACACCTACGTTATCCTCCTCCAGGTTCAGGACCATGCCGTAGTTCTCTCCCGGGAATTCCAGAAGCTCACCCTGCATGGCTTTTTCCAGACCATGGATACGGGCGATACCGTCCGCAACCGTGATAACTGTGCCGACATCCGAGACTTCCAGTTTGGTAGAATATTTCGCAATCTGTTCTTTAATTACCGAACTGATTTCTTCTGGTCTCAAATTCATTTTGCAGTTTCCTTTCTGACTGTTTATGCTAACTGAAGACTGGAAAGCTCCTTCTTCAGTTCATAAAGCCGTGTTTTAATGCTGCTGTCCACTACGTGATCTCCAATGCGGATTACCATACCGCCCAGCAGAGCCGGGTCTACAGAATAGTGCATCTCAAAGGCCACATAGGCGGTTGTTTCCAGCAGCTTCTTTTCCAGACCTGCCTTCTGCTCCGGCTTCAGCTCCACCGCGCTTGTCACGTAAGCGGCGCCGATTTTCTTGTACTCCTTCACCCGCTGGATGAAATAGTCCAGTACCGGAATCAACTCACTTTGTCTGTCTTTTTCGACAATGATTGCTAAAAAGCCCATCAGCTCGATTTCCACCCGGTTTTCAAATACCTGGCGGATAATCGCTACCTTATCCTCCTTCACAATCTGAGGATTGCCAAGAAGAGCAAGGAGCTCCGGGTTCTCCTTTAAAATGGGAATCAGGGCGTTTACTTCCTCATAAAGGGTGTCCACCTTATTATTTTCCATGGCGGTCTCAAACAATGCATCGCCGTACACCTTTGACACTAGCTTTGCCATGTGCTCTCACCCATCTCTTTCAAAGTCTCATCAATCAGCGCATCCTGAATCTTTCCATTCATGGAGCAGCCTACAACCTTTTCAGCCATCAGAGCAGCAATGTTGACAACCTCCTGTTTCATGTCGTCAACAGCTTTCTTCTTCTCCAGCTCAATCTCACGGTTTGCCCGCTCAATGATTCTGGCTGCCTCTGCCCTGGCCTCTTCCAGCATTTCCTCCTCACGGGCTTTTGCTTTTCTCCGTGCGGTTTCCAGAATGCTCTCTGCTTCTTTGTTCACGTCCCTAAGCTTTGCTTCATACTCTTCTTTCAGAGCTGCCGCAGACGCCTGATCCTGCGCCGCCGAAGCCAGTTCGCCGGCAATCTTCTGTCTTCTCTTTTCCAGCACGTCACGAACCGGATTGAAAAGCAGATAGGACAGTGCAAAGAACAGGATAAAGATATTGATACCAGTCAGCACCGCATCATGCAGAAGCTGCGGGTCAAATCCTATCAGTCTGTCCAAGTCTTTAGCCTCCTTTCGCTACATTCTCCTGTCTGTTCTGTCTATTAAGCGGAAAACGGCTTAACGAACATCAGGATGATTGCAACAACCAGGCCGTACAGACCGGTGGTCTCGGCTACTGCCTGACCAAGCAGCATGGTAGAAGTAATATCAGACTTTGCGCCCGGATTGCGGCCTACTGCTGCAGCGCCGTGTCCTGCTGCGATACCCTGTCCAACACCAGGTCCGATACCGGCGATCATTGCCAGACCTGCACCAATTGCGGAACAACCAAAGATAAAGTCCTGTCCTGAAATATTCATAAATGTAGTCCTCCTAAATCAATTTAAACGTAAAATATGAAGTGTTGTATTTCACTGCATGTTCCCGCCATTATTCCATCTTATCATTAATATATACCATCGTAAGCATACAGAATACGTACGTCTGGATACATCCTGAGAATAAATCGCAGTAAACATGGAGTGCTGCCGGAATACCGATGTTTGCGAAAATTGGCATCATTCCATACCACAGTCCCATAATGATAACGCCTGACAGCAGGTTCGCAAACAGACGCAGGGAAATGGATAGCGGGTTGGCCAGCTCACCGATTAAGTTAATCGGGAACAAAATAGGCGTAGGCTCAAACAGGCTTGTGAAATGACGCATGCCGCGGTTTTTGATTCCCTGGTAGTTCACAATGAAGAAGGTGACCATACCAAGCAGAAATGTAACGCCATAGTCTGCAGTGGGCGCACGAAGTCCCAGCATACCGCTCAGGTTGCAAAACAAAATAAACAGGAAAATCGTACCAATATAGTTGATAAACCTTCTTGCATTGCCGCCCAGAATACCGCCAGCCATATTGGCAAGGGCTTCATAGGCCATCTCCAGCGCATTCTGGAACATCCCCGGTTCATCCGTTGCCTTTTTCAGGGTCCGGTTTGCCAGAAATGCAATCAGCAGAATTAAAGCAGAGACAATCCACATTCCAATGGTGGTTGTTGTAATCCAAAAATCCTGTCCGAACATATGATACTCAAAAACGCCATGTATCATAAAGTCAGGTTCATTGGACATCAGCATTCCCATTCCTATTCTCATACACTGTCCTCCTTTCTTCTGTATTCCAATACTTTTCTACCGGTTTTTCAGAGCTGCCTGAACTAAACTGCTCCCGGATACTTCTGATTCTCCGTCTCTGACGGCTCTTCCAGCTCCTCCAGAATGGCTTTTGCAGGCTCCTCCTGATATCCCGATATTTTGCGGACCAGCGGCTGCAGATAAGCTCCCGCCTTCATTCCCATGGCTCCCAGCACCGCTGCCAGCAGGTCAATCTTCAGCACACGCCAGAAGAAAAACAGGGCAGCTACAAACATTACCTTCCGGAGAAGGTTCTGAGCCACAGTAAGCTTGCTGGCGTAGTTTTCACTCTGACTGTCCAGGGCCCGCTCTGTTATGACAGCCATATGAACCAGCATCATCATGGCACCTGCCGCTCCCACTATAAGCCCCAGAATTACCGGAACTACCGGATAGGAAAATCCGGGAAGAAACAGGACTGCCAGAACCGCCAGAATCACATTCCACAGGATCACTCCTACAGACATCTCCAGAAGCAGCCGTTTTGTTGGTCTGCTAAGCCATATCATCTTTCGTCTGCCTCCTTCATTCTATTCTTCGGTTCCTCCGACTGTCCTGCCGCAAAAATACGGCTGGACTGCTTTGGCTTGCTGATTCCCGTTCTTGATGTCAGAGCTCTGCTCTCCTTTCGGATGCGTTCGTCCTCCTTCTTCTCCTGTTCCAGAGTCCGCTTTGCCATCCCCCAGGCACACCGTCCCCCTGACAGCACACCGAGAATCACCATTGGAATCATCACACTTCCCCCCAGATGGGAGTCCACCTGATATCCAATGAAAACACACAGAAAGACAGGTGTGATTACGCACAGGCCAAGCTGCGTTATCATCGCAAGGCTCCGAAATACACTTTTTTTGTAATGCATCACTGTCCACCCTTCTCTGTATTTTTGCATGTACCTACTATTATACCCAATACTTTTTATTTTGTCCATTATTCATAGGAATTTCGTAAAAATAACATTCAGATTGTACAACACTTTAAAGATTGTCACAAATTTATCATTATTATCACCAATCCTGTCCATATTATTTTGTTAATTTTCCATAGAAATCCAGAAAGTTTATGGATTTTACACTTTTTAAATCACAAAATTTTTCAGGTACACCGATAGTTTTTTCCTTTTCCAGGCCATATATCAAAATTCTGTTAAGGTTCCTCTCTGATTATATGATTTTTGTCAACAAATCATACAGGTTCCGTTAAGAGTCCGGAAAACCTATTTTCATCTGAGGGATTACCGTCTAAAATACAAAACAGTGATTGCCGATATTTCATTCACATAAATCCATATTTTGAGAGAGGAGATTTTGTCTTATGAACAGTATTTTAATCTGGATGATTACTATTTTATATGGAGTAATCGGAGGCGTTTCCACCCTGGCTCTTGTCGCAGGTATTCCAGCCATCATCTTCTGGAAATTCTACCGCCGGGCAGCTCTGAAAATCTCTATTATGGATTAACGATTTGCCTATTTCTACACTTCCTTTCTTTCGGAACATCCGAAAGACAAATTCGCCGGAGAGACAAAGAGGTGCTTTTATACGCACAGCTTCGTTTCTCCGACGAATTTTTATTTTTCATAATTATAACCGTTTTACAGAGCCTGACGAATCTTCTCCGCAATCTCTTCGCACTGGGCATCGTCAAATACGACTCTTCCCGGATTCATCTCAAAGGTTCCGCCATACTCGAATTCACCCTCATACTTGGGAACAAGATGCATATGCAGATGGCAGCCGGTATCTCCGTAAGCGCCGTAGTTTACTTTCTTAGGATGGTAAACCTTGTGAATGGCGCGGGCAGCTTTTGCCACATCTGCAAAAAATGCATTTCTCTCCTCGTCCGTCAGTTCAATCATCTCGCTGATATGCTTGTCATGAGCCAGAATCAGACGTCCCGGATGACTCTGCTCCTTAAATACATACAGAAAGCCTGTATCCATCTTACAGATAGGGTAAGCGAACTTTGCAACCAAATCTCCCTGCATACAGTATGCGCAATTTACATCTTTCATGTCTTGTACCTTCCTTCTTCAGATTAGCCGTAGCAGCTGTATTACTGCTTCTATTCTACTCCTGTTCCCGCTCATGCGCAAGTAAAACTGGCGAAAAGAAAAGCCGAAGTCTTCCGACTCCGGCCTTTCTTGATACAGGTCTTTTTTATCAGCCTGCCATGGGATGTACTCCCTCATTATTTTCTTCCTTCTCTTCAGACTCCTCAGTCGGCTTAACTGCCTTTTTCCAGGCATGCATAGCCAGTGCCATAGCGATAACGCCATAGGATACGAATACACGGAAATACTCACCGATGACCGGATCGCCGAACAGCTCCTTACCAGCCAGCGGAGATACGATAAACAGTGTATGGAACAGGACAATACCCAGCAGAGCCTGCTTATTGGTAGCCTTCTGTACAGAAGCGCCTCCTACCAGAAGAGCTGCAATCGCAAACTGTCCCACCTGAGTATGAGCGCCGTAGGTGGACAGGGTTCCCACATTCTGCAGGAAGATCAGCTGTCCCCAGCTCGCCAATACCGTTGAGAAAATCATGGCAATGATACGGGTTCTGTCTACGTTGATACCGGAAGCGTTTGCCACGGCACGGCTCTGACCTACCGTTCTCATATTCTGGCCCAGACGGGTCTTCAGAAGAACATTGTTAAATACGCAGAGAGCTGCAATACACAGGTAAGTCATAACCGGAAGCTTCACCATAATCAGCACCTTGTACAGGGCCGGAATATAGGTCAGACCATATACGACTGCTGCTGCCGCGATATATCCAAGAGCTTTTTTGGTATTAAACGGCTCGCCGCCTTCCTCAGATTTGGCCGCCAGCTTTGCTTTTACAAACTGCGCTGCCTGAACAATCACAGTCAGGAGACAGCAAAGCTCCACTGCAGAAAGCAGAAGCAGACGGTCAGCAGATAAGAACCGCTCAACCGGACCAATAAAGCTGATTCCATAAATCACAACTGCTGCTGCCACCGTGCTTCCTGTTTTCTTCCAGTTGTTCTCCTGCTTCTTAGCCAGCTTAAAGGCCAGGGAGCAAACCGTTCCAATCAGGAACAGATAGAAACCAACCTCCAGAATCGTCAGCATGGGAACATTGTCCAGAGCATATTTTACGGTATCCTTTAAGTCAATGGTATTCTTAACACCAACACCTGTAGGAATCATCAGCTTGGTATTTACCATAGGAATAATACCGCCGAATACAAACAGGAAAATAAACTGATAAATTCCTTCTGCAAAATATCCCAGCACCAGACCGCCGATCATCTCGCTGCCCTTCATATGGTTAAACAGCTTACCTACCAGATAACCAAAAAGAACAGAGAACGGAGTTGCCAGAGCTGCCGTCACCAGAAATCCGCCGAAACCGGTCAGACCCCAGTATGTTGTCAGAAACAGAGCAATCTGCGCAGACATGGCTCCGATAACAATACCAAAGTTCAGTCCCATGCCGGCAATAACCGGAATAATCAGGGAAAGTACAATAAATGAGTTACGCGCAATTCGAGTAAACAGCTCCGGAATAACAAAAGTCAGCGGCTGCTTTGATGCAATGGTTGCGCCTACACACAATAATATAAACAGAATTACTACTTTATTCTGAAACAGAATATCCTTCAGCTTCTTATTCACGGCCGTCACCTCCCTTTGCCTGAGTCAGAG
Organism: Lachnoclostridium sp. Marseille-P6806; assembly: GCF_964238185.1. Lineage (NCBI taxonomy): Bacteria > Bacillati > Bacillota > Clostridia > Lachnospirales > Lachnospiraceae > Lachnoclostridium > Lachnoclostridium sp. Marseille-P6806. The sequence goes on from NZ_CAXSLG010000001.1 coordinate 462,295, forward strand.
CGTAGATAATAATACCGTTGGAAATAATCATACGCATAACCTCGGACAGGTTTCCTTCCGGAATAATCTGGTTTACAACCGGAAGTCCCAGCGTCATGATACCCTGGAACAGGAATGTACCAATCAGTACATGAACAATCAATGCCCTCTTCGGTGTTGCACCGCCAATCAGCACTGCGGCTACAGAGGTAAAGCCCATCATCATCGGTCCGTTATACAGCTGCATAAAGCCGAAGCCCTGCGCGTACACCAGAATACCGACTGCCGCCAGCACTGTGGAAATGGTGGTTCCAATCAGGCGCATCTTATTTACATTGATTCCTGCTGCTTTGGCAAACATGGGATTGGCGCCTGCAGCAGTCATTGCCATACCGGTTTTGGACCGCATAAACAGCCATACCAGGAAGCACATCAGGAAGAAGAACAGCAAAAGACCGGTCGGGAACAGGAAATCACCCATTCCGAAAGCCATTGTCTTATTCATAACCTCACTGAAAGAAGATGCCAGAGAAATGGTATTACGCATACCTTTACCGGCATTGGGCCAGATCAGCTCACCATTATCAAAAGGAAGCAGCATCCAGACCATATTCATAAATGCGATAACAGAGAATCCCACATAAGTGGTAACTGTCATCTCAGAGCCCTTTACCCGGTTTAACAGCAGTCCATAAAGATAGCCGATTCCCGTAGCCAGAACCACACCAATCAGAATTGCCACCAGAATTGCCACCCAGGCTGCAAACAGCGGATGAATGGCTACCAGAGACGGATTCTGTGCAATATTCAGCTGAATGACAATAATACCGCCCAGCAGGCCTCCTACGATACCCATGGAGATACCAAAGTTCAGGCCAATTCCGCACTGAACCGCAGGCACCATAGCCAGGGCCAGAATTCCAAACATACCCCAGCGGCGAAGGATATCACCGAAAAACTGCGGCATATTCATCTGAAAGGCTGATGCCCCGATAACCAGCAGAATAAAGAATCCTGCAATAATAATACGCGGCAGGCCGAATTTATTTATCATCTTTTTTAATGGATTATCCATTGTTCTGACCTCCTTTCCATGCTCCGGACATTGCCAGTCCAAAGTTTGCATCTGAATCATCCGGAGACAGGATACATGCCAGCTTTCCGTCAGAAACGATGCCTATCCGGTCAGAAATGGACCGCAGTTCTACTAATTCAGAGGAAACAATAATTACTGTTAATCCGGTTTCCCGGTTCAGCTTTGTCAGGTACTCCAGCACCAGCTTTTTCGCACCGATATCAATACCACGGGTCGGCTCTGATACAAACAGAATATCCGGCTCCAGAGTCAGCGCACGAGCCAGACACACCTTCTGCTGATTTCCGCCTGACAGCCTTCCTGCTGCCTGACGAATTCCAGTACAGCGAATATCCAGGGTCTTTACCATATTTTCTGCATGAGCCTTGGCTGCTGCAGAATCGTAAAGATGCATCCAGCCGATTTTCTTTAAGAACTTGCCATTGGTGTACATGGCGGAGAAGATAATATTCTGCTCAATGCTTTCATCCAGCAGAAGACCTACGCCCCGACGATCCTCAGAAACAAAGGCAACCTTGTGTTCCAGGGCATCGCCCAGCTTATCCAGATTCAGAAGCTCGCCGTTGATCCTGACCTCGCCAGATGCCTTGTACAGCCCCATGATTCCATTGGGAATTCCCAGCTTACCCTGTCCTGCCAGGCCGCCAATACCGAAAATCTCACCTTTCCGGATATCCAGGTCAATTCCTTTTACCTGCTCGCCAGGCATATCTACCTTGTAGTTGCGAAGACTTACAGCAATCTCCTTGTCACTGATCTTACGGGTATCCGGCTCAGAGCTTTCATCTACCAGCTTCTCTACCTTACGGCCAATCATCAGCTCTGCAATCTCAACTACGTTGGTATCTTTAATCTCTTTTCTTGCAACGAACTCGCCATCTCGAAGAATGGTCATACCGTCCGCCACTGCCATAACCTCGTCCAAACGGTGAGTAATGAAAATAATAGCAATGCCCTGGGATGAAATCACCCGCATGGCTTCCAGAAGACGATCTGCCTCAGACTCTGTCAGAACTGCTGTCGGCTCGTCGAATACCAGAATCCGAATACCAGTCTTATCCAGCTCACGGGCAATCTCAATAAACTGCATATATCCTACTGGAAGACCTGCCACCTTCACATAGTCCTCAATCTGAAGTCCTATGGTCTTTAACGCCTTCTTGGCATCCTTTCTCATGGCCTTTGTATCCAGGGTTTCCATGGATTTGCCAAAAAGACGGCTTGCCAGGTTCGGCGTACTGATTTCACGTCCAACCTTAATATTCTCTGTAACAGTAAATCCCGGAATCAGCATAAATTCCTGATGCACCATACCGATGCCCAGCTCCATGGCCTTTAAGGGGGTATCGATGACTACATCCTCGCCACCTACCTGAATCGTTCCCTCATATCCTCCCGTATTGTGAATCACAGGCATACCAAACAGGATATTCATCAGTGTGGATTTTCCTGCTCCGTTCTCTCCCATCAGCGCATGAATCTCGCCGGGACGAATATGCAGGTTTACTCCTTTTAAAACACGGTTGCCGTAATATTCTTTGGCAATGTTGTCCATTTTAAGGACATAGATTTCGTTCGTGTTCTCCAATTCAATAACCTCTTTCTACATTCATTTGTTATAAGTCTCACAGGGCACTTCCTGTAAGGAAAAAGAGTTCCTCTCTGCACTCCCCATCAGGCGAAACGCTTTTTCTTTACAGAAAGCATCTCCTGTACAGAACCGCCGTCCCTTTCAACCGTTCTGTATACAGGAAAAGGTTCCGCCAACTTTCGCCGTAATGCGTCTGTTGGCGAAACCCTGTTGCTCCTGAATTAATATGGTTTCAGCCGTTCTTTATTCAAAAGTAACAAAATCAGACATAACCAGGAAATGATTGTCCTTAGCATTGCCACTGTCATCTACATAGTGAGCAATGGTCATCTTTGCATCCGGAGTATACTGCTCTGCACATTCCTGAATGGTGTCACGCAGAACCTGCTCGTCCAGAACCACACCATTGGTCTCGCCTTCCAGAACCTTCTTTGCATACTCAACGCCTGCATTTACGAACAGCATATTACAGGGAACGCCCCAGGTGGAAACACGTCCGCCCATGTTGTACTCGTCAACCTTGGCCTGCAACTGCTCCATCATGTAGGTTACATCAGCCTCATGACCAGCCATGTCGATATTAAGAGCTGCCGGGAATGCGTGGAACGGAGACGGACAGCACTGTAAGCTGTAGATAGCGCCGTTCTCAAATACGGAACGAATCAGCGGCTCCTGCATACCACAGTTGGTGGTGAAGAATACAGTGTCCTTGCCGTACTTCTCGATCTGACGCGGAACATCCTCCAGGATGAACTGCTGAGCACCGGTAATACCAGAGTCACCGGTCGGGTCCGGAGCGGTGACGTCAACCATCTCGATACCGTTCTCTTCACAGTACTTCTTCATGTTCTCGTGACGTGCAACGATCAGAGCGTAGCTCATGTGACGCGGGAAAGAGTAGTGAATCAGAGTCTTTGCACCCTGCGCCTTTGCCTGCGGCGGAATCACAGTACCGCATCCAGGCTCGTCAACCTGCAGAACGATATCAGCCTTCGGGTTAATAACGCCCGGGTCCTCACCAGGAGTACCTGCAATGAAGATCATGTCAGGACGGGTCTCACGTACTTTGTCGATTGCAGCTGCGGTTCCCGGAACTGCCTGACACCAAACAATTGCCTTAACCTCTGGATCAGAAGCCATTGCTACTGCATTGGAAATCAGAGTCTCGGTTTCAGTGGTAAAGTTATCCGGATAGGTAGCGGTAACAATCATGTCACCGTACTTCTCTTTCATCTTGTTGGCCTGAGTAATCTCCTCATCACCCTGAGATGCTGTACCGGTAAGAATACCAATCTTAAAAGGCTCAGCCTCTTTCTGCTCCTCTGCTTTGGTCTCAGCTCCCTCTGCTGATTCCCCTGCTGCTGCAGTAGTTGCTGCCTCAGTCGCCGGTGCTGCTGTTGTTGCTGCCGGCTCTGCGCCGCGACAGCCTGCCAGAGACAATACCATTGCCGCTGCCATTGTCAGACTTAAGAAACGCTTTTTCATTTTTCTCCTCCTTATAAGTGTCTGTATTTATTTCAATATACTCCTGCGAGCATACAGAAATCAAATTTGGCAAAAAAATAACACATCCGTCGGATCTCCTGTAAAACTAGTCACCTTTTTTGATTTCACTAAGTATAGCACAAGCAAGTGTCTTTTGTCCAGCTACTTTTGTATGCGACAGGCGAATTTTTTCTGAAAGATTGTCTGAAAGTCATGAAAGTCACGCTATTATAAAACATATTTTCTGTTTTTCTTCTGCTGACAGATAGTTTTCTCGATTCGCCTGTAGTTATGAAACAGGCAGCAGCCTCTCCAGAGTTCTTCTTTCCGGAGAGGCTGCTGCAATTTCAAAGCCCTATCTCTTATTTCTGTACCCAGACACCCTGGCTGTCTACCTGATAGCCGTCCGGCGTCATACCTGACTGATACAGCGCTCCCTGAGGCATTCCTGGGTTCTGCTGCTGATTCACAGTCCATGCAGACTCCTGGCGGGTCCAGCCAGTATTTCCACGGGTAATGTCATTGAGGAAGTACCACTTGCCATCAATATTCCGCCAGCCTGTTGCCATAGCACCACTTGGAAGCAGATAATACCAGTGCTGATCCTTTGTCTCAAAATACCAGCCTGTTCTCATATAGCCCTCTGCATCAAAGCAATACCACGTATTCTGAATCAGACTCCAGCTGTTCGTCTCATAGCTGCCGTCTGCGCGGCGATATCTCCATCTGCCGCCCTCGTTCTGCCAGATTCCGGAAGCAGACACTGCCGGACCTCGTGATGAAGAGCCAGAGGAACCA